>SXSK01000206.1 GCA_005793375.1 Verrucomicrobiales bacterium | reverse complement strand
GTCGAGCACGAGGTACTGGAGACGATCCAATCGGACCGTGCCCTGCCCCATATGGTCAAGGAGGCGGCCAGGGGTGGCGGTGATGACATCGACACCTTGTTTGAGATCATCGGTTTGTTTGCCGTAACCAACGCCGCCGTAAATGAGGCCGGCCCTGAGCGTGGTAAACTTGGCAAACTTGAGGAAATTCTCGTGTGTTTGAACGGCGAGTTCGCGGGTGGGTTCGAGGACCAGACACCGAGGGCCTGGACCATGTGGCCCGAGTCGGCTGAGGATGGGTAGAGCAAAGGCTGCGGTCTTGCCGGTCCCGGTTTGAGCCGAGCCGATGACGTCTTTACCTTCTAGAAATAAAGGGATGGCTTTCTCCTGGATTGGAGTCGGTTCTTTGTAACCCATGGCCGCAATCGCGTCCATAATGGCGGCGCGAAGCCCCAGTTCTGCAAACTGCATGGCGTTTCATAACAAGACCGAGGGCTGGTAGGAAGCGATGAAATGTCTTTCTGTCGAACCGCTTTATTCGGTTGCGGCCCTCGTGTAAGGTCGGTCGCATGTATTCCGGTCACCGGACGCCACGTTTTTTTACAGCCCTGAGTCGGCGGATCTTCGCGCCCTTAAGAAGAGTGGTTTGGGTGATTGTCCTGTTGGACTGTACCCCGTGGTCGTTAGAGGCGGCAGTTGGCGGGTTGTCGACGGCTGACCTCGCGGCAACAACCAAGCGGTCGATTGCGGTCGTGTCTCATTTTGCCAGGGACGGCCGTGAGGATGGGCAAGGCACTGGTTTTGTGGTCGGTGAGGGTCTGATTGCAACGAGTCTCCATGTGATTGGAGAATCGCGTCCAGTCACTGTTCGATTGGCTGATGGGAGCCGCCACGAGGCGTTGAGCATTCACGCCTGGGATCGGCATGCGGATTTGGCGGTCATTCGCATCGCGGTAACCAATCTACCCTCATTGCCGTTGGGCGATTCCGACAGCCTGGCGCAGGGGCAGGAAGTCGTGGCCATCGGCACTCCCCTGGGGTTGCAGCAGAGCGTGGTGGAAGGCGTGTTGTCGGGGCGGCGCACCTTTGACGGTGTGGAACTGTTGCAGGTGGCATTGCCGATCGAGCAAGGCAATAGCGGCGGCCCGTTGATGGATCGAAACGGGCGGGTTCATGGTGTGGTCAACATGAAATCCGCCCTGACCCGGAACCTGGGATTCGCAACTCCCTCGACGCTACTGAAAGCCTTGTTGGACCGACCCAATCCGGTGCCAATGAGTCGGTGGTTGTCGTTTGCTTCGATCCAGACCAACGAATGGCATCCAAAGTTTGGTGCACGCTGGCGCCAGAAAGGGCATCGAATCCTGGTGGACGGGCTGGGAAATGGCTTTGGCGGACGCTCGCTTCTGGTGGCGACACGACCGGTTCCTGCGCCGACGTATGAGGTTGCGGTGACTGTCAAACTGGACGACGAATCGGGCGCTGCTGGATTAATCTTTGCCAGTGATGGTGGTGACCGGCACTACGGGTTTTATCCAACGGGCGGGCAGTTGCGATTGACGCGTTTTGACGGGCCTGAGGTTTTCTCTTGGAGTATTTTGACGACGGTGCCGAGTCCGCATTATCGGCGTGGAGAATGGAATCGAGTGCGGGTGAGAGTGGAGCAGAACCGGCTCTTGTGTTTTGTGAACGAAGAACTGGTGGTGGAGTCGGCTGACAAAGAACTCACTGGAGGGTCGGTGGGATTGGCCAAGTTCCGCGATACTTCGGCCGAGTTTCGCGACTTCACGCTGGGGAATGGTTCCAGCAGCGGGGTGCCTGGTATTTCCGATCGTGTGGCGTCTGAATTGGGCTTGGGAGCCATCGCGGCGACGAAGGTGGGTGTGGAGGACACACTAAAGCCTGAAACGTGGTCCCAATTGCTCGTCAATGCGGCGGCGTCGCGGCAGTGGCTGACCACCAACGCGCGAGAATTGGAACAGGCGGCCACCCGGTTGAGGTCTCTCGCGACGCGAGTTCATCGGGATTCCATCCGCGATGAGCTCGTTCAACTGATGGGGGGGGCTGAGGAACAGTTGGACCTCTTTCGTGCGGCGATGCTGATCGCGCGCCATGACAATCCCGACTTGGATGTGGAATCGTATCGAGCCCAGCTCGATCGATTGGCCCAAGAAATGCGCGAGCGTATCACCGGCGAAACCGATGGTCGCAAACAAGTCGAAAATCTGGTTCAATTCTTATTCGCCGAAAACGGATTCCACGGCAGCCGACACGACTATTATGACCGGGCGAACAGTTATATGAATGACGTGATGGATGATCGGGAAGGGCTGCCGATCACCTTGAGTGTGTTGTTTTTGGAGGTGGCCCGACGCGCTGGAATATCCCATGTCAGCGGCGTGCCTCTACCGGGACATTTCCTGGTCAAGTATGCGCCGCCGGGAGCGGATGAGCAGTTGATTGATGTGTTTAATGGCGGGCGTTTCATCACTCACACCGAGGCGGATGACATCGGTAGCAGTGCCCAGGGTCTGCCAGTCCGCAGTGAATTCCTCAAGCCGGCGACAAAACGTGAGATCCTGAACCGAATGCTGACGAATCTTCAATCGTTCACGGAGCGTACTGACGGCCCAGCCGAGTCCCTGCGCTATCTCGATCTGTTGATTGCCGTGGCTGCGGATAAGCGGAGCGCGGCGGCTCACCGCGTTGATCGAAGCCGGGTGCGGTTCATGACCGGGGATCGGGAAGGTGCGCGCGAGGATCTGAAATGGGTGTTGGATCAGGAGCCTTCGGGGATCGATCTGGAGCGTGTTTCCGACATGATTCGCCGACTGGATCGGTGAAGTGATTGAGGCCAGCGAAGACAATGGACCCCTCGGACTCGCATCGAACCGAGACGGCAGTTCACGGAGCGGATCGTACGTTTGGTGGATTCGGTTTGGGCTTGCGGGCAAATTGATCGGCGAGCACGCCACATACCATGAGTTGCAGCGGATGGTAAAGCAGGAGTGGCAACAAGATGACGCCCAGACCAGGATGCGCCCCGAACAAGGCTTTGGCGAGAGGGATGCCGGCGGCGACTGTCTTTTGGGGGGCGCAGAAGGATGCAGCGATCCGGTCGGCTCGATCTAATTTGAGCGCGCGAGAGAGCAGTTCGACGAGCCCAATCATGCTCACCAGGAGGCTGGCGACTGCGATGGCGGTACCTGCAATCCAAGATGAGGGGAGAGATTGCCAGGTACCCTGTTGGACGGAGTTGCAGAACGCGGTGAAGACGATGAATAAGATGAGGCAACTGGAAGTATGCCCGAGGGCTTTTTTGTGATAGTCCGCCCAAGTCGCGAATCGCAGTCTGAGGAGTTGCCCGCCGACAAGGGGCAGTATCAAAAGGACAACGACATCGCGAATCACACCCCCCATCGGCTGGATATTCCCGCTCCACTTCATGAGCCAACCCATCCACAGGGGAGTCACGACGACTCCCAGAAGGTTGGAAAGCGCTGCGTTGAAGAGGGCTCCAACCGTGTTGCCGCCTGCCAGAGTGGTGAGCACGACTGACATGGAGATTGTCGACGGAAGCACGAACAAAAAGAGAAACCCGAGCCGGAGATCTGGGGGAAGGGTGGCGCCGATTGCGCGATCCAACACAATGCCGAGGATCGGGAACACGACGAAGGTCACGGTTTGGATCAGCGCGTGAAGTCGCCAGCGTCCGGCGCCTTCCCTGAGGGCTGCAGTTGGAAGGGTCCAGCCTTGTAGGATGAAGATCAGTGCGACGGCGAGTTTGCCGGTCACTTCCGGGCGAAAGCGGCCACCCGTCGCTCCGAGCCCAGGCGCGAACAAGGCGAGCACCGCGACCAGGGGCAGCGACAGAACGAACCAGTTACGCACTAGAAATACCTTCACCAGATGGGAAGCGCCTGGCGAAGCGACAAGCCCGCGCGGCGGCTGTCCGACCGTGCTCTGCCACAGGATTGACATCAATCAATCTTTCCATGAGGGGCCCAGTGTGGATTGTGAGAAGGAGTTTTGTGGCGTCGTTATTCTTCACGAGTTAGCGTGACGATGTGCCGCGCAGAACCGTCCAACCCGTCCGCCGCAAAGCCAAAGCCAAAGCCAAAGCCACAGCCAGTCGGAGACAGTCCCTGTCTTCGGGTATCCGTTCGTTGATGCTATCCGATACGGCGCGGGTGCGCCGCGAAGCCAAGAGACGGATGGAGAAATTGCAGGCCGAATTGGATGCTCTGCTGAAGCGGCGCGAACAATTCTACGAGGAAGACGTGCCGTCCCATCGAATCTTCTTTTGTACGTACCTCGGGCCGCAACGTGCTCAATTGACGGAACTCGTTGATAAGATATCCGCGACGGAAGCGCTGCTGAGTTATGTGCATCTGGTGGCGCTCCAGTTGATGATTTCACCCGTAGAAGCCTATGGTCGAGTCATGGATGAACGCAATGGCAAGGGGCCAGCCATCCCGCCCGCCAAGGAGTTCGACCCAGCCGAGGCAGACGACGATCCGGAGGACGCACCCGAGGACTTTAAAGACCTATTTGATTCGTTATTTGAGGAGGATGACGAGGATGATTTTTATCGTCCGATTGGCGAGAACTTTGGCGGACAAGTTGTAAAACGATCGAAGGATGCGACCCATGAGGGGCAAGGGATCGCGAGGATCTATCGATTGATCGTCAAGCAACTCCATCCAGACCGGATTGGCGCCATGACCGAGACCCAGCGTGCGATTTGGCAAACCGCTCAAGATGCGTATCAATGTGGCAACTTGGCGGTTCTCTATTCATGTCTGGAGCGTTGCGGCTATTCCGGACCTCAGGTTCAACTTGAGATGAGTGTCGCGTCGATGCTTCAGAAGCAGAGGGAGATTCAGCGAGCCCAGATCGCCACCCGGAAGGAGCTTCGGGAGTTATCCAGCCATCCGGCCTGGAATTTTGGCTCGCTGGGCAGCCACGAGAAGAAGCTGTCGCGAGTGACCCTGGAATTGTCGCG
The DNA here is from genome assembly GCA_005793375.1 of Verrucomicrobiales bacterium. Classification (GTDB taxonomy): domain Bacteria; phylum Verrucomicrobiota; class Verrucomicrobiia; order Limisphaerales; family UBA9464; genus SXSK01. The sequence goes on along the minus strand of SXSK01000206.1, from coordinate 7,154 downwards.
TGAAATAGCCCAATTGCGACGGCGTCACCTCGAAATGGAGGCGATGATCGACGAACTGAAGTCAGAGTATGAGTATGAGTTGGAGATTCGAGAAATTCAGGCGAGGCGCGCTGAACGTCAGGCCAACTTCCGGAAACATGGAGGTGGTCGACGAAGGCGGCGAGGGATAGGATCGAACGAGGCAGAACCTTTCTGAGCGAACTCGATTACGATGCTTACCTTACACGACACAATTCTTGAAGGATCCCGGCTGAGACGCCGGCACTTTCTTCGCGTGGGTGGTTTAGGGTTAGGTGGCTGGTCGTTGAGGGATCTGATGGCGTTGAAATCCTTCGCGGCCAGTGGCAAACCCCTGCTGAAGGATCGTTCGGTAATCTTTCTGTTTCAACACGGGGGTCCTTCGCAATTTGAGACCTTTGATCCCAAGATGGATGCACCCTCCGGCATCCGAAGTGTGACGGGTGAGATACCGACGACGATTCCCGGAGTCCGCTTTGGATCGACGATGACGCAGTTGGCTCGATTGGCGCACAAAGTTGCCATTGTGCGTTCCTTTGTTCCAGGGGATGCCGACCACAACATCAAGCCGATTGTGAGTCGATCGACCTTGGGCGCGAACATGGGTTCACTTTACGCGCGTGTGGCCGGGGCGACTCGCATCGAGACCGCAATGCCGTCCGCGGTGGCCTTGTTTCCGCGGGCGGTGTCGCCGGATGCCGGTCCAGCAATCACGGAGTTTGGGAACATCGCTGGTTCAGGGGATTTGGGGGCTGCCTACGCTCCATTTGTGCCGGGGACGGGAAGTCAATTGCAACAGGACATGCAGATCCACCTGCCACAGGCGCGAGTGCAAGATCGGCGGGCGCTGCTGAATGCGTTGGATCAATGGCGGCGGCGTATGGATACCCAGCGCATCGGGGAGTCCCTGGATGCATTGCAGCAACAGGCTTTCGGGGCAATCCTCCGCGGCGTGGGTGACGCGTTCGATCTTTCCAAGGAATCCCCGGCGCTGATCGAACGTTACGATACCGCACCCTTAGTTCCCAGAGATCGAATCAGTCGGAAATGGAATAATCATCCGCACTATGCAGATCACGTGAACACGTTGGGCCGGTTGCTGCTTCTGGCTCGACGTTTGTGCGAACGGGGTGCAGGGTTTGTGACGGTAACCACGAGTTTTGTTTGGGACATGCATGCCGACGTGAACAATGCCACCATGAGTGAAGGTATGGGTTATGTGGGGGTGCCGTTTGATCATGCGGTCTCGGCGCTGATTGAGGATATCGAAGCCCGCGGGTTGCGGGACAAGATCCTGGTAGTGTGTTGCGGCGAGATGGGGCGGACACCACGACTGAATGCAGCGGGCGGCAGGGATCACTGGGGCAATCTGGGGCCTCTTTTGCTGTATGGTGGGGGCTTGAAAATGGGGCAGGTGGTGGGGAGCTCTTCGCGCGATGGTGGCGAGCCGACGTCTCATCCGATTACACCCCAGGACTTGATGGCAACGATCATGCATTCGATGTTGGACCTGGGTGAAGTGCGGGTAATGGACGGATTACCGCGCGACCTGACGGAGACACTGGGGCGGGGGGAGCCAATTCGGGAATTAATTTGAAGGATTCATGACCAGCCGTGCTGCCGATTGTTGGCTGGCTCATGGGTCTGCCGAGCCGCTGACCTCTCGAACGTCATTGCGGGCGGGTCCTTGGGAATTGGTCCTTGAAATGGGGGACCTACGGCAGATTCGCTACCAGGGTCGCGAAGTAATCCGGCGGATCTATGGAGCGGTGCGCGACCAAAATTGGTGCACCATTCCCGGAGTCATTACAGATCAAATCTTGGAGTTGCCGTCCTCTGGGTTTCGTGCGGTCTATACTAGGACTCATCGGGCGGGCGATATCCATTTTGTGTGGCATGCGGTGATCACCGGCGGATCGGATGGCACGATTTCTTTTGGCTTGGATGGGGAAGCCCTCTCCACGTTTTTGAAGAACCGTATTGGACTCTGTGTGCTGCATCCGATTCTCGAATGTTGCGGGGCGTCCTGCCGGACCCTGCATATCGATGGTTCGACACGTTTACTGAAGTTTCCCATGGAAGTGGCCCGTGAACAGCCGGTCGGTGGATTTTCTGATTTGTCAGGTTTGACCCATGAAGTCGAGCCGGGGGTTTGGGCGACAGTGCAGTTCGAGGGAGACTCTTTTGAGACGGAAGATCAGCGCAATTGGATTGATGCCAGTTTCAAGACCTACAGCACCCCCTTGCGCTATCCCATGCCTGTGGAAATCCGTCAGGGAACGCGAGTGAGGCAACGAGTGACATTAAAGCTCGAAGAGAGTCTGGCTCGGTCGGATCGCCCTCCAAAGTCGCCGAGACGTCGCGAGGAGGTTGCCTTGGAGATCGATCGGAACCGAAGTTGTCGCTTGCCGGAGATCGGTCTGGGGATGGCATTGCATGGAGCGACTCTGACGGACCTGGAAGTCTCGCGACTTAGCCGTCTCGGGACTGCGTTTTTGAGGACAGATCTATGGCTCAGTACTTTGGATTGGATCGAGGACTTGCGACGAGCTGCGCGGGATGCCATGGAATTGGGTGCGGCCTTGGAATTGGCCATTCATCTGCCCCGGACGGGCGACGGCGATTTGAAACGGGTAATGAGTGAACTGAGTCGACTCAAAGCGGACCTTTGTCGGGCGTTGATCTTTCGGGAGGGACAGCGATCGACGCTGCCCTTGGATCTGGCGCATGCCCGGTTGGAATTGGAGGAATGCGGGGTGGCTATTGGTGCCGGCACCGATGGCGACCTCTATCAGCTTCAACTGCAGCCCGTGCCAGTGGATGATGCGGATTTTATCTGTTGGTCGATGAATCCTCAGGTTCATGCCGCGGACCTGAGCAGCCTCTTGGAAACACCTGAGGCAGTGCCACCGCAGATCTGGCGTGTCCAAAAGGATTACCCGGACAAACCATTGGTCATCAGTCCAGTGACCTTGAAGCCCCGCTATGCGCCAGGCGTGCGATATGCCGATTTGGATGTATCGATCGACGGCGAACTCCCGAGTTCTGTCGATCCGCGCCAGAGTTCCCTCGTGGCCGCGGCGTGGACATTGGCGATGCTGCGAGCCGTGGCGGAGTCTGGCGCGGAGAGCGTGACGTTTTATGAAACCACGGGGTGGCGGGGCGTTTTGGAACGACCGGGTGGTTCGCCGATGCCGGGCCGATTTGTGTCGGTGCCTGGCGGCGTGTTCCCGCTATACCATGCCCTGGCGGATGTGGGAGAATGGGCGGGCGCCGAAGTGCTTCCAACACGAACGACAGAGCCCCAAAGGATTCATGCACTGACCTTGCGCAAGGGTGGGAAACACCGGCTTATCCTTGCAAATTTGGGGCGCGAATCACGTTTGGTGGATCTCCGCGCGATGCCTGAGACGCGTGAAGGACGTCGGTTGGACACGACCACCGCGGTGTTGGCGACGACTCAACCCGAAGCCTTTCGACGCCATCGATTTCATTGGCGTTCAGATTCTATCGAGATTCCAGCCTTTGGATTGGTCACTCTCCTGCAGCGGGAGGACGGCTCTGCTACCTAGTTGGTCTCGACCTTCGGATAGGAAAGTGAGAGGAAGGCGGCGCGGGGCTCGGGAGTGATGACGGTGGATGGCGTCTTGCGTTTCGGGGTGGAACCTCAAGACGTCGGATGTCCGCTCTGGATCGAATGCCTGGACTTGCATCAGAAGGTTGGAAAAGCCTGTGCAACCGACTGGCAGTCGTTGCATGCTGACGGCATTCCCTGACGATGGATTCCGACCGCCTATGAGTTCTGCGTTGTCAATTGCTCCGAGTGCTGGACGGCGCTGGGGTATTCTGGTGCTTTTGATGGCGCTATGCTTCATTAGCCACTTCAATCGCGCCAGTATCACGAGCGCTGGTGATGAACGCATCATTCAGCAGTTTGGAATCTCCCCCGAACGGATGGGTCTGGTCTATTCCTCATTTCTGTTGGCGTACACGATCTTCATGATCCCTGGGGGTTGGTTCATTGATCGGCGTGGTCCGCGAGTCGCCATGGCGTGTATGGGGATCGGTTCGGCAGTGTTCTGCGCGATGACTGGGGTGCTTGGATTTGGAGTGCTGGCGGCGGGACAGGTGTGGATGACGTTGATGGTGGTGCGTTGTTTGATGGGTGTCTTTAGCACCCCGCTGCATCCGGGAGCCGCCCGGTGTATCGGAGGATGGTTTCCCCCGACCCAACAGCCCCTGGCAAACGGCACGATCACGGGTGCCTCGGTCCTGGCATATGCTCTGGTACATCCGGTGTTTGGCGGATTGATCGACTGGGTTGACTGGCCGAAGGCTTTCTTCGTCACTGGGGCCATTACGGCGGGCCTGGCCCTGATTTGGTTTGTGGTGGCTCGCGATTTACCGGTGCAGGGGGCTGAAGAAACACCCTTAGCTGCCGAACCTGAGGGCGATCTGCAACCTCCCGAAATTCTCTGGGATCGGCGGTTGGTATTACTAACGCTGAGTTACGCTGCCGTGGGATATTTCCAGTACCTCTTTTTCTATTGGCTCCACTACTACTTCGATCAGATCCTGAAAATGGACAAATTGGAGAGTCGATTTTATGCGGGGTTGCCCAACTTGGCGATGGCCGTGGCCATGCCGTTGGGAGGTTGGATCACCGACCAATTTGAGCGAAAACGGGGCGTAGCTGTGGGACGGGCGCTCATGCCAAAAATCGCCATGACCGCCAGCTCCTTCCTCCTTCTTGGCGGGGTCTTCTCCACCGAACGCTTCTGGATCGTTTTTTGGTTTACCCTCGCTTTAGGATGTTTGGGCCTCTGCGAAAGCTCCTTTTGGACAACCGCCGTCCAGATCGGCAGGGGCCGAGGCGGCACCTCGGCAGCCATCATGAATACCGGAGGCAACGGCATCGGATTGATCGCGCCGATGTTGACCCCGGTACTCAGCCAATGGTTGGGGTGGAAAGCGGGCATTGGATTCGGCGCGGTCGTCTGCCTGCTCGGGGCATTCTGCTGGCTGGGCATCCGTCCCCCTGCCAGTTCGGCTCGGCCCAAAACTGCGGTTTGATTGCGTGAATACCTTCGGAACTCCGCTCGACAATTCAGTCCGCAGATTCTAGGGAAAGGCACCACCAATTCATGACTACTATTGATCTCAAGGGCCGGACCGCCATTGTCACGGGTGCGGCGCGCGGCATTGGCTTCGCTTGTATTGAACGATTTCTCGCCTCAGGCGCACGATGCGTCTTGTGGGACATTGATCCCAACGCGTTGAATACAGCCAAGAAAGCCCTGGCTGGCAGGGGTGAAATCGAAACCACTGCGGTGGATATCACTCGGTCGGCGCAAGTTCGGCGGGCGGTCGCGAAATGTCTCAAGCGGTTTGGTAGTGTCGATATCCTGGTTAACAATGCCGGCATTGCGGGTGTGTCGAAGAAGCTTTGGGAATGTACCACCGACGAGTGGAGTGCGGTCGTTGACTTGAATGTGATGGGGGTCTTTCATTGCTGCCACGCCGTGATTCCCGAAATGATCCGGGCGGGCCGTGGACGAATCGTCAATGTGGCATCGATCGCTGGCAAAGAAGGCAATCCTAACGCCTCGCACTACAGCGCTTCCAAATCGGCCGTCATTGGATTGACAAAATCCTTGGGCAAAGAACTGGCTCAAACGGGTGTCCTGGTGAATTGCATTACCCCGGCGGTCATTCAGACCGACATCTTAAAGCAGTGCAGTCCGGAGCATGTGAAATACATGCTCTCGAAGATCCCGATGGGCCGAGCAGGAGAGGCTTCGGAGGTCGCGGCGCTGGTTGCTTGGCTTTCTTCCGACGAGTGTTCCTTTAGCACCGGGGCTGTGTTCGACATTTCGGGAGGGCGGGCCACCTATTGAAACAGTGGTTTTCAATGGACCTTTATGGGTTGAAAAATCCATTCGCGCAACGGACAGTGTTCCTGTAATGGTCAGTATGGATCGATTCTTGAGGTAGCATGTTTAAAAAATGTGCCATGACGGAGCTCTATCAGTTTAGGTCCCGGTCGTTGACGCACCGGGGATTTACGCTGATCGAGTTGTTGGTCGTTATTGCTATCATTGCCATTTTGGCGGCCTTGCTGCTGCCCGCGCTGTCGCAGGCCAAGCAATCCGCCATTACCTCTCGTTGTCTCAGTAATCAGAAGCAGCTCCAACTGGCCTTTATCACTTACACCACGGATTTTCAGGATCAATTGGTTCCGAACCATTGGGTGTATGTGGTGGGCCAGGAAGATGAGCCTGCGGACACCGGCCCATCGTGGTGCCCGGGAAATGTCCAGGTCGACACCAGTACCACCAATGTGCAGCGGGGCTTGTTGTATCCCTACCTGACCTCACTAGAAGTGTACCGATGTCCGGCGGATCGAAAGTTGGTCGCTGCGGCTCGCAATCCCGATCTCAAGTTCAAACGCACGCGCAGCTATAACCTGGATGTATTTTTAAATTGCCGGATCTCCGGGAGTGAGGTGCGGACGATGGAAGAGGCCTCTCGGCGTTCTCCAAGTGAGGTTTTTGGCTTTATCGATACTCACGAGGACGGGATTGTTGACCCTCCTTTCGGCGTGTTTCGCGTCGGAGATCACGACGAGGATTCCTGGTTGGATCAACCGGCGGATCGGCACCGGCAGGGGTGCAACCTCAGTTTCTTGGATGGCCATGTGGAGCATTGGCGCTGGAAGTCCAAAAAGCGGTTTGAGCAATGGGTGCAACCGGCACGCAACGACGGCGATTTCCAAGACCTGAGGCGCCTTCAAGACCGTTTGCCGCTCCCGATTTATGGCCGATTCGAAGGTCTCGATTTCTAATCGGCAACCAACGATGCAGTCATCGGCACCGCGGGTGTTTTGTGGATGAAACGGTGGAGGGGCGCATCTCCGAGTTGCGGCGCCGCATGGTATGCTGGGGGGAAAACGGCAGAGGGCTGCCGTACTCCAAAAAACACCGCGCCTTTTGGAGTGCGGTGGCCCTCCCTCATCTTTGTCTCTAAAATGGCTCTCTAGACATTCTCACCATTTTGCTTGGGAATGTCGTGCTTGGCGGTGCGTGAGTTCAGGGGTCTCCGGTATCTTGTTTGGCACACTCGCCCGGAGCAGATCG
>SXSK01000205.1 GCA_005793375.1 Verrucomicrobiales bacterium | reverse complement strand
GTTTTGTCAAAGACCACGGTATCCACAGTGCCGAGCGTTTCCACCTTGGACGTGCGGCGAACCACGAACCCTCGAGAACCCAGCGTGGCGAGGACGTTCCAAACGGCGAGGGGTGTGGCGAGGCCGATTGCGCAAGGGCAGGCAACCAACAAGACAGCTAGCCCATTGAAGAGACCTTCTGCCCAGTCACCTCGAATTGCCCAGAAACCCATAGTGGCCACCGACGTTGTCAGGACCATCGGAAGAAACCACGAAGCCAATCGATCCGCCCGAGCTTGGGATTCCACGCCAGAAACATCTGTTCGCGCAGCTTCGACGGTGCGCAATAAGTCATCCAGCCGACGATTCGAACCACTTGAAGTCGCCTCGATCCACAAGTCGCCGTCCTCGCTATAGCTGCCCGCCAGAACGGAGTCTCCAACGTGGCGAACGACGGGATGCGGTTCACCACTCAATGGAGTTTCACGGACGAATGCTTCACCACGTCGAATCAGTCCGTCGACCGCGATGGGTTCGCCAGGATACACCAACGTGAGATCGCCCTTGGCAATTTTCGAAACAGGACACTCTTCTTGAGTGCCGTCGTTATGCAGGCGTCGAACTGTGGAGAAGGCATCGCGAAGGCGTCGAGTTTCGCTGAGGGCTTTCTCTTTGGCCTGAGCGGTCAGAGCACTGCCGGCCGTATAGACCGTCAATAATACGGCGACGACTTCGTAATAGACGGCACCAGTTTGAGTCAGAGTGCTCCACAGAGACGCACCGAAGGCGCCGATTAGACCGGCTAGAAAAAGCAATTCCACGCCGACCCGGCGACGGCAGGCACACTTCCACGAAGCCCCTAGCAGGGGTTTGCCGAGCAGCCATACAACTCCGAGCGAGGAGATAATAAGCACGCCGTGCAGCCAGTTGCGCGTGCTGCCATTGGGTGGCGAAAGATTGACTGCAAGTCCCACCACCATGGATTGAGAGGCCAGCACGACACCGAGGCCAATCCGCACCCAGGGTATTGCGGCTAGCGCCGTGGGATGGCTGCGGTCACTCGACGTCGATCGAGTTTCGCCGAGAACACGGCATCCGTAGCAGCAATATGCCCGAATTTTCGAGCCGGACGGGAACGGGGTTGTCCGGTCCGTGGTGAGAAAATCGACCGACAACGGTGCGCTGCAGTAGTCACACGTCGTTGAAGCAGCAGGGGAATTGGCGATGCGCGACGATGGAGAAGAGGGCTGTGGTGGCGTTGAGACATCCATGGTTGCTGGTCAGGCCGTAGAGGTCCTGTGGATGGGTATGATCCACAGTTTCCCAGAAGATTTCGGTGGTCCCAAAGACTAAGCCGTGGCGGCCCTGACAATCGCGCCCGTTCGGCTCATGTGACGATTCCGAAGTTCCTCCATGGCAGTGGCGACGAGGGGAATCGTCATATCGTGGACTTCGAAGCCCTGCCCGATTTCGCGCAACAGCGTAATGGTGAGTTCCCCTCCGAGATGTTCTCGAAACTCTTCAAGACCTGTCAGGACCAAGCACTGGCCATTTTCGTCCTCATGAAACAATTCGCTAGCGTACAAGTCGAAGCCAAGTTGTTCGAGCAGGCGAAGGACCCGTTCTGAGGCGGGAGCGGAAAGAAAGCCTTTGAGGCGCGAGTAGATGACGTCCAACGCGATGCCTATGGCGACCGCCTCGCCGTGGCGCAGTCGAAATTCTGAAAGTTGTTCGAGTTTGTGAGCTGCCCAATGACCGAAGTCCAGCGGTCGAGCACTCCCCATCTCGAACGGATCGCCACTGGTGGCGATGTGTTGGAGGTGTAGTTCGGCGCAACGGAAGATGAGGCGCTGCATGGCTTCCGGTTGGAACTCGGCCAGCGCCAAGGCGTCGGATTCCAATTGCGCGAAAAAGGCGCCGTCGCGGATACAGGCGACCTTGACGGCCTCGACGAAACCGGCGCGTTTATCCCGTGCCGGCAACGTTTCGAGAAACCTCGCATCGTTTACGACGGCGTAGGGTGGGGAGAAAGTGCCGATGAAGTTCTTCTTGCCGAAGGCATTGATGCCGTTCTTCACCCCGACCCCAGAATCGTCTTGGGAGAGGGTCGTGGTGGGCAGTCGGACGTGACGAACCCCTCGGTGAGCGGTTGCGGCGGCCAAACCCACCATGTCGAGCAATGCACCTCCGCCGATGGCGATCAAGTAGTTATGGCGGTCAATATGATGGCGATCAATCAGGGCATGAATCTCCGAAACCCGAAAGTAGGCGTTCTTGACGGCTTCGCCTCCCACCATCACGACCGGAGGGCAGACCAGGAGCAGGGACTTGGTATAGGTCTGGAAGTAGGCTTCAATCTCGACAAGGAGTGCAGGTCGGGCTTGAGCCAAGGCTTCATCGATGATGAGCAACACCTTGGCGACGCGTGAAACCACCGCCGCCGACTCGCCCTGGAGCACTTTCGCCAGCAAGGGATTCGTCAGCGCAAAGACGTCTTTCGTGAAATGCACTTGGTGACGCCACCGCACTTCAATGGTTTGTTCGAGATGTGGCATGAGGATAACGTGATTCCTTCGACGGGAGTGGGCCAGTTTTATTTAATGGATTGGATTCTAATCCCCGTATTCGGGTGCGGGAAACCCAGGTTTCGTCGAGCATACGGCACTTGCCGAGTGCCCGGACTCCGACTTAGGGTTGGGGATGTGGATGTCGTTTGGAAGGAACGTGTTGTTTCCATGGATCACCCTGATTTTACTGGTTGGGTTAGTGCCAGCTTCAGGGGCCTCGAAGGAGGAAGAGCGCAACGGCGATTTGGGATTTGATTGGCACAAGGGACCCTATTCGGCCTCGATGCGCAACGTTGCGCGAATGAAGATTCCGGAAGGTTACCGGTTTCTGGATCACAAAGACGCCAAGCGATGGTTGGAACGGTCTGGCAGCACGCCCGATGGAAATGAATTGGGGATTATCCAAAACCTCAAGGACGAGTGGGTGATCATTTTCGAATTTGACGACATTGGTTATGTCAAGGACGACGAAAAGACCCAACTGGAGAGCATGGCGGATGACCTGCTGAAGTCTTATCGAGAAGGCGCAGAGCAGCAAAACGAACGTCGTGAGAAACTGGGCATGCCTCCGTTGAGCGTTTTAGGATGGCAGGTGAAACCCAGTTATCATGAGGAGACCAAGAACTTGGAATGGTGCATCCTGGGCGAAAGTGGAGGGCACAAATTTGTGAACCACAATGTGCGTCTGCTAGGGCGTCGCGGCGTGACCAAGTTGACCCTGATCGAGGATCAGGAAAAAATCGACCAAACACTGCCAATCTTTCGGACTTTGATGAAGGAGTATAGCTACAGCTCGGGTGAGGGCTATGCGGAGTACAAACAAGGGGATAAAATTGCAAAGGTAGGATTGGGGGCGCTGGTGCTTGGAGGCGCCGCCGCTGCCGCCTACAAGGTTGGGCTGCTGGGATGGTTGCTGGCCTTCTTCAAGAAGGGGTTCAAATTCATTATTCTTGCTCTGGTAGCGGTCGGGGCGGCAGCCAGGAACATCCTCGCGAAACTTTTCGGCGGACGAAAAGACCCTCAGTCCTAGTGGAACTGCCGAATCACAAAGCGTCGCACCGTTTCTCTGAAGTGGCTGTCAGGCTCGGAATTTCCATTTTGACGGGTTATCGGATGGAGTCCCATGTCTGATCGCGAGTCGTTGCTGTTGGTCTTGGTGGCGCTTTATCTGGTGGAGTGTCTCTTTTGGGTGAAGCGGGGTGGCGTGGTGTTTCGCACCTGGTTTGGTCGGCGTTGGGGTTATGTGCCGGATGGGGAATTGGCGCGGAACGATCATGGAGGATTACATTGGGCATGGCCGTTGCCTCCATTTGGGGAGGTGTTGGTGTGCCGCGGATTTCCATTTTCCTTTGGGCCGCAGGGCATTTTAGCCTTCAAGTCGGAGTGTCTTCAGTGCAATGGACGGCCTCTGCAGAGTGGGCGTTTTGTTCGATGGGATGAGGTCGACTCCATTTCGGTGTCGGGCAAGAAGTTGCTGGTGAACGGCGAGTTATTCTGGAGTGGGGATTCGGTTCATACGCCCTGGATGGCGGCCGAATGGCTGAAAACGGTGTCGGATCTACCAGCCAACCAGCGGCTACAGAAACTCGAGGAATCATTGTCCCACTCCTACGACCGTTCCGCATTCAAATCACGGCTCTCAGAACTCAGGACTCAGATAAGTTGGCTGAACCATTTGTGCACCTGCTTTTTGATTTACTTATTCGGGGTTGTTCCTTGGGTGGTCTCGCGGTTCGATTGGTTGCCGGCATTGTACTGGTTGGTTCCGGCAATGTTTGTTCAAACCGGTTGGATTTCATTCCGATTTGTCCGGGCTCATCGACACCTGTTTCCAGGCGCCACGGAGGAACGATTCAAATTGGGATTGATCTATGCGTTGGCTCCCGCCAGTTCGTCGAGGGCGCGCGATCCACTGACGAAGGGAGCCTTGGAAACGTTTCATCCCTGGTGTGCCGCCGCCGAATTGCTGAAGCTCCCTGAGTTTGAACGCATTGCCCGGAGCGCTTGGCGGGACTTGAACTATCCTCGTTTTCCTGAGTGCGTTTCGGGAGAACCGGATGCTATGGCCGTGGAGGCATGGTTTCGGAAGAGATCCCTTGAGGCATTGGAGTCTTTGCTGATCGAGATTGGGTTGGATCCCGCTGACTGGCTTCTAGCACCGCAAGCCACGGAGGCCATTCACACACGGTACTGCCCACGTTGCCACGCCCAATTCACTACGGATGCTGGGACCTGTTCGGAATGCGGTGGGCGGCCGTTACTCCCGCTTCACGGTTTTTCAATGAAGCCGTGATACAGTCCCATGTAATAGGGCAGAAGATACACCACGCCCGAGGCTAACTCTCGACCGTTTCCACCATAATTGAGTTCCCAAGGATCGGTGTTCCAATGATTGAAAAATCGATTCTCCACGGGCATCACCCGGCCATTGGTGCGATAGCCTCGGTGGCGTTTGCGAGGTTCGTAAATATCTTGTGAACCTTGGGGTATTAGGAATTGGATATCCAATCGGTGGCTGTTTTTATGACCCCAACTCACTCGATCCAATGGAAAGCCGCGGAGGGTTGCCAGAGAATCCGTGTGCCACCCTTCCCAAGGCGTTATGGAGAAATCTCCGAACGCATTGGTGAACCGTTGCAGGAGGCCATTGGCCGCATAGGCAAAGTTGAAGAAGGGATTTAGTTCCGGCGCTTCGTTCACCCAATAGCGATAGAAGGAAAATCGGATCATCGATTTGAGAGCCTCGTTCTTGGAGTAGCGCAGCAACGTGTAATAACACATGAACGCCATTTCGTCGTCGGATTGGTTCCCTGAGCCGGGACCGTGCTGAACCTTGGGATACATCGCGTTTTGGGCATATCCATGCTTCTCGATCAATTCGTTTGCGGCTTCCGTATACTTGACGTCTCCCGTCAGGTGAGCCGCGACCGTCAAATAGGAAAGAAAACTTAGTGAATTGAGCCCGCGTTCGGGCCACCAGAATGGGTCTCGATTAAGGAATTGCGGACCATACACTGCCCACCGCGTCGGTTTGCCGTCGTGATCGGTCATGGTCCCGCCGTGGAGCAACAAATGATCCGTGGTCTCGCGAACCACCTCGCGAACCCGTCCCTTCTCGGCGTCGCTGGAAGCGACAAATTCGTAGTAGAGGGCGTAGAAGAAGTAGTGCCCATCGAGTTCATCGCTGCTGGTATCGCTCTTCCAAAACCACTTCCCATCGGAGCTTTTGGGCCAACGCGGTTCGTAGGCTTTCCAGAGTTTATCGTGCTTTTGTCCTTCGAGATCGGATGCCAGTCGTCCGATGTTTGGATCGGGCAGTTCCACGGATCGAATCGTCCGAGCGATGTACCCCCTGTCGGGGGCGGGAGTGCCACCCTGAGTGACTTTCTGCAAAAAACGCAACGCATCAAACGCCTTCGCCGCGCGCCTCTTGGATTTTGGATCACCCGTTGCGGCCACATGGAAACATTCCCCCGCACCGTACATGGAGGTCCACAAGCCGTCGTTGTCGCTGTCCCCATTCTGGAATGTGGATTTGTCCCCAGGGATACCCAACGACGCTTCGGCGACATAGCCATAGGGTGTACGCTGAATATACTTCTCAATTTCATCCTCATAGATCCGCGCTTTTTCTCCGAGGGTCATGTTCCGACGTTCGATCCAGCCAATACCTTCTGCCGTCGACAACCAAACGCTTCCATCCGAGGCGACCGCAATGGCGCGTACATCGTCGTGGGGAAGCCAGCTTAAGCCCTGTCGATAGTGGAACTCATTGCCATCCCAACGAATGGCACCCAGGCGGGTCCCAAACCACATGTCGTCACCCGCGCCTGCCGAAATCGCCGTGAACTCATTCCACGGCAGCCCGTCTTTGCCTTCGAAAAAGCGCCAGCGTTCTCCTTGACGACAACCCACGCCCGCTCGTGTCGTGAACCACAGTTGTCCCTTCGTATCGAAGGCTACCCCGAGAACGTCTTCGGCCGCCCAGAGCCGTCCGACGGAATCGACAATTCGAAGCGGCTTGGCCTCCCATCCGGCGGCGGTGCGGCGGTAAATACCAGCCTCGGTGGCGGCGAAGATCTCTCCATTGGAGGCCACGGCGAACTGGCGGATTTCACCCGCGTTGAGTGGTCTCGTCAGGGAATCAAAGCCAGAATCAAAACTGGCGAAGATGCCATTGGCCGTTCCTAAAAAGTTGGTGAACCCAAAGCGAATGATTTGCCGCACATCTCGGCCGGCGAGCGGAACGGTAATGGATTCTCCCCTGACTCCGGCAAACGTGAAGGACGCCGCCGCGTTGCTTTTGAGGACCGCAGAGGGTTGCCATTGGGCATCGCGCCACTCGCTCCAATTGCCATCGATCAACACACGCACGGGTTGATTGGGAAGTGCTTCAATCCACTGCGCGGTCGCTTGGGGAAAACCTTTGGTGAGCTCTCGATGGCGGGCGATTTCCTGTCGAAAGGACTGAGGTGCGGGAGCCCAGTCGGCGGCGATTAAGCCGAGGTGGAGGACGCCGAGCGTCACGATCTTGGAAGCCCGGGCAATTCGGGGGAGACGTTTCACGCGTCGAGGTTGCCGAAGAAGAACGCGGGGATCAATGGTTGTAGAGAACGCTTACTGCGGTTGGATAGGTTTACGGTGTTCTCATCGCGACAAGTGACGTTCCACTGCCTGAATCGTTGAACTGCGGCAGGGACTGCCGCTTTCTGACCTAAGCACCAAGAGATGCCCGTGAACGGGACGCTGGCTGTATCGGGAAAAAACGCCTTTGGCGCTTTGATCGTCGGCGATCGCCTCCCCGAGGCGGGGTCGTGTGCTTGGAAGTCAAGGACGACCGATCTTCGTATCTCCGACAACTCGGAGCTACGCCACAGGAGGGGGAGGGGGTACGATCGCCTGAATTGACAGAGTGGATGATTTGGTCATAGTGCGGTGACATGAGCGCTCTAAAGCCACTGATTACAATGATTGCTGCTACTGCCACGCTGCTCGCGGCGACCGGCCCGGGTATATGGGACATTCCCCTCAAGGACATCGACGGCAAGGACACTTCTTTGAAAGCCTACAAAGGCAAAGTGGTCTTGGCGGTTAACGTGGCTTCCAAATGCGGCTTAACGCCGCAGTACGAATCCCTCGAAGCCACTTATAAGAAGTACAAAGACAAAGGTCTCGTGATCGTGGGATTTCCATGCAATGATTTTGGTAAGCAGGAACCAGGGACCACCGAAGAGATCAAGACTTTCTGTTCCACCAAATACCACGTGAGCTTTCCTTTGATGGGTAAACTGCACGTGAAGGGCGCTGAGCAACACCCGCTCTACGCCGCGTTGACTGGAAAAGACGCCAAGTTCCCTGGAGATGTGGCGTGGAACTTCGGTAAATTCTTGATTGGGCGCGACGGGCAAGTCCTAAAGCGCATTGAACCCAAGACGGCTCCCGACGACGCCGAGGTTGTGAGTGCCATTGAAGCCGCGTTGAAATCCAAATAGAGCGTTTTTCTCGCGAGTTTCATTGGAACCCCGCCATTCCAGGCGGGGTTTTTTCGTTCCAGGTCTTCCCAAACCTCACTTCCTGCGTCAGCGGGTTACCCATTATCCATCCAACGGTGTCATGTCGAATTCGAAACCGTCAGCCATGAGTCCGCGGTTAAAGTTGCGGGTCTCGCCTGCCGCGGAGTCGGCCGTGCGCTCTGGGCATCCGTGGGTTTATGGGGACAGCTTGCGTGAGCAAAACCGGCCAGGGTCACTCGGGGAATACGCCGTGATTTATGATCGTCAGGATCGTTTCTTGGCGATCGGCTTGTTTGATCCCGATTCACCGCTGCGCGTTCGTATTTTGCATGTCGGCAAGCCGGTGGTGCTCGACGAAAATTGGTGGCGCCAGCATTTGCGGATCACGCTGCACCGCCGCGAAGGGTTGTTTGATGAGCGGACCAATGGCTATCGCTGCATTTATGGCGAAAGCGATGGTTGGCCGGGATTGGTCCTCGACCGGTATGCGGGCACCTACGTGATGAAGCTCTACACCGGAGCTTGGTTGTCCAGGTTGCCGGAATTGATTTCGCTGATCGAAGCGGAACTGCATCCCGAGCAGTTGATTCTGCGACTGAGTCGAAACATGCAGGTGGTCGCGAAAGTAGGTGGGTGGACGGACGGGAAACCGCTTATTTCGCGCGACATTGGCGCTTTGAGATCGACGGTGGTGTTCGAGGAAACCGGCATTCGGTTTGAAGCGGAGGTGGTTCAGGGCCAGAAGACCGGATTCTTCCTGGATCAACGCGAGAATCGTCAATTCATTGAGTCCGTGGCGAAGGGAGCTGAAGTCCTGAATGCGTTTAGTTTCTCAGGTGGCTTTTCGCTGTACGCGGCCCGTGGTGGTGCCATTTCGGTTACCGACCTCGATATCAGTGCTCATGCGTTGGAAAGTGCTCAGCGTAATGTGGCATTGAATCGGCACATCCCCGAAATAGCTGCCTGCCGTTTTGAACAGATCCAATGCGATGCTTTTGAATGGCTCGCGCGCGGGCCGCGCCGCGAGTTTGAGGTGGTGATTCTGGACCCGCCGTCACTGGCTCGGCGCGAGTTGGAGCGCGCGGGCGCTGTGGAAGCATATGGGCGCTTGGCGATGAGCGGCATTCAGCGAGTACGTCCGGGTGGATTGCTCTTCGCGGCCTCGTGTTCCGCTCACGTGAGTGAGGCCGAGTTTTTTGAGGGGGTCCGCCAGGCGGCTCGAGATTCGGGTCGACTGTTCCGTGAGATCAAGACGGTCGGCCATCCCGCCGACCATCCTGTGCGATTTGCGGAGGCGGGTTATCTCAAAGGCATCTATCTGCGGTTTTGAGGTGCCAGTCCGATCCGCAACGTTTCAGGGGAGGACAGTGGGGATATGCCAGACACCTTGGATGCCGCGCGGGATCCACAAACCTTCAGAGAGTGAACCGCGGGCGTTCCCGAGTTGAAACCAGTAGGAGCAATCCAGTTCTACCGTTCGTGCCGGAACTAGCACCGCGGGATTACGGGCATCCAGGAGTCTGAGCACATTGTCCGTGGTGGTAACGACCAGGAGACCGTCAAAGCGATTCAGCTCACTGGCAGACGTCGCTAAGGGGATGGAACCGTACCGGCTGAAATGGGCGGCCGTGTCGACAGCCCAGGTTTCTAAAACGGAAGGTTCCGTATTGGTGGTGGAAGCGCGCCCGAGGAATACTTGACCTTGTTCCGTGACCCGCAAGGGCTGTGGCCAGGTCTGGGGAAGGATTAACGAATCCACTAGGAAAACGCCTGTGCCGTCATAGGCGAGAGCATCCAGAGCGATGTCATCCTTGCGGATTGTGCGTGAGTAAACCAAGGCGCCTTGATGCGAGATGCCTTCCAGAGTTCCTGGGAAACTCGCGGGAGCATGCAAGATCGGGGCGAGGGGGTTGGAATAGTCGACCACGTCCAACCAATGGCTTTGCTCATAATGGCCGTATTGCCAAAGTTGATAGGTGGACTTATCCGCATTAGTCACCGTGATGAACTCTTGCTCCGGCGGAATGTACTTCGAGAAGCTGTGGCTGAAGTAGACTTTCTTGGCGGCGGCAAACGTTGCACTAGTGCCGTTCCAAAAGGTTCCAGTGTCCGGAGGCAGTACGGGTGTGACTCGGCTGCTCAGCACGGGTTGGTTGGAATTCGTGACATCAAACCCGAGCAATTCGGGGGCCGCAGTTGAACCCCACCAAGGCATCCAGTCGCAGCCGAAGCAAATGGCCCTTGATTCAAGGGGAGCGTCCAGGGCATCAATCATGATGGGACCGCCGATACTGCCATTGAGGCGAATGCCGGGCCACCCTCCGTAGAAACGGCCACCGGAAGATTCTGAGGTCCAGACGACCAAGCCATCGGTTGGCCAGACGGCCTGAAGTCTGGCACCATAATAAATTTCGGCGAATTCGAAACGCGTCTCGCCGAGGCGTTGTGGGCCTTCCTGCTTGGTTATGTCCACG
The DNA here is from genome assembly GCA_005793375.1 of Verrucomicrobiales bacterium. Lineage (GTDB taxonomy): Bacteria > Verrucomicrobiota > Verrucomicrobiia > Limisphaerales > UBA9464 > SXSK01. The sequence goes on along the minus strand of SXSK01000205.1, from coordinate 5,785 downwards.
ACGGTCAACCAGCCGTCGCCCACGGTTCGGATAGTAATGATATTGGTGACGACCACGATGGTGGTCTTCAATAGAGGTGGCTGCGGAATTTCAATGCGGGAGATTAACTGATTGGTTTCAGGACGCGGAGGTTGGGGTGTTTCGACCCGTGTTACCACCTCATCAGTCACCAGCATCGGTGGCTGATCCTCATAGACCAAACGCCAGACGGAATTGGTCGTGAATCGGAGGGTCAGGTCGTCTGGCAACGGAGGGAGCGGGGCAGTCACTTCCACGAGATTGCTTCCGACCACCTTGCAGGGTTGTGGTTCGAGGCGAACCACCTCGTTGGTGACATAACTCAGGAGTGGCGGAACAGATACTAGTTCCACCACGTCGTTTGTGACGTATTGGACGAGTGGCTTTTGGGGAAAGGACTCAACCACGGTGTTGGTTTCAACCTGGGGCTCCTGTCGATACTGGTCGGCTTCTTTTTGAATCACGTAGAGTCGGTCCCCTCGCAATTCGACACCGACTAGCGGGTGGTTGGATAGCGAGAGTGTCGATAGAAAGGTATCGGGCTTGGCCTTGAGCGAGCGGTGGATCTGTGGTGGACGACTTCCAGACGCCTCCGTGACGCTGATCAGATGGTTCCCGAGTGGAAACGCGTGATCAATTTGTGGGGCTAGGTCGAGTGTGGCTTTGATGGTCGGATGGTCTCGGTCCGTGTAATCCGCGGTGATCAGTTCAGTGCCGGAAATGGAGAGGATCCGATTCTGCAACAGGGTGGCCCTGCGGGCTTGGAAATGATGCTCGATCACACCACGAAGCTGGAGGGTGTCTCGCGTGAAATCCAACAACTGCATGCCTTGAAAAAATGTACCTGAGGGTTCAGTTTTGGTTGAGTCACGTTGCCCACTCCACGGCAGCAGGACCATTCCTGCTTCGGCGAATACCTTGAAGGCCTTTTCGTCCTGATTGGCTTCGCTCCAAGCCCATTTGCCCAGGGCGACCCGGTGCAACAATTTCGGGCTGTGGGCGTCCTCAACGTCGTAAAGCGATACCGATGGTTGCCCCCAATTTTCCTGGCCCATGGCGATCAATCGATCTCCCATCGGGTGAATGTAAGTCGACCAGCCGGGCACTTTGAGTTCTCCCTGGATGGTGGGATTGGAGGGATCACTCAGGTCGATGATCCAGAGCGGGTCAATCTGGCGGAAGGTCACAACATAAGCGCGGTCGCCATCGTATCGGGTGGCGTAAACCGTTTCGTTAGTAATGATCGGGAGATGCCCGAGACGCACTGGGGCCGTGGGTTGAGCGAGAGAGAAGGTTTCGAGCTGGGTGACGGATGGGTGCAAAATGCTTCGCTGCCAGTCAATGCCCTGATCCTTGCTGTTCGTGACGAATTCCCAGTGGGCCTGTTTTTGAGAGACCACCGAAAGGACATCGCCACGGACGTGCATCTTGAATTTGTCAGCGACCAAACCGGCGGTGGTGAGATGACTGAGTTGTTGGACGTTGCCGTTGGGATCGGAGATGTCGAAGAGAATCACCGACTGCGCGCCGGCGAGGGACCATGTGGGGATGTTTTCGCCCGCCTTTGGTGATTGCGAACCGCTAACCGCCACGAAGAGGAATCTGTCGGTAGCGGAAATAGCATTCGGTTGTGCCGACAATTCAATCGTTTGTCGCTGGATGGGTTGCGCGGGATTGGTGAGGTCGAAGGACTCGACAGTGGTGACATTCTCCCAAACCGATGACTCTGCGAACCAATTTCCTTTCTCATCCAGGCCGCCTGGAACCCGTCGTTCCCTCCAACCTTGAGTCGCTGCATAAAGTGCGTTGCCCACCAGGCGACTCTCCTGTACCTGGGCTTTCAATGCCAACCGCGTCTGCATCGTCGGGACTCCGTTTTCGACACGCACAATGAGAATTGAACCGTCATTCCAGTTGCAACCGTTCCGAGTCAGTAGTGCCACAAACCGCACCGAAACTCCGTCTCCATGGGGCAACAGATACATCTGCTCGCCGAAGGCAGCAACTGGCAGTTGTCCGCGGATGACCGGAACATCTGGATTCGAAACGTCGATCACTTGTAAGCCCCGATTTTGGTTGAAAAAATATAGCGTGGTGGCGTCGAGTTGCCAGATGTCGGATTCAACCACTTCTCGGACCGCGCTGCCGCCCGCGCCTTCGGAGACTGTGGGTGTGGGCGGCGCATTCAAATTGTTATTGATGAGGCCATCGTTGGCGGCTCCCGGAACCATACCCCCGCCGATGGCGGTTCGTTTTGGATCGTTGGCGACCACGATGGTGTCGAACAAACTCCTGCCCTTGTAGAATGCTGCTGGCAGTGGCAACAATTGGGTATCTTCCCCTTTCACCCGGATCATTTCAGCTTCGCGAGTGAGCGGCAGCGTGAATGTGTATTCTCCCGCCGCGCCATCCGGCCAAGCGAACTCTTTGGCGACCCAATTCCCTGTACCTAATCGGGGGCGAGTCTCCAGGGTGATACGGCGCAAGTCGCCTGGGGCAACGACGGTCACGCGGACATTCGTGCCTTCCAGCCGGATGCTCCGAATATAGGGGGTGTTTTCGACGTCGATCGGAGCGGCTCCGCTGCGCGATGGAATCCAAAAATTCATGGCGACGAGCGCCAACAAAAATTGAAAAATCTTGGTCATGTGTCTCCGTCTATTGCCGCGCCAATCTCGCACTGATCATTAGGGATATGAGCGAGCCAGCGGGCGGTCATTTAATAAATGGTCACCGATTCAACAACCGGACCTCCGAATAGGTGGTTGGGTTTATCCGCCAAAACTGCGTGCCCTGGTTGGGGTCTACGGGATGTCGGAGAGTCATTTCGCCAGGGGTGGACACTCCTTGGTCAAAGGGTGTCCAGTCCGTCAAATTGTTGGATCGCTCCAACACATAAGGTGTGCCAGCGACAAGGTTGAGTTCCGCAGTCCACGCTTGTTTCCCTATCTGGAATTCGGTCAACGTGGGGACGGCTTGAACTAAGGCTTCGCTGTGAAACCCTCCCGCGGCAATCGCCACCACCTGGGAAAGCGTGGGAGGAACTTCTGTCGACAAAAACTGACTATTGCCCCAGGCCGCAACGCTGCCGTCGCGCCTTAAGGCCAATCCGTGGTAGTTGCCGGCTGCGATTGCCACGACATCGGTCAACTCCGGTGGCGGCGAGGCTTGACCGTGTTCATCGTCACCCCAACCCACAACGGTGCCGCTACTCAGCAAGGCGAGGCTGAAATTCCCACCGGCAGCAATAGCGCGGATGTTTCCCAGGTCACCAGGCGGATCGCATTGCCCTTCCAGATTTCTGCCCCATCCCACGACAGTTCCATCGGCTCGCAGCGCTAGACTATGATGATTGCCGGCGGCGACGGCAGTCACATCGGTGAGGTCGCGCGGTGGGTTGATCTGTCGCCAAGAATTGGCCCCCCAACCGCTCACCCGACCGTTTTGAAGCAGAGCCAAACTGTGCTCAGTGCCGGCGGCGACGGCTTTGGCTGGTTCCAAATCGGAGGGCACATTGCACTGACCGAATCGATTAAAGCCCCAAGCAGTGAGGGATCCGTTCCGGCGCAGTGCCAGCGAGTGGTCGGCACCGCAGGCGATCGCCACCGCGTTGGTCAGGTCGGCTGGGACTGAGGTTTGCCCCGACCGATTCCAACCACGTGCCACGACCGAACCGTCGCGTTTGAGTAACACGGTATGGAATTCGCCGCAGGAAATTCCAACCGTGTGAGCCGTGGTAAAATCCTGCGTCGCGGCACGAACCGGTTCCATCGCGTTCGACACCCATTTCCCGTCGAGACCCGCAACCGATGAATCCGACCACAAGCTCACCGGCGTGTTGATCACTTGGTCCAGGTTTAGCATGCCTCCGGCTTCGAGGATATCCGGGCTAGCAACGGCCCCCCAGCCTGTCACAACAAAGGTTAGCAATCCGGAATCCAGCAAGGTTTTTGGCGGGTCGGTGGATACGGGATCGGCACCGAATAAGTCCTTGGGTTGGCTCGATAAGGCCAGCGCTAGTGCCGAGACTGCCATGTGGACTTTCCGGCAGACCGTCCGATGCGATGCGCCTAACCCGCGGTGCCAGAATCGATTCATGAGTGGCGGCCTCTTCAGCGAGGCGCAGCAAAGTGGTCACCTTGCTCCAGTCGCGCCCGAAGTCGTGAGCCTGCAATGGACTCTACATGCCAATCGGCAAACAGATAATTGGCGGCGCGCCCATGCCGGAACGGATCGATATCGGCGACGACATTGCTCCATCCTAAAAACCAGGTGTCGGGGTGGGTTCGTTCGTCGCCAATCAACGCCCCCAATTCTGACCCCTCAAACAATAGGATCGTGCCAGAGGGGTTCGATAGGGCATCCACACGGCGGACGGGGGTCACAAAAACAGCGGTTTCTCCGTCCGGCCCAGTCACGCCATTGCGGACCACACTTCGGGTGACTCGGACTTCTGGATCGGTTGAAGTGTATTCGTTGAGGACATAACTCGACCCATGCTCACGGCGACGCAGCGGGCCTTGGGCGTCACTGGGGCAGATACGGACTTGTTCGACGTTTCCCAAGTATGCGGACAACCCATAGACCCAACTCCAGGGCGACAAGCCGAAAGCAGGCGATTGAATGCCAGGAAGCTTGCCGCGCGGATCGTTGTCGGCGTAAAGCTTCATGCCCAAACCCAGTTGGCGAGTATTTGAGAGGCAATGGATATTTTGAGAGCGTTTGCGGGCCAGCGAAAGGGATGGGAGTAACAGGCTCGCTAAAATGGCGATGACTGCAATCGTAACGAGCAGCTCCACCAAGGTGAACGCCCCCATGAGTGAGCGATCGGGTGCTTGGGGCAACCGTGCGCTCACGACGACTTTTTTGGCGGTGTTATCCATGTCGGATCGCAATCAAAAAAACCTGCTAGTCTGGCAGATTCAAGGCGATAATCCGCGGCTGCCGATCTTCCGGAGCCAGCCAGACTTCACCTGTCCCAATCATCACGCCCCGATTATCGCAATACAATCCTGTTCGAGGACATTTCAGAACCATCCGGACGATGGAAGGAGCAAACGTTGTGTCATAGGACTCTAGGAATTCCATCTCATTCGCCACCAATCGTTTCTGGCCGGCACCATTCACTTTGAGCGGAAAGCGAACTTTGCGGGCAATGGCTTCGCGATCTCCTTTGAGGGCCAAGGTTTGCAGGTCTGAGATGAAGTCATGGACCACTTGAGCGTCGTCAAAGCCCGCCGGTCGATAGTTGTCACCGGTGCGCACCTGATGGCGGACCCATGTCGACGAGTTGAGGTCGGTATTGGAAGAGGTTTGGACGACGGCGACGGTGAGGAGCCCGGCGCCAACCGAGGCGGCAGTTCCCAGGGCGAACCAATGTTTGATTTGGGCGGCCAGGAAATGGTTCGACACAGAGCTGGCGAGTGTGGTGGTCGAGGCTTTGGCGGAGAACCCATTGCCGATGGCTGCTGCCACCGTTGCTGCTGCCAGAGTTCCCGGCATCGCCGGGGAGGATCTCCCGACGAGCAGCGGAGACAACGATTCGGTGGAGACACTTGCCCCATGTTGCTTCAGAAGCACTTGCAACCGATCCACCGCACGGGAGACTCGTTTGCGCGCCGCATCTTCAGCAACGCCCAGGGCAAGTCCAACCTCCGCTAAGTTTTTGTTTTCAAAGAAACGCAGCAGCAGGGCATGGCGATCGATGTCGCTTAGGCGGGCGAGGCACTGATCCAAAACAGGTGCCACACGTTCCCAAAGTGTTTCT
>SXSK01000204.1 GCA_005793375.1 Verrucomicrobiales bacterium | reverse complement strand
CAATGAGTTCGTCGCGCGCGGCCTAGCTCGAGAGAGTCAGGGAGCCATCGCCATTTTTAGCGATCAAACACTCCCGCCTCAGTCCGACCCCTATTTCGTCAACCGCGACGGCTCATGGCAGCCCGATCCCGCGATCATTCGCAAGAGCGATGGCGGATTCAATTACATGACCACCGACCTCGCCACCATCGAGTATCGCGTCAAGACCTGGGCACCCGATGAAATCGTCTACGTGGTGGATGACCGCCAGTCGCCCCACTTTCGAAAACTGTTCATCGCTTACAAGCGGTGGCAGCCCGAAGCCGCCAAGACCACCACCTTGCGCCATGTCGGCTTTGGAAAGATCCTAAAAAACGGCGTCCCCATCCAAACCCGAGACGGCAAAACCCCGAAATTGGCGAGCACTCTTGACGAATCCGAAGAGCACGCCTTCGCCGTTGTCACTCAATTACGCCCCGAACTAGATGAAACCTCTCGCAAAGAGATTGCACGCGTCGTCGGTCTCGGCGCTGTAAAGTACCAGGACCTGCTCCCTAATCGAATTAGCGACTACGAATTCGACGAAGAAAAGATGCTCGCCCTAACGGGCAACACGTCCGTGTATCTGCAATATCAATACACGCGTGCTGCCAAAATCGTCCGCGATTCCGGCGTGAACACCCAGGACTTGGCCGATTCCGTTGTCCACATCAACGAGCCTGCAGAGAAGGATCTCGCACGACAACTACTCTCATTCGGTCTCACGTTGGAAACCGCCGCCTCCGACTACCGGCCCAATCTCATCTGTAATTATCTCTATGAGCTCGCCGGTTTGTTCTCGAAATTCTACACCAAGTGCCCCGTGCTGAAAGCCTCCGGCCCCGAACGTATGAGCCGTGTGGTACTCTGTGAACTCTCCGCGCGCGTCCTCAGAAAAGGTTTGGAAATTCTCGGTATCGAAACCACCGAAGCGATGTAGTCGAAGCACTTTGGGATCTTCGAGTTCCTATCGATAGGCTTTGCCGCGTAGGTGCCTGTGCGGCATGAAAGACAGAAGCTGGTGTTAAACGGGATCGAGACGGGCAACTCGCGCTTCCAGTTTCAGCATCGCCGACTCCCAATCCCATCGTCACTGGGCACCCCCACCTCACGTTGACAGCACGAATGACCTAACGGGCTCAGTTATCCCCATCCAACAAATTTCCCAAACCACCCAGGATGGATCCTTCGCCCCGCCCGCCACCACCGGTTTGCGGTGCTGCGGCATAGATGCGATCCGCCAACCGACTGAATGGCAGGGATTGCAGCCACACTCGCCCAGGGCCGGTGAGAGTCGCAAAAAATACACCCTCGCCGCCAAAGATGGCCGACTTAATTCCCCCGACAAACTGGATATCAAAACTTACGGTTCGCGTGTAGGCCACCACACAGCCCGTATCGACTCGCAATCGTTCGCCTGGTGCCAGGTCTCGAGACATCAACGTTCCTCCCGCATGGATAAAGGTCCAGCCATCACCATCGAGTCGTTGCATGATAAAGCCCTCGCCGCCGAATAGGCCAACGCCCAGCTTACGTTGCAGGGCGATGCCCACGCTGACGCCCTTGGCAGCGCACAAAAAGGAATCCTTCTGACAAATCACTTGCCCACCGATTTCCGCCAAATGCAACGGGATGATCTTGCCGGGGTACGGCGCGCCAAAAGCCATCTTACGTTTCACTCCCGATTGATTTTGGAAAACCGTCATGAATAGCGATTCACCCGTGAGGATCCGCTGACCCGCTCCGAGCAACTTGGTCAGGAACCCACCCGACTGTGCCCGCCCATCGCCAAAGATGGTCTGCATCTCAATGCCATCTTCCATGTACATCATGCCACCGGCTTCAGCGACCATCGCCTCTTGAGGATCCAACTCGACTTCGACGAATTGCATGTCGTCCCCGTGGATCGCGTAATCGATTTCGTGCATTGCTGCCATAATTTATCTCCGATTGGACAGGTTCCGTTTCTTGGTTCTAAAACTCGCCAACTCCCGAAAAAGTTTCAACAAACGTTCGCAAGAAGACTTCGACGGTCAAATCGGCTCGAGATCATCCGCCGCCGCCGCTACCGCCGCCGCTTGCCCGATAAAATCTAACCGTAGAATTACTTCGGACAGTCCCTCCCGTCGCTGCACCCACGCCTCAAATCCGCGCAGCGGACCGGCCTTGATACGAACCCGAATCCCTTCCTTGATCTGAGGTGCCAGTTGCACATCCACCCCCAACTCAAGCGCTCGGAGAATATCCTCCAGTTGCAACTCGAATTCTCGCTGATCCGGTACGTCCAACAGGTTGGCTACATGCTGATTTTGACGGATCCGCGATCTCTGTTCATCCTCCAAGCGCAGAAACAAATATCCGGGGAACAAGGGCTTCAGAAAAATTTTCGTCTTGCCCCGGTACTTCTTGACGCTACGAAACAATGGCAACGTGTGGCTCAGGGCTTCCCGATTGCAGAATTCGACCAGTTTTTTCTCACAGCGCGGCCGAGTGTGGGCCACATGCCATCGCAAGTCGCTCATAGCCGGGGAATCTCCCCCATTTGGGCTCGTACCCGCATCCGTTTTTCCATTCGAATCAGTGACCACGCCAGCAAGCTCACGCCGATCCCCGTAAATCCCAATACCGTCCATCCCGCCGCGTCGTGAGCCCGCTTCAAGGCATCCGAGCCGTGCCAGTGTGCCGTCAGACTCAGATAAAGCGATCGCCCAAAATTTCCCACCACCGCCAAGCCCACACCCACAAACAAAAACACCACCTTCCAAGCCGGATGCTTCAGCGAGAGATCTCCCACGAAAAGCGCGGCCATCACGCTCGATTGCAAGCTGCGAACTACGCTGCACGCCTCGTCCACACTCACTTCACATCGCGGTGTCACAATCACATACCCTTGCCGCTGCGCCGGGATCCCCATCAAATTCATCGTCTCGATGTTCAACATCGTCACAAAATCTCGCAACCCAAACACAATCGGATCCCAGATCAATTTGGGAAGTGGCACCGCGATGAACAAAAATCCGATGGGGAATAAGAAGTGACGCCAAGTGCGCGGCCCGCAAACCAAAAACAGGTTTGCCGTAATGAACGACGTGCAACCCAAGCTGAGCAACATGCTCGATGCTTGTGTCCGCGCGATGCCGATCTTGTACAATTCCGCAACTGCCACCAACGGAGTTCCCACCAGAGCTAGCACCAACGGCAACCAAGCGGACGACGGTTCGTCCTCTCGAGGCCTGGTTTCCCAACGTTCCCAAACCAAATAGGCGGTCAACATCGCCACCATCCAACCAAATTGATACTCAACCTGAGAGGCCCATTGAAACCGAAGGTCGTTCAACCACCACAGCCCAATGGCGATCATGGGCAAAAGCGGCAGAATCCTCCCCGCACCGATCTTGGAATCGGTGGTCGTTGGAGGTTGGCTCATGGGTTCGGTCACAACAGACTGACGTTACGCGCCACCAAATTCGTCCGCTACCGCCTCTGTCGCAAGCGAGAAGTGATTTGAATCTAACCAGTGTCTTTGGACTGCGGTGGCCTTCCCGCTTTCTCGGCAAGACAAAACCCCGAAGGTTCATGTTTTCCGTCACTTGACACCCCTGGGCTCTTTCTACTTCAACCCCTGCGGATTGCGCCACTCACGCCCATCACGCTCCAGCAGGTCGTCGGACGCCGCCGGTCCCCAAGTACCCGCCGCATAGAATTCACGATTCGTCAACGGCTTGTTCACCCAGGCATTCCGAATCGCGTCCACAATGCGCCATGCAGTCTCAACTTCGTCGCGTCGAATAAACAGCGTCGCATCCCCAGCCATCGCTTCCAGCAATAACCGCTCGTAGGCTTCCGGCGTGTACGCACCGAACTCGCTATCGTAGTCAAAGCGCATCCGCACCGGCCGCAATTCCGTCGCGCTGCCAGGCACTTTTCCGTTGAATCGCAATGATATTCCTTCGTTGGGCTGGAGCCGAAGGGTCAACGAATTGGCATCCAGTTTCGATCCCTGACGCGCCGCGAACAGGATGTTTGGCGCCGGTCGAAACTGCACCCGAACTTCGCTGGCGCTCAACGGCAAATTCTTCCCCGTGCGCAAATAGAATGGCACCCCGCTCCAACGCCAGTTGTCCACAAACAACCGCATCGCCGCAAAAGTCTCTACATGTGAATTCGGCCGGACCTTGGTTTCACTCCGATAGGCGGGACGCATTTCTCCGTCGACTTCACCCGCGAAGTACTGCCCTCGAACCACATTCTCCATGACTTGAGCCGGGGTCATCGGCCGAATGGACTTCAAGAGCTTGACCTTCTCATCGCGAATACACTCGGCTTCCAAGGACACGGGCGGCTCCATCGCAACCAGTGATAACACCTGAAGCAAATGGTTTTGCACCATGTCTCTTAGTGCCCCCGCTTCCTCATAATAACCACCCCGCAACCCCACTCCTAGTTTCTCAGATACCGTGATCTGTACATGGTCGATGGCTTCTCGATTCCATAAACGCTCGAAGATACCATTCGAAAACCGGAACATGAGGATGTTCTGAACGGTTTCCTTTCCAAGATAATGGTCGATCCGGAAGATCTGTTGCTCATGCGCATAGCGTGTCAGTTCGCCGTTGAGTTGCTCAGCACTCTCAAAGTCATGTCCAAACGGCTTCTCCACAACAATCCGCTCCGGCGTGCCCATTCCATTTTCCTTGTGTAGCAACCCCGCGTTGCTGAGCTGTGCCGTCACGTCACCAAACTGGCTCGGTGAGGTCGCCAGATAGAACAACAGATTCCGCCGCAGCTTCTCGTCCGGATAGCTGGCCAATATCGATTTCAGTCGGGCATAACCTTCCGGATCTGAAATGTCGGCCTGACAATAGGAAATGTTCTGCGCAAACGCATTCCACACGTCTTCCACCACGGGCTTCGTCCGGGAAAAACGGTCCAAGGCCTGACGCAACTCCTCACGGAAGGAGTCATCTGATTTTTCGCGGCGGGCAAAACCCACAATCCGGAATGGTTGCGGCATCAGTTTCTCCAGCGCCAAGTGATAGAGCGCCGGGATCAGTTTGCGTGAAGTCAGGTCACCACTCGCACCAAAGATCACCACGGTGCAGGGTTCCACCACTCGTCGGCTGTGATTCGAGCGAGACGCCAAGAGTTCATCGAGAGTCTGTGAGTCATTCATCGGACCGGTACAGCATGAGCATCCTTCAGCACAGCGCAACCCTTCGGTGACATTTGGTAAATGTGACTTGAATTCTCCCGACAGTCAGATCCATCCACGTGAGGCTCCCCAACCACCGACGGGTCATCCATCACGGAATCGATACGCGAAAGTACTGCCCTTCCGGCGCCGACCCCACATTCACAACCAAGTCCACCACCCCACTCCGCGGCTGTATTCCCCCTTTGTTGAAGTACCCGCCAGCCCTCCACATCCAAGTGGTCAGTCACCATCAGTCGGTAGCCCAACCCGAGACGTCCATCGAATCGGAACCGCAAGAAACTTGAGGCTATCATGGTCGCTTCCAATAGCAGAGCCGGCGGTTCATTCGCCTCCCCATGACTCCCTCCCGTCAACTGGCTCACTCGCCAGTGGGCCGCTTCATCCAACCGACCCGCAGGATCTACCGCTTCCAGCGCGAGCCCACCGCCATCCGCTGATGTCGGCCAATCCCCACTAGTACCGTATCGAAACTCCAACACGGTCTCACCGGCGCCGTTCACCAACAACACGCGTTCTCCCGAGTTATCCAATCGCCCAGAGTATTGCCCCGCAACTCGACGCCCAACCCCATAACGGGATTCAAATGCCGACCGGTTCCGCACCAAAAGGATAAACTCCCCGGGGCCCACATGCGTCAGCATCGACGTGGCAAATTCAAACTGGATCCCCGATGCAAACCGCAATCCACTCAAACCATAGGTCGTTGTTCCGGTGTTCACGAGCTCCACGAATTCAAAGTCATCGGCACTCACAAATCCCGCTCCTCTCTCCGATGCGCTCGGCGGCGCCGGATGGTACATCAACTCGGAGACCCCCAATCGCGGCGTGCCCACCACAAAGGTCGCTTCACTGAGAGCACTCCATTCCGAACCATTCAATACCCGGCTTCGAACCAACGTCAGATCGGTCAAGGTCACCGGACCAGCGTAGACCAACCGATCCGTCGTCCGACGCGGATCCAGGCCGTTGGTCGTGTAATAAATCGTCCCCGCCACAGACGTCATCTTGAGCTCGAATCCCGCTGGTACCGAACCGCCTCGCGGATTCATCACCGGTGGATCTGTTCTCGGATACAACCCCGCCTGGCGAAACTGCGCCAATACGATCCCGGAACGCCGTGGAAAGTAGTCCGCCAACAAACGGTCTCGCTCCTTTTGCCAATGCTCATCCCGTGTCCACGGTGTCGCCCGCAGTTGATCGCCCCATCGCGCCGATTCACCCACCACGCCGCTTCGGATGGATTCCGCCAGTGCCGCGAAACGTGCCGCAGGATAGTTATTGGTCGGTCTTATCGGATCCCATCGCGGACTCGCCGCATTCACCGCCAGCGGCCCGCCATGGAAGAAATGACGATACACATGATCCGCGAACTGCAGTCGAAAGTCCGCATTCGCCCTCAGCGCGGCGTAGGGCCGTGCCACCGCATCCGCCGCGCCCGTCACATTAACGTCTGTCGGACTAAATCCCAAGGCGGTCTCGGTGTCCCAAGGTCGAAATGAAAACCCATCGCCGTCGTTCCGATCCCGTCCCGCCCACCAATTACGCCCCGGCCAATCGGTGTTGCCGACGTAAAAATTGAGGATCAGGTAATCAATTAAGTTCCCAACATCGAGTAGATCTTCAAACGCAGGATTCCGCGTGCCATCCGGATGGTTTCCTTGAACCCGCTGGTACGCCGCCGAGGAACTCATGTTCTGGTTCAACTGTCCCAACAGTCGATTCCACGCCTCATAGTTCCCGTCGGGAGCTGAATCCTGGTTGATCGAGTCCCACGTGTCTTTGTCCCCGCCAATGTATGCCGCAGCAAACGCGGCATCGGGTCGCTCCACCGGATTATACAGCCCCCAATAAACGCCATTGATGTAAAGATGGGCAAACCGAGTATGAGATGACGGAATCCCCATCGCCCTGGCCGTCTCCATCGCAAAGGCATCCCGCACATACACCGCCCGGTCCCCACCATACGGCCACGCATCATTGCTGTTGGCTCGCAGAACCAGGTTGTCAAATCGATCCGTCGCCTCCGAACCAAACAGAGGATAGCGTAACTCCGGCGCACCATATCGCTCCCGAAACACCACTCGAAACGACTTCTTCAAACTCAGATCAAATCGCCTGAACGCACCACCCTGAATTCGAACTCCCGCGTTTGCTTGAAACCCACCCGAATTGTCCGGCAGCAACCACTCCATCGACATCGGCCGCTCCCACCCTCCGCCGCGGCTTTCCGCATTCGGATAAATCCCCTGCGCTCCAAACATGTCACTCATCGACATCACGATCGAGAGCGTTGGCAGTGACAACAAATCGGCTTTCAAGCTCCGTCGATACTTCCCGCCAAACAAATCAGTTCCAGCAGGCCCGGCCACTCGCGGATCCAACCCATAGTCCGCAGTCACCCCACCCCACCCCGCCGGAAACCCTGACTGCACGACCGAGGCGCGCGTCTGCTGAATCACATCGTCGAGAAAGATATAGGAGTGTGTCGTCACTCCCGAACTCCACCAACCATCACGAAATGCGCCCACTCGAAGTGGTGTCGTCCGTTGAATCCTTATCGGTGCCGAATAGATCACCCCATTCGTCGCCGAAGGCGGTGAACCGTTGGTCGTATACCGGATGACCACATCGGGCGTCGGGCAACTCAACGTGACCAAAATCGCAGTGTCATAAAACCCACGCGACGGCGACACGCGGACATCGCCCACCAGACCGCCAACGCCACCCAGGTTTTCCGCACCGGGAGTTGCGTGGGTCAAATAGCCCGATTCACCCAGCGCCACGCGAACCCATTCAAGCCGTGCATCCAAAAGGAAGTCGCGACTGTCCGCGCTGGAGTTCAAACCGTGAACCGCCAAGACGTTCGCGCCCTCCCGCAAAAGCGACCGTCGTTCTGTCAGTTCAATCGGCACTTCTGTCGCCGCAGCGCGCCGCAATCGATTGGTCAACGACACTGACGATGCCGTCAATGGCGACGGTGCATTGGCACGCGCCACTTCGTGCCCATTCAGATAAGCCACAAACCCGTCGTCATACCGTATGCGGAGCAGCAGCTGTCCGTCAGAAGGGACCGATGCCAACGCGAAGGGAATCCGCATTTGGGCGCCAGCACTCTTGCCAAACAAGTCATCGCCCACATCGGTCCGAATCAATGCCCCGAATTCCATCGGCAACGCACTGCCAACGCCCAGGAACTCAACTTCCGCCAACTGCATCGCCACCGCCGAACCCACCGATCGTACCGTCGGAAACAGTAGTCGATAGTGCCGCCAAACTGTCGTATTGGGAAACGCCACCGCCACCGTTGTGAATCGCGCAGAAAAGGAAGGAACCGTTCCACGCGCAACTTCCACGAACCGCGTCCCGTCATTCGATCCCAACAACACATAACTGATCGGATCCCGCTCAGGCGCATCGTTGGCCGACGTCAATCGTAACCCTGTCACCACACTGGCTCCAGCCGATGGGGTCACGGTAAATCCAGCATTGAGCTTGTCGAAATTCAGATACTTGGTGGCCGTCGAATTATCGATCGCATTCTCAACCCCTTCATTCGCCGGCGAATTGCCCGAAGTCGGCACCAAAAAATCTCCCGGGCGCGTCATATCCGTCAACAGCGGTGGCGGCTCCGCCCGCTCAGTGCTCGACGCCTCGGCCCGGAGATAACCCGCCCCCATGCTGACCAACCGCCAGTCCGAATCCTCGAACCCCACCTGATTCCAATCCGCAGCCCAACCCGATGATGGCACCGCGCGAAACCGTGCCGATGGACCATCCGGAGTCATCGCGATCGATGCCATTGTCATCGCCGCGCCATACGAGATATCCGCAACCTGTTTCGGATACTGAGGGGCAAAGGCACTCACGACAGTTTGGCCATCCGGCTTGACCAAAGCCAGATACTCCCCGTCGCCGCTGAGGCTGAATCCCGTGTGTAATTCCTGACGCGGATCCACTCGGTTCTTACCGCTGGCGAAAACGACCCGGAAGCCACGCGCCGGAATAGTCGTTTTGGGAAATCGCCACTTGCCAAGGTTGCGGATGTCATCGGTGAGTGCCCAACCTTCCAAAAAGACTTCGACGGGCGCCGGATTGTAGAGCTCAATCCAATCGCTGGTATCGCCATCGACGTCCCGGAGGCCCCCGCCGTTGGCCGCCATGAACTCGCTCAGCACCGGGTCATGTCCCTGCATCAAAACCGGTCCGAGCGCCAAACTCAGGAGAATCTGAATCGTCAGACACCAAACCGGGAGACAGCGTCTAGGCATGTTTCCAGTACTCTGTCCGTTCCCAGGAAAAAAGCCAGACGCAGGACCTCAATACTGACGGCCTCCTCGTCTTGAAACGGCATCGGTAGGTGGGAATCTGCGCTGGAATAAAAGCGCCACGAGGATTGCCCCTCGTCCCAGGCGACCTCGAATGCTTCCCACGAGGCGGGATGGCACTCAGCACCTATCCACCCGAGGAAATAGAAGAAACCCGGAATTCAAGTGGATCGATAACCTTTCAGACGTCTGACTTAAGCCCGACCAAATGCTCCATTTTACGCCAAAAAACCAGTGAATCCGTGACTTTGAGGACGGCGAGCGACGGCATCCAAGGCTTGTCAGGGGGAATTCCCAGGTAAATACCTCTTGCACACAACCCTTCGACGGGT
>SXSK01000203.1 GCA_005793375.1 Verrucomicrobiales bacterium | reverse complement strand
GGCCGTTGATCAACCTGAGGGCAGAGATGATCGGATTAAATGTGGCCATCCTAAGCCCACGCCTTGGGGCTCAAGGGATCGGATTTGCGATCCCAGTAAAGAATGTCTCGGTAGCTCTGGCGGATATTCTGAGTGGAGAATCCATCCAGGGTTATTGGTTTGGGGCCAAACTCAAAGCCTCGACGCTGCCATTGGCGGTTCAGACGATCCATAAAACGAGTCCCGCTGAGAAAGCCGGGCTTGCGCCAGGGGATGTCGTGGTTTCAGTGAATGGGGTCCGTCCGGAATCTATCATTGAATTCAACCGGCTGCTGTTGGAATCAGGTGACCATGAGGATGTTCGATTCACCATCCAACGCGACGGCCGCAGCCGGTCGATGGTGATGCGCATGGTGAAGGAGGAGGACTTCTTCAACGCGGACCTTATCCGGCGTCGTTTGGGTTTAACCCTCAAGCCCGTCCAAGGCGCGTTTAGTGTGACGTCTGTTGAGCGCAATGGTCCGGCTGCTCTGTCTGAGTTGGAACCGGGCAACTTCATTGCCACGTTCGACGACCAGCAACCGCGAGACATTGTCGAATTTGCCAAGTTGGTGCACTGGAAAGAGAAGGGTGATTCGGTGGCCTTGGGAATTCTGGTTCAGCAAGGGCGCGGCTTTTTCACTCGACTTGGAATCGCGACGGTTCGCGTCAAAGTGCGATGACCTGGCGGTGGCGCTGGTTTTGCAGGATGCCCGGCAGCGTGTGGAATGCCCGACGACAACGTGAGTGAGCAATCCAGTGCGTGATAATGAGTGGCCAGACGGATCCAACTCTTCGCGGCTGATTGGTTTCATGCGAAATTTCAGCAAAGCCTAGTGGTTCCAGCTGACGACGGCGACTCTGCGAATTCATCGATTCGTCATTCGACAACCCAGGGGCTGCCTCGCTAGCGTCCGGTACTGCAATATTGTGGATACTGCCACTCCCATGATCGAGGTTCTGGACCTCACGAAACGATATGCCGGTCACTCGGCAGTCAATGGCATCTCGTTCACGGTCGGTCGCGGTGAGGTCGTCGGCTTTTTGGGTCCGAACGGGGCTGGCAAATCGACGACCATGCGGATCCTGGCTTGTTATCAGCCAGCGACCAGCGGAACCGCTCGGGTGGCCGGATTTGATGTCTTCCGGGAACCGGACGAAGTGCGGCGGCGCATCGGGTACATGCCGGAAAACAACCCGCTCCATTTGGACATGCGGGTGAGGGACTACCTCAAGTTTCGGGCGCGGTTGAAAGGGATGGGGTGGAATCGCAGCCGCGAGCGGGTCGAGAAGGTGATCCAGCAATGCGGTCTGAAGGATGTTCAAGGACGCATCATTGGCCAATTATCCAAGGGCTATCGCCAACGTGTGGGCTTGGCTGATGCCCTGGTTCATGAACCGGACCTGATCATCTTGGACGAACCGACCATTGGCTTGGATCCACATCAGATCCGTTCAGTGCGGGCTCTAATCAAAGAATTGGGGCGGACGACCACAATTCTCCTGTCGACCCATCTGTTAAACGAAGTCGAGATGACCTGCACGCGGGTATTGATTTTGGAGCGGGGCAGGATTGTTGCGGCGGACGCAACGGCGAATCTGGAGCGCCTATTGAGTTTAGATGGTCAGGTTCTAACGGAGATCGATGCTCCCGTGGGTGAGTTGAGGGAACTATTTCGGGATGTCCCGGAGGTGGAGCGGATGGATTCATCACCGTTGGACGGTAGTTGGCAGCGGGTGTCACTAAAGCCGAGGAATGGGGCGGATCTAAGGCCTTTGGTTTACGACATGGCGCGCGAGCAAGGGTGGCCCTTGCGTGAGCTCACCCGCAGCCGCCATTCGCTGGAAGAAATTTTTGTGCACCTCACACGAAATCGGCGCGACGACGAGCCACACAATTAACACGGGTGGCAATGTTAATGACTCCTTAATTGGCAATGCGAGTGTATCTTACCCTGGTGCGACGAGAGTTGGGCATGGCCTTCAATTCCCTGACGGGATATGTGGTCGTGGCGGCGGTGTTGTTCATTCTAGGGTTCACCTTGGTCGATTTGGTGGAGACGTTGCGGAGTGGGCCATCCGACGCGCCTGTGACCGAGCTGTTTTTTCGTACCTATTACTTCTGGTATGCGGTGTTGTTGACAGCACCGGTGATGACGATGCGAAGTTTTGCGGCGGAACGGACGAGTGGCACGTATGAGGCGTTGATGACGACGCCGGTTGGGGATTGGCAGGTCGTCCTGTCAAAGTTCACCGGGGCGCTGCTTTTCTTTCTGATCAGCTGGATGCCGTTGGCATTGATGTTATTCGTGCTTCGGCACGTGGCGAACGAACCGTTGTTATTTGTGCCGGGGATTATCGCCAGTACGATGTTGGGTGTGGCCCTGGTAGGGTCCTTATTCATGGCGATCGGGTGTTTCGCTTCGGCCTTGACTAGGAGCCAGATTGTGGCCGCGATGGTGACGTTTTTGATCGGCATGGCGTTATGGGTGGCGAGTTACCGTCCGCTCACTGGATTATTGGGGAGCGGAGCTCAGGCCAGATTTTTTGAACACATTTCCATGATCCGCCATGTGACGGACTACTCACGAGGTCAGGTGGAGGTTACTCACCTGGTGTTTTATACATCGGCCGTCTGTTTCTTCTTGTTTCTCACCCACCGAGTCATCGAAAGCCGCCGTTGGAAATGACTGACGCGCCATCCATAAACCGAGTTAGCGGAGGGGCTCAAACGCAATGAAGACTGGGTCTTCCGAGAGTTTTCAGCCGGGCCGCCGAATTCGAATCGCTTTGAGTGTGACGATCGCGGTGCTCGCCTTGGGGTCGATCGCAGTCATGGTCAATGTGCTGTCCGCGCGGCACCCGCAGCGCTTTGACTGGTCAGGGGCCAACCGGTTTGAACTGACCCCGCTGACGGGAAAGATACTCGCGTCCCTCACCAATTCGGTGAAAGTGACGGTACTCTTTACAGCACAGGCGGATCTGATGGGTCTGACGACGGGGTTGCTTCAGGAATACGAACGTCGCTCACCCTTCGTGACCCTGCAGATGGTGGACCATCGCGCGGAACCAGCGGCCGCCAATGCGTTGCGCGGGCACTACAAAATTGCTGCCGACGCAGCCAATGTGGTCATTTTTGATTGTGCGGGCCGGACGCGCATGGTTTACGACACGGAGCTTTCGGAATTTCAGGCCGACAAAGACTTTCTCCAGTCGCGCCAGATTCGGCGGGCTGGGTTCAAGGGTGAGATGCTGTTCACTAGTGCGATTGCGAGTGTGATGGATTCGACACAAACCAAGGTTTATTTCCTCCAAGGACATGGCGAACACAAACCGGACAGTGATGAACAATTCTTCGGTTATTTGAAGTTTGCTCAATTGGTGGCCGACAAAAACGTTCGGTGGGAAACGGTTCGGCTGCATGGACCGAAGGACGAGATTCCGGCGGACTGCGAATTGTTGATCATTGCGGGTCCACAAAACCCGCCACTGCCCGAGGAAGTGACCCGGTTGGACGAGTTTCTGGAGCGTGGTGGTCGACTGCTATTTCTGACCAATCCCATTCACCTCAGCCGGGCGGAGACCACTGGATTTGAACTGCTGTTTCGCAAATGGGGGATAGCGATTGTCAAGGCAGCTGCGGCCGATGAGGTGTATTCGAGTCGTGGATCGGATGTCCAGAGCACCAGCTTTTCTGCGCACCCAATCACGGCTCCACTCACCCGTTCGGAAGGTCTGCTCCTCTTTCCCAATCCAAGGGTTATCAGTGTGTTGCCTCCCGAAATGCGCGGAGCCGAGACGCCGTCGGGTGAGAATCTGGTCATGACCAGCACCAATGGAATCACGCGATCGGGTTTCCGCGATGGGATGGCCTATTCACGGGCAGGATTGGACAAGCGGGGCGAAGTCCCATTGGTGGCGGCGGTGGAGAAAGGCGGACTGGATGGTGTCACCGCCAATCGCGGGGCGACACGAATTGTGGTGATTGGCGATTCGCTGATGTTCGGCAATGAGTATATCGCGGCGGGATCGAATCGGGATTTTGCGAATCTCACGCTTGCATGGCTGTTGGACCGAGCGACCTTTCTGGCGATTGGCCCGAAGCCGTTGAATGAATACCGATTAAACATCACGGACCGCCAATTGCGGTTCCTCCGCTCCTCACTGCTGTTGGGTATGCCAGGGACTGTCCTCTTGGTGGGATTTGTCGTTTGGTTTCGGAGGCGTTCATGAGTACCCGAACCACCTGGATATTACTGGTTATCGCCGCGGCACTCGGGGCGGTGTTGTGGTTTGGCGAGAACCAATCTGGCCGCCGAGTGACGGGGACCAGCGGAGCTACCGTCTCGTTTTATCCGCCCAACCCGGAGGAGGTGTTGCGACTGGAAATTCAACGTTCCAACCAGGTCACCAAGGTGATCCGAACTGAGTCGGGGTGGTTGCTGACATCGCCAATCGTCTACATCGCCCAACCCACCAGTGTGGAGCAATTGCTCAAAGCGATCAACGAACTGGCGCCGGTGGATTTTGTCCCTGGGAATCAGGTGGCGGCCCAACCCGGTGGTTTAGCATCATTTGGGTTGGATCAACCGACCTCAATCACTGTCGAATCGCGCGGGGGCCGCACGATGAATCTACGCGTCGGCAGTTCGACCCCTCTCGAAGGACGATTCTATCTTCAAGTGGCGGGCATTGACGGGGTGTTTGTGGCGGAATCCAGGGTTTTGGCGGCGCTGCCTTCGGCGTCGGATGACTGGCGCGACCGCGGGTTGTTTGATCTCCGCCGAACTGCTTATGACCGACTGGAAGTTCAACAACGCGGCAAGACGGTATTCGAAGCGATGCATGACGGACAGGCCTGGCAACTGACCAAACCGCTGTCGGCGAGAGCGAGTACCGAAACTCTGGAGGCACTGGTGAGTCAGCTGCAGACGGTTCGGGTAACGTCCTTTGTCAGTGACGGGACCATCCTCAATCCGGAATCCTTCGGCTTGCAGCCGCCTGAATCGGAGTTGGTGATTGGGCGCGGCAGCAACGACCTGGTTCGGCTGAAATTCGGAATGAGTCCCACCAATGCCCTCGATCAGGTTTACGTCCAGCGGGTGTTGCAGACCAACGTCGTGCTGGTACCGACCAATGTGTTATCCTTGGTCCGGTTGCCCCTGGATACCTTCCGCGACCGGCGCTTTCTGCCGTCGTTGGGAGAGCTTTCCAGTCTGGAAGTCCGCGGTGTGGAACCGTTCACCGTCTTGCGCGACGGAACCAACTGGTTTGTGACTCAGCCTCGCCGTTTTCCAGCGAGCCGATCCCGTGTCGAAGAAGCATTCCGAAACCTAGAAGCCCTTGAAATACAGCAATATGCCGCCGATGTGATCGACAACTTGTCGCAGTTCGGCCTCGACAAGCCCGCACGCGAATATTCCTTGGGAACGATGACGAACCTAGCAGGAGTATCCACCAATGTGCGCCTCCTAACGGTGGAATTTGGCGGTGTGCCGACCAATAACGTCAACTTCGTTTACACGCGCCGCAGCGATGAGCCAAGCGTCTATTCGATCGTACGCGCCGAATTGGCCCGCCTGCCGGAAATGGCGAACCAGCTCCGCGATTGGCGTTATGCGGTTTCGAACATCGCCACCATTTCGATTGTCCGCTCCAATGTCGTGCGCGAATTATCTCGATCATTACAGGGAGATTGGAGCGTCAAACAAGGGACTCCTGCCAACCTCATTAGTGACGCCCTCGACGAGACCGCGTTCCGGTTGGGTGACTGGAATCCGTCCCGGTACGCGGTCCGAGACGAGCGTCTCTTGCTGGCTGGCGGCGGCTACTTCCAGGTGGCCTACGAGATCACCCTGCATTTTCGCGATGGCACCGGTCCCTTGCGGCGATGGCGCTTGCGCTTCGGTCGCGAGGTGGCCCGCGAGGTGCCCGCATTGGCTTATTTTGACGACGATCTATCGCCGATACAGGTTCGGTTTCCAGAGGCGATCTACCGAGATGTGATCCGGGATTTCAGTGCACCCTGAAAGGTGGCTCTGGTGTCTCGAGCGAATCTAGTGACGCGAATGAAGACCCCCCCCTCCCGACTACGCCGAGCCACCCAGTGGTGCGGACGCAGCCTGTTGTTGGGATTTCTGCTGCTGGCCTACGGATTGGTCCATCTCAATCAGATCGGTATGCCGGGATTCGTGAAGAATCCGTTGCTGGCTGAATTGAAACAGCGTGGGTTGGCACTGGACTTCGAGCGGCTTCGATTGCGGCTGACTCGCGGAATTGTCGCGGAAAACGTTCGGATCGCTCGCGAGTCCAAGGATGCCAAAGATCTAGAAGGGCGATTCACGGCGGATGAACTTCAGGTTCGACTCAATTACGCCGCCCTTTTGCGGGGACGAGTTGAAGTGGCCGCATTGCGTCTTCGAGATGGGCAAATTGGTATTCCCTTGGCGGTGACGAATGAGCCCCCATTTCAATTTCAGATCGCACACGTGAATGCTTCGCTGCGGTTTGTCGGCACGAATCTCTGGATGCTCGATTCCCTTGAAGGGAGTACTCACGGTGCTCATTTTGACATCGCCGGGCTCCTAACCAATGCTGCGAGCTTGAAACGGCCGTCAGTCACGCCGCCGAAGCCTTCGGATAGCGATGGTTGGAAGTTGGCATTGTCCCGTTGGGCGCGGCGGTTTGATTCGATGCAATTTACCAATGCGCCGCGGTTGAAATTGCAGTTTCACGCCGATGCTGCGGTGCCCTCGGCGAGCGTGGCCAACATTCAATTCAGTGCCCAGGGCGCGGACACAGAATACGGACGACTGGCAAACCTCCAGCTCACAGCTGACGTTCAAAGACCGCCGGATGCACCGGCGGACGCCTCCCTTTCAACGCAGGACGAACTCCGCCTCAATCTGCATGTGAGTGCCAGTCGGACAGCGAGCCAATGGGGGGATGCGATGGAACTGGCATTGGATGCTCAGGTGGATCAGCCGCTCACCAACCAACCGCCTCGGCGGGTGGATTGGTCACTACTGGTAGCGATGGTTCATACTCCCTGGGCCGACGCGTCAAAGATTCGGGTTCAAGGCACATCGAAGCGACTCGACTCCGATCCCGCGTTTCGCCCACCGATCGCTGAGGGATCGCCGCTATATCAAACGGAATGGAATCTCGACGTGGATTCGCTGAATACGACCAACGCAAAGGTTCGAGGTGCCACGATGGTTGGGCAGGCGACCCACTCATTCAACCACTGGAGTCGGGCGGCAGTATCGATTCTGATGGATCATCCGGAGACGGATTGGGGCAGTGGCGACCGGATTGGCCTGGACTTGGAAGCGTCACCGAATGTGGGAGTTCTGGACAAGCCCGAGCTGGGTTTTTGGGGGCCGTTGCAACGCATAAAGCTGCAAGCCAATCTGCAGGCAAGCAATGTGATTTCGCCTAAAATTCGAGTGGATTCGCTCAAATTAAACGCGCGATGGGCGGCGCCTCAGCTGGAACTCGTCTCTTTGGAGACCGCGTTATATGGCGGGCAAGGCCGAGTGTCGGGCACTCTGGATATCGAGTCGAGGGAGGCGCGTCTGACGATTGAAGAGGCTGTGGACCTTCGGAAGTTGGCCCCATTGCTGACGCCCGTGGCGAATCGTTGGTTGGCACAATACGATTGGGGTGGGGCGACCCCTTCGGCAGTGGCGTCGCTGGCGGTGAAATTGCCAGGGTGGACGAATCACCAACCTAATTGGCGCGTCGACGTGCTGCCTACCCTGACACTCGACGGCCGGTTCAAAGCGGACGCGGTCCGGTTCCGGGACATATCGGCTGGAGATGCCGAAGGCAAATTCACGTTGACCAATGCCTCGTGGTTTATCCCAAGGGTCACACTTCGCCGTCCGGAAGGTTTGGTTCAATTTGTTTACCGCGGAGACATGCTCACGCAGAACTACCACTTCACTCTCAGAAGCACCATCGACCCGACTATTGCTCGGCCGTTGTTGGGCGGTGAAAAAGAACAACGCGCGTTTGACCATTTTTCGCTCTCCACACCGCCCCGGATCGAAGGGGATATTTGGGGGCGCTGGATGGAACCGGAACGAACAGGATTCCGCGTGCAGGTGACCGCCACCAACGCGACGGTCCGCGGTGAACCTTGCGATTTTGCCGACGGCTGGGTCTCATATACCAACCAGGTCTTAACCTTCTCCAATGTCACTCTCCATCAAGGCACTGGACGAGCCAGCATCCCGGGAGCCGCCTATGATGTCCCGAAGTTCCTACTTTCTTTCACAAACGCCCATAGCACCCTCGCTCCTGGAAGCGTGACGCGAGTGATAGGACCCAAAACGGCGGCGCTCATTGCGCCTTACCATTTCGTTCAACCGCCGCATGCCATTGTCAATGGCGTGATCGGCACGCGCGACGAGGAGGATACCCGCGTGGAGTTTGACATTGATGGTTCTGAGTTTCACTGGATGCGATTGCGTGCGGATCAAGCGAAGGCTCGGCTTCGGTGGATTGGCAAGACGCTGACGATCTCGAACATGGTGGCCTCTTGTTATGGTGGAAACCTCCTGGGAGATCTAAACTTCTGGTTTACCGAGCCAGACAACAGCGATTTCAACTTTGGGTTGGCATTTACCAATGTAGACCTGAGACGTCTCATGGCAGACGTTTCCGATCGGACCAATCGGCTGGAGGGACAACTAAGCGGCGTGTTGAATTTGGATCGGGCGAAATCAAGGGACACGAATAGTTGGTTTGGGCACGGGCGTTTGGTTTTGCGCGAAGGATTTCTGTGGGACACTCCCGTTTTCGGAATTTTTTCGCCTATTTTCGAGGGGCTCTCCCCGGGGATGGGTCAAGCCCGGTTTTCTTCCGGCAACGCACATTTCGTTGTGACCAACAGCGTGGGACGCACCGAAAACCTGGAAGTGAGATCCCCTGCGTTTCGGTTGAAGTACTCCGGCACGGTGGACTTGCAGGCACGTCTCGATGCCCGTATGGAAGCTGAGTTATTGAAGGATCTTCCCGTGCTCGGCCCCGTGCTGAGTGCGGCCTTCACGCCCTTTACCAAACTGTTCGAGTATCGTGTGCAGGGAACCCTGACCAATCCGATTGTGGAACCGCTCTATATTCCGAAATTATTACTGGTGCCCTTGCATCCCTTGAAAACCTTGAGGGACTTGTTTGTGCCGACTGACAAAAAACTTCCTGAACCGTCTCCGGTGTTACCCGTACCCAATCCGCCAAAATGATCCAACATCGAGCCGTCGATATCCGTCGATTCACTTCCGCCACCGAACTGGTGCAGGCTGCCGCCATCCGGTGGATAGAACTCCTCTCTCAGAAGCCACGGTTGGGCACCGGATTGCTCGGTGGTCGGATTGCTGAAGCATTCTTCAAGGAGTTGGCCCGCCAGGTGACGGCCGAGGGAGCCGATGTCAGCCTGGCTCACTTTTTTTGGAGCGATGAACGCTGTGTGCCGCCCACGGATCCTGACAGCAACTATTGGATCGCTGAGAAGGCCCTGTTAGACCCGCTGGGGATTCCGTTGGCGCATCGACATCGAATTCGAGGGGAACTCTCCTCGGAAGACGCCGTGGCTGCCGCAGACCAAGAACTCCGAGTTTGGTCGAATCTCCAAGGCCACTTATTTCCCAGCTTGGACTTGGTGCTGCTTGGTGTGGGTGAGGATGGCCATGTGGCGTCGCTGTTTCCGGGCGCGGCACTTGAGGTTATTGAATCCGAGGCAACTTACGTGGCGCTGATCGGCCCGAAACCGCCACCGCGCCGTGTGTCCATGACATACCGGACGATCGCGGCAGCACGCGAAGTTTGGGTCCTGGCCTCGGGAGCTGGCAAAGAGTTGGCATTGCGCCAATCATTGCAGGACGCCGCCCCAACGACTCCGCTCGCGCGTGTTATTGCCGGCCGAGATCGGATCACCTTGTGGACCGATGTTCGGATCGAGTGACACGGAGATCTTAGACAAACAACTTCGGCACCAAGATCTTGCGTCAGATGAGTGGTAGGCAATTCACGGTTGCAGGATTATTGAACATACCCGCTTGCAAATCGTCAAAACAGGTGTTGGTTAATGCTGTCGGCTAAGGGTTGGCAGAGGGGTCTTGCTTGAGTCGGAGTGCCGGCAGGCTCCAGTTGGCTCCGGTTCACATCTGAGCGTACGGGTGGGTGCGTTTACGACCTCACCACCGGGCGCTGATCGAAAGGTCAGCGCCCTTTGTGCTTTTTGTGGAGTCTTGTGCCGTGATTCGACGTTCGGGCTAGCATTTTTCCCGCGCTACATGCGTGGTTCCCAACCCCTGCGATAGTCACGACCCCAAAGTTTCGTTGCCGCACGATCTTTCAGTACGACTTTGCGGGCGGGATCCAGTGTCAACGTGTGGCCGGTTCGCCACGCAATGTTGCCAAGGTGACAGAGCAATGTGCTTTTCTGGCCTTCTTCAATTTCCGAGTTCAGGGAAGCGTTGCCGCGAATGGCCTCGATGAAGTTGAGGAAGTGATCGGCATCGCGCCTGGGAGCCTTGCCCTCAGCCATCTGCTTGTTGTTGGCATCGAATGTCTTCCATTCATTGTCCAAGACGAGCAGGGAACCGCCGTCCCCGAGGAATTCGACACCGACGGCCGCACCATAGTACCCGCGCGTATTGCAGCTGTGGCATTCCCAGAGGATTTGGCAGTGGCCAAAATCGTAGGTGGCCATGATGGTGTCGGGTGTCTCCTGATCGTCGTTGAAGTAATAACGGCCACCCGTGCAGCTCACACGGGTAGGGCAATCGACGCCCAATCCCCACCGGGCGACGTCGAGTAAATGGATTCCGTTATTGGCGAGTTCACCACCACCCCAATGCCAGCGCCAATGCCAATTGTAGTGGACAACATTGTCGAGATAGGGCCGTTCGGGCGCTGGCCCTTGCCACAGAGAATAGTCCAGCCACTCTGGGACCGTGGCGGGCTTGCCGTTCCCAATCGACGTACGGTTGGCATTGTACCAAGTCCGTGCCGCGTGGGGCTTGCCGATCACGCCCGATTTTAGTTTCGCCAGCGCCTCCTGGATGCTCGTCCAACTGCGACGTTGATTGCCCATTTGAACCAAACGCTTGTGCTTTCGCGCGGCCGCAACGATCCATTCGCCTTCGCGCGCGTTGTGGCTTCCTGGCTTTTCCACATAAACATGCTTGCCGGCCTCGCATCCCAAGATGGTCGCCGGGGCATGCCAATGGTTTGGGGCTGCCACACTCACGGCGTCCAGGGAGCGATCGTCCAGCATGCGCCGAAAATCAGTGACTTCTTTTGGACGTTTTCCGGTCTTCCGCTCCACCCAACTCGCCGATTCGGCGGTCGCGCGACGGTCGACGTCACAAACGGTGCCAATCTCACAGCCGGGTACGGTGAGGAAACTTTCCAAATGGGCTTTGCCGCGGTGAAGCCCCATCACGCCGATGACCACGGCGTTGTTGGGAGAAGCGCCGCGCAAGCGCATGTGAACACTGGCTGATGCCGCCAGTAGGGCCGATGTTCCCAGGAACGAACGACGGGAAAGGGGAGTGCGTTTCATAGGCAGGAGTGAACCGAACTTTATCGGGGACGTCGAGTGAGCGGTTTAATTGTCCACGCTTTGCCCAACAAGGAGGCGGAACTTCCAACTGGTGTCGTCATTACCGCCCTGGGTTTGTTTCATGAGAATGCCAATGAGGTTTTCCTGAGGATCGGCGAAATACTGGGTATTGAAATAGCCACCCCAGTCAAAGGTGCCGGCACTGCCCTCGCCACCCCGAGCCTGGCCTTTTTCAGTGACCACGCCGAAAGCCAGGCTGTAATACTTGTCGGGGCCACCCAAAAGTTCGGGCGCGACCTGTTCTTGGAGGATCATTTGGATGGTTGTGCGACTCAGAATTCTCACGCCGCCGAGCTCTCCTTGATTGAGAAACATCTGGAGAAAAGTCGCGTAATCTTTGGCTGTACTGCACAGACCAGCGCCTCCCGAGAAGAACGATTTCGCTCCTTTAATCGGATATTCCGGATCATAGAATGTCACGGGGTACCGAACCCACTTGCCGTTCTCTGGTTTTTGCACGGCGACCAGTCGAGAGGCCTTTTCTGCCGGCACATAAAACCCGGTGTCCTTCATTCCCAGCGGATCAAACAACCGACGCTTCAAGAACACATCGAATGGCATTCCTGAAACGACCTCAATGAAGTAGCCCAGCACGTCGAGGCCTTCACCGTAGGTGAATTTCTCGCCTGGATGATGGTGAAGGGGGAGTTTGGCGAGGCGTTTGACGCTGTCGCCAATGGTGACGGCTTCGGTGGTAAAAAGATCGACAACTCCGGCCTTGGCGTACATGGCCCGAAACTTGGGGTCCCCATCAATGACTCCATAACCCAGTCCAGAGGTGTGGGTGAGCAAATGCCGGAGGGTAATCTCGCGTTTCGCGGGATCCGAGGTCCAGCTGCCATCCTGTTCATTGTAGGATTTGAGGACCTGGGGGTTCTTAAACTCCGGGATAAACTTAGAGATGGGATCGTCCAGTCGAAATCGGCCTTCTTCCCAAAGTAGCATGACTGCTGTGGCAGTGATGGCTTTGGATTGGGAGGCAATTCGAAAAATGTCATCGCGACGCAGCGCGCGTCCAGCTTCGCTGTCTGCCATTCCGAACGCTTTATGATAAACAATTTTCCCATGGCGGGCGACCAGCGCGACGACTCCGGGAATCTTTCCGTCGCGAATGGCTTCCTGGCAAAGGGTATCGATACGCGCCAAGCGTTGAACCGAAACTCCCGCCGCTTTTGGGGCGGACTCGCGCAACGGTGGCGAATGGCGGATCGATTTGGTTTGGGCTGCCGAGACCAGTGGGGAAAGAGCCAAGCTGCCGGCGAGTAACCAGGGCCAACTATGGCGAACAACCGTGGAGAACGGAGTGGGCATCGGGTCTGAGGGGGTGAGAGTGTGTGCCTGTCTCTACTAGCCGAGCCCTCAGTTGTGCAATGGAATTGTTTGCGCGGCAAGCCGGCCCCCCGCCCGTCGCGGGAAACCGACCCTGTCAGACACGAACTGACTCAGGCGCCATTCACTATTCCACTCACGGAACTATCTAGAACCGCCAGGAGTCGACTGCGCCCGGCGATTTCGGAACTCGGCGGCCTGCTCGCGCGGCGTGGTTATACGCAAGCGCAGGGGGGAATTGCGGTTGTCCATCCGTACGCCAACCGCCGTCAAACGCTGCTGCAATTCGTCGCGTTGCCGTTCCAGTTCGCGGACTCGCTTTTCGAGCGAGGCCGTCACTTGAGCGCTCGGGCTCATCATCGGCACGGGGGCCGAACGGGCGGCGACAGTCATCGCCGCAGTGGCGCCCGCAGCCGCGGTGGCAGTCGCGGTATTCGTGGTGACAATCGCCTGAAGTGCGATCAGGCGCTTTTCCAACTCTAGCTTTTCTCGTTGGAGTTGGACCCGCAGAGTCTGCTCTTCGGCGAGCAGGTTCTTGACTTCGCCCTCTCGCTCCCGGCTTTCACGGACAGCGATTCGAAGGTTTTTTGCTTCGGTTTCGAGCTGCGCGAGCCGCTGGAGGGACAGCAGTTGCGGCAATGCTGTTTGCGTTGCCAAATTGGCTTCGGTTTCGAGCTGCGCGAGCGGCTGGAGGGTTTCCGGGTCGGGCACTGGGGCGGGTGGTTGTAGCGCGTTTGGTCCACCTTCGGTCCGTGGGGTGGGCGTGCGATTCACAGAGGGAATTAATGAGGCTAGTTGCTTCTCTGTCTGCAGCAGCGTTTTTTCCAGCTTAGACCGTTCCAACTGTTCCTCGGCTAGAGTGTCCTGCAGGTGTTTGACGGTGATGGAAGCGCTCGTGTTATCTTTGGTCAAGGAGGCTACACGATCTTCGAGCGACCGGTTTTGATTTTCCAGTTGGTCGGAGCTGGCTTTTACTTCTCTCAAGGCGGCAGCGAGGGACTCCGCCTTTTGTGAATTGCGAATGGCGTCGGCTTGGGCCAGCGCAAGATCCGTTTCGAGTTTGGCAACGCGTACGATGCTTTCCTCAGCCTTTCGCACGTTCGCATCACCCAGGTGCTTCTCCAGGGCGGTTTTGTCGGCGAGCAACTTTTCGTTCCGCGCCTTGTACTCGTCGAGTTGGGTCTGGAGGCGCCCGAGCTTGCCAGCGAGTTCAGCCACTTGACGGCCTTTTTCGGTGTCGGCTCGCAGTTGGGTGACTTGCTCCTTAAGCGCAGAATTTTCGCCTTCGAGTTTCTTGAGTGGGCCGTCCTGCAATTGGCGCAGTTGGGCTTCGGTCTCGGTCTTGGCTTTCTCCATAGCGCTGGCCGCAAGGCGTTGTTCGAGCAACTGGCGATTGGCCTCGTTGAGAGCCCGTTGAGCCTCCTCGATGACCACTTTTTCGACGAGATTCTTCCGTTCCTTCTCCTGCTCATCGAGTTTCGAGAGCAGCACCTTGTTCGTTTGCTGGAGGGATGTGATTCGCTCGGCGGCTTCCCGGAGTTGCCGTGGGTCGACCGGGGCTGGCTGGGCGCTGAGAGCCTCCCTCAACTTTGCCTCCAACAGATTCTTCTCGGTCGCCAGTCGCTGAATCTGTTCATTGAGCGCATT
>SXSK01000202.1 GCA_005793375.1 Verrucomicrobiales bacterium | reverse complement strand
TGGTCGAATGGCGAGTTTCCGAAGTGTCGATCAATCCGGTGTACGAGTGGGTTTTTATGAGTCGTCTAAACTGAATCCTGCAAGCTATACAAGCCATACGTTCAGACTAGACCTCATTGAGGTAGTAACACCGTTCGGCTGCCCTGCCGCGCAGCCTGGATGGCATAGCGCGACGGATCCTCTCGCGGCCTCTCGCTTTCTAACGATCTGGCGGCGGTTGTAAACTGGGTAAATCTTCAATTTATTGAATTGATAGGAATTCCCTTTGACGCTCCGCGAAGACAGAGATTTGGTTTTCGGTGTCATCGTGATTTTTGACCACCTTTTGGCTGGGTTCTGCCTGAGTCAAGACCGTTTTGAACCCATTATTGATCGGCAGAGGAGGCTTTATTTGTAGGCGGAGACCGGTTTGGGAACGACGCCAAGTTCCTTGTAGTTGAACCCACTGTCCAAGGGTTGATACGTGCCGACGATTTCCACACTTCGACTGGCACTGATCGCCGATTCCATTCCCATGCCCCAATAGGCGGCATTGATGATGAGTCGGCGCAAGCCAGCAGATTGGAAATCGTGGGCGCTGCCCATCGTCGATTGAAAGACACGAGCGATCTTTCCCTGGCTGGTCTGCCACGTCTTGAACCACGCGACAGGCAGTGGCTCCAATTCTGGATTCGGCGGATCGTCCTGCTTTCGACCCAAAAGAGGTTGTCCCATAACCAAGGCAGTGCAACCGGGCGGTAACGTTCCGCCTTCTTTGTAGGTCCGGTAAACGTCGGATTTCCCCCAGATATCGCTGACACCGGTGAGTATGGGATGCTCCTTTTGCTTGGGCACGATGATCCCACGGGTTGAGTCAGCCTGCCAGTGGCCATGATGGTTCATGAAGGATCCACCGAGCACGTCCTCACCCCATCGAACCTGCTTACCATTGATCTTGTAAGGTAACGCGGCGTGAAAACCGTGGTTGCCGGTCCGGATGGAGAGGATGGGTTTGCCGGAATCGATATACTTCACGATCATTTCCCGTTCCGACATGGGCAGGGTCAACAGTCTGGGAAAGAAAATGACCAGATCGGCCGTGGCCAGTAGTTCGAGACCCGGAATATGGTGCTCCTTGAACGGTATCCCTTTCTCGGGATATACCGGCATGGTGGGATCTACGTCACCGCGGTCATTAACCGCGAACAGCACCGTGCAGTCAAAGCCATGATGCTTGCTGAGAATCTTCGCCAGCATGGGCATCGATTGTTCGCTGCGATATTCCTGGTCGGCTGCGATCAGCACGATGCGCTTACCATGCCCGGGCCCATCACCGCCGGCGAAAGTCAGCCACGCCAGACTCTCAGCGGAGTGAACAAGCCCCAGTCCACTGGTGAATAGAAATGCGATAAGACAGAGAAGACAATGAGCTGGTTTGGACATGGTAAGGCTGAGATTGGCGGTCTAGTTCGAAGGAATTTCGTTCACGGTGTAATAGGCCTTGTGGTGCAAAAGACGTCGGCCGTCCTGCGAGGTCATGTTGGAAAGATCGAAGTCGTGGATATGATCCTCAATGATCTTCTCCAGATGCAACCTCACTGTAAGTCCGTCCGCCGAAGGAACAGCCCGGGTCACGCGGCAAGTGGTATGGTCCACTTCTGGGCTACCGTAGCCGGCATGATAAACATGGGTGTACGTGGTGATATTGTAAGTGTCGGTCTTGGAGGCGACTTGGAGGTCTATCGGCTTGGTGAAGTGGACCAGGAAGCCGTCGTTCCGGATGCGGATCTCTTGGATTTCGAAGGGCACAACGCCATTCCAATCGATTCGCTGCAAGGCAAACGCCTCGGGCCCACGCACCGGCCACTGTCGACTCGTCGTAAAGCCGCCTGCGATCAGTTGTCCTTTGGGGGAGAATTCCACATTCATAATGCCGGTGGCCAACCCTTCGCGAAACGGATAGCAGGCGCCCTGCCACACACCGTTGATCTGCTCGGTGGTGGCACGCAAGATGACACTAAGACTGTAATCGCCCAGGAAAAGCTGTCCGTCGAATGGACCGAATTTGCCGCCGGTTTTGTTCAGTCGAAAACCGGAGATGGAACGTCCCATCTTGATGTATGGAAACTTTACCGCTGGTGGCACCAATTCCTTCACCCGCTTCTTTTCCACTCCCATGCGCGAGTCACTCTTCGGTTCCACAGAGGGGGGAGCCATTTCAGGAACGAAAGGATACCAGTTGTAACTCGCAGGATGCCCTAGGAACCCACCGGGCTTGAGATGCTTCAGCGAACAGCACCCGTTCCATGGACCCTGGCTCTCGGTGACAAACATGGCGCCATCTGCATTCGGGCCCACCCCTCCAGGACTGCGTAATCCGCTACAAACCGGTATCATCTTGCCTCGCGGGGTCACTTTCACCGCCCAACCGCGAAACAGATTATGCGATTCATACGAACCGCTGAGGCCCAGCGCCACCCAGATGTTACCTTCCAGATCGTGCTTGGAACCAAAGGCGAATTCGTGGCCCTCCGCATAACCCCAGTTGCTTGTCAACGTGTCGTAGCGATCGGCGACCTCATCGCCGTCCGTGTCGGAAATTTGGGTGACTTCTCCCCAAGTGATGGCCGTCATGGCACCGTCTTTCCACGAAAGAGCGAAGATCTCATCCTGACCGCTGGCGAACAAATGATACTCCGGTTTGGGCGGAGAATCGAATGCGCCCCGGATGAAATAGATGTCGCCGCGCCGGGTACCCACCGCGAGCCGTCCGTCCGGCAGAATCTCGAAGCCGCCCGGGCGCATGGGAATGCCCTGAGGAATCGGCACGTTGACGATCGGATAGTACTTCGCCTCCTCCGCGGCCGTGCCCCACATGGCTCCGAGGTCTTCTGCGGCGTGGATGCGCGGAAGGACAGACAAGGCCAGTAGGGCGGCACAAATCCGCAGATGCTTGGAAGAGGACATTGGTTTAGTGGGTTACTCTGACATCAACAGCGCCTTGGAATGAGTCGCATGACAACCGAAAATTGCCCCCATCGCCGACACTGTCTTTCAGAGGCACGAAGACTATCAGTGGCAGCGACAACTTCATGGACTTAATTTGCCAGACCTGAGCACTTACCACTGGTACTCCAAGGTTAACGTGGAGCGTCCCTTGGACAGGGTCAGGGGAATCAATACGTCGCCGTTCTCGCCTTCACGCAGGATTCCTCGGTGATCGCTTTCAATGCGCAATCGAAGTCTATCGGCTTCAAAACTGCGCTCGGATCGCGAAACGACCTTCTTTCCGACGACGGCTCGAAAATAGAACGGAGCCAGCGTGGACGGGCTCTCAAAACGGATCGTTCGCTTGAAGTAAGCCTTGCCATCACGGGCACGCACATCCTCAAAAATATCTTCCACCGAAATCTCGCCATAGTCGTAACGAAACGTCGGTTTTCGCGCCGCATCCAAATGATAACCCCGGAACTGGTATCCGTGGTCTTGCGGGAACGGATGGTTGGTCTTTCCTTTGTAGGGCCAGTTGTCATCCAAGGATTTCAATCGGTGGAACGGAATCCCCGGAGGCAAAGTAACTAACTCGGTGCCTCGAGGGCGAAAATGACCGAAATCGACACTGGCAAACTCGCCTTTCCAGAGTTGGCGGAGGGCCATTTCCCCCGAATCAAAGGTCAGGTTGATACGCTCGGGATAACCAACGCCGATCGCTCGATAACCCACAGAGGTCTGGCCACGACAGATCTCGGTGACGTCCCCAACACGAAGTTCATTCGATTCTCGCGACAACCCCAGCGGCTTCCTGGCACGCACACCGTCCTCAAGATAGGTCCAGATCGCCTCAATCTGTTGGGCCGCATCGCCGCCGAGAATGTTTGGTCGGACGGACTGACCCTCAGGCCAGTAACTGGGCATAATCACCGTGGGATGGAAGCGCGCAGGTTGTCTTAAGTAGAGATGGAACCAGTTCTTCTTTAAGCGCTCCGGCGCACGCGCGATGTCGAGAGCGCTCATTTCCCCGGATTTCTGCCCATTGAATTGATGACAAACAATGCAACTCAACCCGCTGGTTCCAACCATCTCGTGTCCGGCATTCTTGGCCTCCTGGAGGTTGGCCACTTTAGGAAGGGTGACAGCTTCCAATGCATCAACCTTGCCAAACAATTCCACGAGGTGTCCGACATTCGCTTCGCCAAACTGCGGCATGCTCGACTCCAAGTAATCTCGTTGACGTTTCCCGCGGAGCAACACTTCGGCAAGCCATTCCGGTTTCAGTTTCGCCCCGACATGTGTCAAGGGAGGCGGCACCCGCCCTTGATCGCCCAGTGATGGCTGAATTCCAGTGAAGATCGAATTTCGCTCAACGGCAATTTCACTGAGACCGGCTCGTTCGTGACAGGCAATGCAGTTGAATGTCACCAGGGTCTTGTCGATTTGTTGCCGGTCATCAAGCCGAAACTGTTCGGCGCGAGGCATGGCCTGCAGAATCCATTGGCGCTGTTCCACCGTCAGGTCAAACCGAGGCCAGGGACCAGCGGTTTCGCTCAAACAACCCCGGCTGCCATTCAGTGCCGCAAATGCCGTATTCGATCTGAGTTCAACCTGGAGGTCGTCGTGACAATTCGCACAGCCGAGTTTCCCGAATTGTTCGCGCCCAAACGCAGCCAGTTCTGCATCGACCTGAAGCGGTTCAAAAGCCGGAATCTCCTTGTTGGAAATGGACAACATCGACGAAGGGATCGGTTGTCGTGCCAGATTTGGGCCAGCCATCTCGAACGAAAAAGTCGGCGAATGACCGGTGTGAAAATAGGTAAGCTGAATGGAATGCCAACCCCGGCTCAGTTCCTTCCCAACCTCCAACAACCTGACGCCACGTCGATCGCTGGGTTCCTCTCGAATGAGTTGCTTTCCGTCGACCACCAGGGAGCCCCCGTTCATTTTGAGAAAAAACGTGTAGCCTCCTGGCTGATCCAGGTTCATCCAGCCGTCGTATCGGATCGCCGTGTGGTGATGGACCTTTCCCACACTTTCCAAGGCAAAGTCTTTGACGTGTCCAGCTCGTTCCGCCGTCACGTTTTCGCTCTCCAGACCCTCCCACACTTGCCCGCGATACAGCGTGTAGGCAAGGGACCCAGGCACCCGCGTGTCTCTCAGCAAGTAATGCGAGATCCGATCCAGGTCCAGATCGCTTAGGCGCAAGTCCGGCATGCGCCCCGAGGGCCGGCTGACATGCGGTTGTCGAAGAAAATCTACCAGGCTTTTGAAACTGTATTTCTTGTCCAACGCACCGAGCGGAACCGAAGTCTTGATCAGTAATTCCGTTCCCTGCTCATCGCGAGGCGAGTGACAAGCGGCGCAACCTCGGGAATGGAATAGCCTCTTCCCATGCTGGGCGGCCACGGCATCTGGCGGGTGCAAGGAAAAGTTGCTCGTCTGCAACGACAGCAAAAAGTGGGTCAACGACTTGGCCACCCGCTGTTGCTCATCCCTGGCCAAGTGATTGAGCACCTCTGGCATCGTGGTTCCAGGTTTGGTTTCATGCGGATGGCGGATGAATGCCTCTAGATAACCTGGATTGACACGGGAACCCACCCCGGCGAGACGCGGGGACTGCTTGGATCGTGCTGCCAAAGATCCATCGCCTCGATGGCAAGCCACACAATTCAATTCCTCAATCAGCACTAAGCCCTTCAGCTCCGAATCCAGTTGACTGGAGATGAGCCCAGGAAGATTCGGTTCTGCCAGCAGCAACGGAGCCGGGTAGAAGCGCAGCAGAGCGACCACTGTTATCCACAAGCGCCATCGTCTCAGCGCCTTCAAACTTCCAGCTTCATTGATCATGATTCCAACGAAAAAAGTCGACTGTGTGCTCGCCCGGACCGCAGCTTGCGGTTCCAAACCACCAGAGTCTATCCTGAACATGAACACTATGTGGACGCGGGGAACGGCGTGTTGGAAACTGACCAAGGCCGCTTACCACCTTCCCCAAGCTACTCGCGTCCGTTCGCCGTGCCCCGGCGTTCCGGCGCCACGGACGCCGATCGACTCAAGCTTTGGCTTGGATTACCACAAATCGGGCGTCATCTTCCCGCCATGATTCGGTCCAACCGATTAGTAGCCAACTGCGCTGTCGCCCGTCCTACGAACCGCCGTAACTTCCTTGGCAAACTTTTAGTCACAGGGAGCGGCTTTTCGATCCTCGGCTGCCGCACGACTGGACCGCGCAAAACGGCCGACGGCTGGCTGGTATTGTTCAACGGGCGCAGCTTGGACGGCTGGATTCCGAAAATTCGGTATCACGCTGCCGGCGTCAATTACGGCAATTCCTTCCGAGTCGTCGATGGGTTGCTCACCGTTGCCTACGATCCGGTAAACTACCCGACCTACAACGAACGATTCGGACACCTGTTTTATCACCAGAGCTATTCGCATTACCGACTGCGTGCGGAGTATCGCTTCGTCGGACAACAGGTCGCTGGCGGTCCGGGTTGGGCGATCCGCAACAGCGGCTTGATGCTGCATGGACAGACGCCGGAATCCATGACAGAAGATCAGGATTTCCCGGCCTCGATTGAAGCGCAATTGCTCGGTGGCGACGGCACGTCTCCGCGCACGACCATGAACCTTTGCACGCCCGGCACCAATGTGGTGATGAACGGCAAACTCTTCACGCCACATTGCATCAACTCGAAATCAAAAACCTACCACGGCGACCAATGGATCATCGCCGAAGCGGAGGTCCGTGGCAACGAGTTCATCCGCCACTTCGTGAACGGCGAAGAGGTCTTATACTATGAGCAACCCCAACTCGATGAACGCGATGCCAGCGCGAAGCGCTTGCTGGCCGCCGGTCATTCGAAGATGATCAGCAGAGGCACGATATCGCTGCAATCCGAGAGCCATCCTGTCCAGTTCCGCCGAGTGGAACTCCTGCCCCGAGATATCTGAGTTAACTCGACACCGCGAACGGTGTTACTACCTCAATGAGGTCTAGTCTGAACGTATGGCTTGTATAGCTTGCAGGATTCAGTTTAGACGACTCATAAAAACCCACTCGTACACCGGATTGATCGACACTTCGGAAACTCGCCATTCGACCAC
>SXSK01000201.1 GCA_005793375.1 Verrucomicrobiales bacterium | reverse complement strand
GTTCCTGAGCCACATCCGTGAGGTGGACGCCATCGTTCAGGTGGTTCGATGCTTTGAGGATGCTGATATCCACCATGTCGCCGGCACAGTGGATCCGGTGAGGGACATTGAAACCATCACCACCGAACTCGTGCTGGCGGACTTGGATGGCATCAATAAACGCTTGGATAAGGTGGCCAAAGACGCCAAGCGCGGCGACAAGGAAGCGATGGCCGAGCAACAAGTCCTAGTGAAACTCAAGCCCCATCTCGACTCCGGCAAACCGGCGATCACTTGCGACTTGACCGCGGAGGACAAGCTCATAGCCCGGACTTTTTGGTTGCTGACCGACAAACCGACGATCTTTGCGTGCAATGTGAAGGAAGGGGACTTGGCGACCGCAGAATCGAATCCGTATGTGAAGGCGGTTCGAGCCTACGCCCAAACCCATTTCGCTTGTGAGTCGGTGGTGATCAGCGCACAGATCGAGAGCGATCTGGTCGATCTGACCCCAGAGGAGGCTTCCGCGTTCCTTGCCGAGCTCGGGGTCAAGGAATCCGGGGTGGGAGCTCTGATTCGAGGCACCTATCATTTGCTGGGATTGCGAACCTATTTCACCGCCGGCGAAAAGGAAGTGCGGGCCTGGACGATTCACCAGGGGGATACTGCTCCCAAGGCCGCCGGGGTCATTCACTCGGATTTCGAACGAGGCTTCATCAAAGCAGAGACCGTCGCTTACAAAGACCTCGTCGCCTGCGGTTCCGTGGCGGCTGCGCGTGACAAAGGGTTGTACCGCATGGAAGGCAAGGAATACGTGGTGAAAGACGGCGATGTCCTGTTGTTCAAGTTCAATGTCTAGCCGGTCGTTGCGTCCTGCCGGCAGGCATCGTTGGTTCGATTCGCAATCACTTCAACGCTTGGCAGATTTCTGAGCTTCACCCGGTGTGGGATTCCCGGCATCCTTTCGCTGTGGACCCAAACACCGCGCTCATTGCATTGAACATGGTCGATCATGTCGGCCCGGTTCGATTGCGCCAATTGACGGATCATCTCGGAGATCCGGTCGCCGTCCTGTCTGCTTCCCGCACTCAACTTTTAAAGGTGCCGGGTATCGGAGATGAGACGGCGGAGGCCATTGCCTCGTGGAGGAATTCCGTGGATCTGGACGCGGAACTCGAGCGTATTGAGGCCCACGGATGTCAGGTTGTCACCCAGTTGGATGCTCATTATCCGGAACGATTGCGCGAGATTTACGACCCACCGATGGTGTTATATGTCAAAGGATCGCTGTCATCGCAGGACAAGAATAGCGTGGCGGTGGTGGGCTCACGTCAGACCACGAATTATGGCATCGAAACCGCTCGGCGCATATCGTATCAGCTAGCCTACACAGGCGTTACGGTGGTCAGTGGCGGCGCCCGAGGGATCGATACTGCGGCCCATCAGGGCGCCATGACCGCCAAGGGGCGGACTATCGCCGTATTAGGCACGGGGATTAACCGGGTATTTCCACCCGAAAATCGGGACCTATTTGAACGTATCGCCTCGCAAGGAGCCCTGATGACTCAGTTTCCGTTTGATCGACCCGCGGATAAACAGTCGTTCCCGATCCGCAACCGAATTGTGGCGGGGATGACCCTCGGCACCATTGTGGTGGAAGCCAACCTGGCCAGCGGTGCCCTCATTACAGCGAATTTCGCCAATGAGTACGGGCGTCAGGTGTTCGCGGTTCCGGGACGTATCGATTCGCCACGGAGCAAAGGGTGTCATGATCTCATTAAAAAAGGCGCCAAGTTGTGTGAAGGGATTGAGGATGTACTCAGTGAATTCGAGTACCTCTTTCCGCCAAGCAATCGATCGGCAACCCCGACGGAAACCGGCGTCCTTCCAGGCCTGGAATTGCCTGAAAATGAGCAACGTGTTTTGAGCGTGGTGACGCGCGAATCACAAACCGTCGATGAACTGATCCGAGCGAGCGGGTTGCCCGCGAGTGCTGTCAATGTCGTCTTGTTCAGTTTGGAAATGAAACGGTTGATCCGCCAATTGCCCGGCAAAATGTATGTGCAGGTGTCGTTCTGATGGCGAATCCGGCGCTTCCCTTTGGAGTCGCTTGCGCCTATTCTGAGTTCGGCAAATTCTATGAAACTTGTCCTTTCAATCCTGGTAGCCGCCGTTGGTTTCTCCGCTCTTGCCGCTGACAAAGCCAAGCCTGTGGATGTCTCCAAGATTCCCTTGCCCGTCCCTCGCAAGGTGGACTTTGAGAAGGAAGTCTACCCGATGCTCAAGGAATCTTGTTTCAGTTGCCACGGGCCGGAAAAACAAAAGGGCAAGTACCGCTGCGACACCAAGGAAGGCGCCTTCAAAGACACTGATTACGGCCCCACCATCGTGCCTGGGAAGAGCGAACAGAGCTCCTTGATCCACATGGTGTGCAATCTGATCGATGAAATGATGATGCCTCCGCCCAGTGACAAGAAGGGCCAGAGCGAACCGCTGACCAAAGAACAGATCGGGATCCTGCGGGCATGGATTGATCAAGGGGCGGTTTGGCCAGTTGGCCCCATTCAGGAGTTCGTCAAGCCCGTCACGTTTGCTGCGGATATCCAACCCGTGTTCGCCACTGCTTGCGGGGCCTGTCATACGGGCGCCGAGGCCAAAGGCGGTTTTGATGCAACTCAGCTGGGGGCCGTTTTCAAAGGCGGCAATGCTTATGGAAAGGTCGTTACCCCCGGTGATCTCAAGAAGAGTTCCTTGATCACCATCATTTCTGGGCTGGACGAAGACCTGCCGCAACCTGAGAAGCACAAGTTGACCGCTAAAGAGATTGCGCTGGTGAAGAAATGGATTGAGCAGGGGGCCAAATAGTCCGTGAGCGGCTCCCACGC
The DNA here is from genome assembly GCA_005793375.1 of Verrucomicrobiales bacterium. GTDB lineage: Bacteria > Verrucomicrobiota > Verrucomicrobiia > Limisphaerales > UBA9464 > SXSK01. Next base: position 33,552 of record SXSK01000201.1, on the reverse strand, counting down.
AGCTGCCCGGGTTTATCGGTTGCGCAAACTGTCTGAGGTGCCAATCGACTTTCAGCGTCGAGGCTTGGTGCAGGTCCTTTTGCTTTGGTTCGATGAACACGGACGGGATCTGCCTTGGAGACGGACTCGAAATGCCTACGCCATCTGGGTCAGTGAGATTATGCTCCAGCAGACTCAGGTTCAGACCGTGATCGGCTATTGGGAGCGTTGGATGAGGGAATTCCCGGAGACTAAAAGCTTAGCCAAAGCTCCTGAAGAACGGGTGCTCAAGCTTTGGGAAGGGTTGGGCTACTACTCGAGAGCTCGAAATCTCTGGCGCGCAGCTCAGCAACTCGTGGCGGTCAGGGGCAGCTTGTTGCCCAGTACTGTGGAGGAATTGATGGAATTGCCCGGAATCGGCCGCTACACCGCGGGGGCGATTGCTTCAATCGCCTACAACCAACCTGCAGCCATACTTGATGGAAATGTCATCCGAGTACTCTCCCGACTCATGTCGATGGCGGGGGATCCCAAAGGTGCAGAGAATCAGAAACGACTTTGGGCTGAGGCGAGATTATGGGTCGAAGCGGCGACTGCCGAGCAACTGGGAGTGACGCAAAACCGCTACGGCGATATCAACCAATCGTTGATGGAACTTGGAGCAACGCTCTGTACCCCGACCAAGCCGCGTTGCAGTGATTGTCCCATTGCCAGCGGTTGTCGAGCGTTTCATTTAGGGACGCCGGAGACGTTTCCCCAGTTGGCAGCTCGTCCCGCAACCCAAAGGCGGTGGTTCGCCACGGCCTTGATCCGATGTCAGGGCAGGGTCCTGGTCAGCCGTCGACCGCAGGATGTGGTGAATGGTGGCTACTGGGAGTTCCCCAATTGCGAACTGGATTCCGCGGATGCAGACCCAGCGCAAGCCATCGGGGTGTTCCTTGGAATCGATTCGGCTAGGTTTCAACAGTGTGGCGAAATCCGGCATTCGATCACACGTTTTCGAATTCTCCAGCGATTAGTGGGAACAGAAGTCGCCTCCTGCGGCCGTTTGCGACAGTGTTTGCCTGGGGGAAAATGGGTGACACTTGCCGAACTGGAATCCCTGCATCTCACCGGTCCGCACCGTAAACTCGCTCGGCGGTTGTGGAGAAATGGTTGATAACACCGCAGGGCTGGGGTTTTTTGAACGTATGGCAGGCAGGTTCAAAGATTGCGCTGGACTCATTGATTGCTTGGAAGGATTGTCTCACCATAGCCATTTAGAGCATGCCGAAGATATCGGCTTCCTGCCTGGCTTTCGTGTGTTCCTTGCCGTGCTGATCTCCATCTAGAACCGTTTTTTTCGCTATTGCTATGCACCACGATCACAGTCGATGGACTCACGAAACTCCTCAGGATCGCAGAGCCTTCACCCTCATTGAACTGTTGGTGGTTATTGCGATTATCGCCATCCTGGCCAGCATGCTGTTGCCGACGCTCGCTGCTGCCAAGGAAAAGGGGCGTCGGGCGAATTGCACCAGCAATCTGCATCAGTTGGGAATTGCCGCGCAAATTTACGGGCTCGATTTCAATGACAAGGTGTTCCAGGGGATTCGCGATGCCAACGACTCGTACACGCTCAGCATTGAGACCTTCATGTACCGATTCATCAGCAATCAATTTGGGGAAAAAGTTTTCGACTGCCCGAATCTTTATCCGGTTCATTACCCGGGAACTACCGACAAACCCGATGGACGATACCAAACCGGTATCGGATACTACATCGGCTACAATTATCATGGCGGGAAGAAGATGCCGCCCAATTGCGGATGGATTTCGCCACAGAAACTCACGGATGAGCCCACGCTGGTTTTGTTCAGTGACCAGAACGATTGGAACCCCGACTGGGTGACTGTGCCGCACGGAGCGCGAGGCCAAGTGCGGCGCGGACCCTACAAAGGCACCGGCATTACACCCTCTGGGGGCAAGACACCCAAGGATTTTGGTGCGGCGGGTGGGAACGTCGCCACCTTGGATGGCGCTGTGACCTGGAGAACCGCTGCGATGTGGAAGACGAATTACCTGATCTATTCCGGCGGATCCCACTGGGCTTATTGGTAAACGCCCGCGGTGCGTGGAATGAAGGTCCAGCCATCCTTCGGTTTGGATTTTGACGGTTTGGTTATGGGGTTTTTGCCCCATGGCGGGGGGCGAGCGTAGTCTAGTCAGCACCAATACTTGGCACGCCATGCAACTCGAGCTTCGGAATTTGGATGGGCAACGGTGGCTCTAACTGGTTGTTGGCTCGGGGGACTGATGACGCTATGATATAACCCATGCCAACGAATGTCCTAGGGGGTGTCTTGAAGAGTTGCTGCACGGATCCCATGACCGGATTTTATCGCGACGGGTATTGCCGGACCGGACCGGGAGATCATGGGGTCCACACGGTGTGCGTGGTGATGACGGAAGAGTTTCTGGATTTTTCGGCCTCGGTCGGAAACGATTTAAGCACGCCCAATGATTCTTTCGAGTTTCCTGGTTTGACTGCTGGAGACAAGTGGTGCCTTTGTGTAACACGATGGAAGGAAGCTTTGGAGGTTGGTTGCGCACCCAAGGTCATTCTTGAGGCGACTCACTCTTCGGCGGTGGAGTTTGTGGATCTGGAAGATTTGAAGGCGCACGTCGTTTGATCACCTCGCCAGATCTGGAATGCTGTTGACTGAGGCCACTTGAGTTGGCTCACCACGGCGAGGTTGGAGGGGGGAAATCTGCTGCTGGCTTGATAGATGTCGGGAAGAAAGTGGCAGCCGACTGCCGACGCTCCAAAACTGCCGGCAAAATGGCCCCCCTCAGACCCCCATTAGATGTGCCAGTTGCTGGGCAGCTGATGGAGCGTGCGTCACATGGATGGTTTGCCAGCCGCGAGCGGCGCCGGCTTCGATATTTTCGAGTCGATCATCCAAATACAGCAGGTCCGCGCCGCGCCGACCAGTGGCCCGTTCGAGCGCTTCATAGATCGGTGCACTGGGTTTCATCGACTTGTGGTCATGAGAACACACGCGGTCGGTGAAGCGTTTGAAGAACGGGTAAGTGGCATCGATATGCGCGACGGCGATGCCGTTCGTGTTCGAGAAGGCGTAGGTCGGGATGCCGCGCTCCACGAGACGTGACTGTACCTCGATCATTTCATTCACCGGATCGAAAATGTCGCCAAAGATGCCAGCGAAGACGTCATAGTTTTCGTGAAATCCCGTGGCTTCAGCGACGGCAGAAAAGAACTGCTGGTTGGTGAGTAGGCCGGTCTCGAGTTGTCCCAGCAGGGAGGAATGGTCGATGAGATCTTGGATGTCTTGGGCCGACATACGGCTGTGTCGGGCCAAGCCGGTCGCGGCGCGATGGTAATCAAAGTAGACCATGACCCGTCCCAAATCGAAGATCACAGCGGCGGGTTGGTGGGCGAGTGGGGGTATGGTGGATGAGGTGTTCATGTCAATTCACGGCGGCCTTCCAGGGCACGACTGAGAGTGAGTTCATCGGCAAATTCGAGTCCACTTCCAGCGGGAAGTCCATGGGCGATACGGGTGATTCGGACGCCCCGATCTGCGAGGCGTTTGGCGAGGTAATGACTGGTGGCGTCCCCTTCAACATCGCTGCCCAGCGCGAGGACAATTTCGCGGATGGGTTCTGACTTGAGCCGTTGTTCCAGCGCCTCGATGCGCAGATCCTCCGGCCCAACGCCATTCAATGGGCTGAGACGTCCGCCCATGACATGGTAGCGCCCTTTGAAGGTTCCTGATTTTTCCAGGCTCAAAACATCCAAAGCCCGTTCGACGATGCAGAGCAGTGAGGCGTCGCGGGATTCAGCGGCGCAGAGGGGGCAGGGCTGGGATTCTGTGAGGGCACCGCAGCGTTGGCACAAGGCAACCCGTTCGCGCGTGCGAAGCAGTGCCTCGGCCAAGGTTTTTACTACGGACGGATCCACTTGAACCAAATGCAACGCCAGTCGTTCCGCGGAGCGAGGCCCGATACCTGGCAACCGGCTGAGGGCGCTGACGAGCTGCACGATGGGTTCTGGCAAAGCGGCGTTCGATGTCACGCCGCGACTTTCACCGCGGTTGCTCGATGATCGCAAGCTTGTCGACAGGGGGCGGTTGGATGGATTGCGACATCTGACCCGGCCATAGAATCTCCATGGACTCGATGGTGGCGGCTGTCCCCAATCCGAAAGTCAATGTCGACTCGCTTTGGGAGAGGTAACTTCGGGTGTGAGTGATGTGACGGGTATGGGTTTGGCCGGCGGCTCGAATTGTCACGACAGCTCCAACAGCATCGCGGTTGGATTTCGAACCGATCAGTTTGACGCGCAACCAGTGGTGTCCGGCCGGACGATCATTGCGCAGCAGGACTGGGTTCCCCCGGAGGGCTGTAAATACCACATCCAGATCGCCATCGCCGTCGATATCGGCATAGGCACTCCCACGGCCGACGATCGGTTTGAATAGGTCCGGACCTGAATCGCCGGCAGTCGCCGAGATGAAACCCGTGTCGCCATCATTCCAATAGAGCTGCGCCGATTGGGCGTAGTTTTGGCCGTGCTGGATCTTCCCGATTTCTTCTTCGAGATGGCCATTGCAGGTTAACAAATCGAGACGCCCATCGAGGTCGTAATCGAAGAAGAAGACGCCGAATTTGAGTGGGTCGCGGCTCGGCCCACCGATCTGCCACGGGATGGCCTCGTCGGCGTATTGGGGTGATGCGGGGGTGGAGGCATTCTGTTCGACGTACAGAGCGGTCATTTCGTTGGCGAAATTGCCAATCGCGAAGGCGAGTTTGCCGTCCTGCGTCAAGGTCGCGGCATCGATACCCATGGCGCCGCGCGTGGCGCCTGCGCTGTCAAAAGCGAGTCCAGTAAGTGCGCCGATTTCGGCGAACGTTCCATCGTGACGGTTGGTAAACACGAAATTCTGAACGGTGTCGTTGGCCACGACCAGGTCCATCCAGCCGTCGTGGTTGATATCCATCGGGGCGACGCCGAGAGTTTTGGCGGCGGGTAAGCGGGTGGCTGGATTATGCACGTGAAGTCCGCTTTTGTCCGATTGATTGGAAAACGTTCCGTCGCCGTTATTCCGATAGAGCTGTGGCAGGGAACCTTCGAAATTCATTGGGGGGCCGTAGGCTCGGGCGCCGCCCGTCAGTTTGTAGCCCACTTCAGAATCAATCTCCCTCGACCACCGGACATAATTGGCGACGAACAAATCCAAGTCGCCATCGTTGTCGATATCGAGCCAGGTGCTGGCAGTGCTCCAATCTCTGGAGTCGCCACCCACGCCCGCCGCGACCGTCTTTTCTGCGAACTTACCATTTCCGTCATTGTGGAACAATCGCCCTCCCCCAACACCAGTCAGGTATAGATCCGGTCGGCCGTCGTTGTCATAATCCCCGACGGCGACCCCCATTCCATACAGAGGAATATCCAATCCGGAACCCTGCGTAACGTCGGTAAACCGGATTTGTCCGCTTGTAGTCTCGTTGCGGTAGAGCGCAGCTGTGGGGGGGGTGCCGCTGGCTCCGTCTGGACGTTTCCAAGGCCACCACGTCGAATTGACGAATAGGAGGTCGGCATCACCGTCCGAATCGAAGTCAAAGAACGCCACGCCGCTCCCCATGGTTTCGGGCAAGAGCTTATCTCCGTAGGCGCCATTTTCGTGTCGGAAGGTGATTCCTGTGGCGGCGGTGATGTCGGTAAACGGGACCTTGGGGACGGTGGCTCGAGGGGTGGCCTGCGCCGTCGGTGCGGAGATTTTGGTGAGCTGCGTCGGGCCGTCAACTTTTCGTGGGCGCAAGTACCAATACGCCATTCCCCCGAGCACTGCGAGGGTGACGAGCACAACCAGGGACCGTTGGATGCCGCGGCCGATGAGCGACTCATCCTGCGCAAGGATGTCTTCGGAGTCCTCGGGTGGCGGAATGGGTGATGGGGTGGCCATGCGATCGAGAATGTTGGGTCGGGGCGTATTAACTGAGCTGAACGGGGTTAAGGAAGTGTGCGCTGCCCTAAGGGTTGCCTTGAGCCAGCTTCGAGGTTCGGGAATCCTCGACGGAGCCTGCCGTTCGAATCCCGTGAGTTCCGGTTCGTTGCAGTGGGTAAATGACGATCGCCTGGGCGGCGTGGTCGGCGGCTGGATCGCGTCGACGGGCAATGGATACGGCACGGTCTCGGGCGTTGTCATCGGGCCGATAACGCTCGTGCAGGCGGCGGTGTTCGGCGGACTTTTCGGCGTTGCCGAGTTGGCCGTGGATGAGACCGAGATTGTAGTGAGCGGTGACGTTTTCGCTGTCGACCTTCAGCGTGTCCTCGAAGCGCTTGAGGGCTGCCTCCAGGAACTCGCGTTGTCGAGCCGCATTGTTTCGCTCCATCTTGGCGCGTTCAAAGAGTGTCTGGCCCAGTTCATTGATGACTTCGTAATCGCGACTGAAGTTGAGCTGACGTTTTTCCAGCTCGGGATATCGATCTTCGAGGATGCTGGTGAACTCGCTGATGGCTTTGTCGAGATAACCATTCTGTTTGTTCACGAGGCCGTTTAACCAAGCGATGGTCCAACGATTGCCCGGTGGCTCGAAGCGATTCGTGTCATTGGCTCGTTGTAAGGCAGCCACGGCGTCGTTCAGCCGGCCCTCCTTGAAGTAGACACGGGCTAGATTGAGCGCGCCATCGGCACGGCGCAGTTTCTCGACTTGTTCGAAGGCGTGCGCTGCTTGAACCAATTCGCCCTTCTCGGAACCCTTGTCTCCCTTCAGGAACAAACCGATGCCATAATCATTCCAACGCTGCCAGAGTGGGATGGGCGAGTTGGTCGATGAGTTGGGCAGGGGGGTGCCCCCGTCTATTTCAAAGGTCACGGCGTCGCTTGCCAGGGTGGTAACCGGCAGGTCGTTGGTGAGTTGGAACGGCGTGCCATTGGTGTAGCCATTGCCATAGACGTAGTTGTAAAAGATTGTATCGAACTTCCGGTACTGGACCTTGACCTCGACCTTCAATGGTTCGCGTTGGGTTGGTGGCACCGTGAGTTGGTAGTGCAACACGGCGGCGGCGCCCGGGGGGATCTGGTTGTTGTAGAGCGGTACGAAGATATCCTGAGCGTTGCGTCGATCGATTCGGCCGCCATTCTTATCCAACATATAGACGTTGATGAAGTGCGACCATGGGTCCACGTCGCCAAATCGTCCCATGGCGCCGCTGCGCCCGACCAGATCGCCGTCCGGTTCGATCACGCGGACATCTGCCCACAATTCATTTGAGTCCACTGTTCCCTGGGTCAATGGATGCCCGAGTTTGACGGTGCGAACCACAGTTTCGATCAGGTAACTTCGGCCCGGTTTGAGTTTGGGCAAAGTTGGCCGGACTGGGGCGATGAGTGGCGAATCGATGGTGCCTCCCTCTTTCACGCCAAAGATGTCAACCCGGACGCAGTCTTTGAGGAATTCCTGGTGGAGCTTAACGATGTCGGGCTGATTTCGAATAGGGGCGATGGCGGTATTGGCGCTGGGAAAGAGGTGGTCATGGACGGCCAGAAACTGGTTGGTGCCGTACTGACGGGCGCCAAAATCATCGGACTTCTGGAGAGGCATGTGGCACTCGGCGCAATTGAGCCTGGCTTTCTCGGGGTAGTAAAAGGCGCGGGCATTGACCCCACTCACCCCGCTGAGGAGGTAAGAATCGTAATGGTTTTGTCCGCGGAGGAACTCTTTGTAGTGATTCACCTCGCGCGGAATGCCGACCTTGTGGCAGGTGGAACAAAATTCGGCGGTCTTATGGAATGGCTTGAGGAAGGTGGCGTTGTGGAAAGCGGGTTTGCCCTTGACCAATTGTTTGTTGATGAAAAAGGCGAGCGTATTGGTTGGGGCGAAGGCGAAAGGATAGTGGACGGGTTCTTCGATGGTGTAATTACCGTTTCCGATCATTCCTTTGTCACTTCCCTCCAAGGCGGTGATGGAGTGGCAGGCGGTGCAGCTGATTCCGGCCTGGGAGGTCGGGTGATTCTTCATGTCAAAATTGGGATCATCAAATGCACCGCTGAAGAACGGAACCGGGTCGTGGCAGCCAGCGCACCAGCGTGACCCCTGCACCGAGCCGTCGCGCCGGAGCATTACCTGCCGGGATTCGTTGACGCTGGCGAGATAGAAGGGGTTGTTAAATGAACTGAAACGGTGGGCGGAATGTAGCCAGGTATTGTAAACGTCCTTGTGGCACTCGAGGCAATACTCGTTGTTCATCAGGGTCTTTGCCGGGATGAAATTGCCGGTGGCGGTTCGCGCACTGGATGGGTGAAAGTATTTCTCCCCTTCCTTGGGACCTTGCACATTCCAACGTCGGGGATCGTGCGTGTGCAGTGCAATCATCCCTAGAACCACGACCCCGACGGCTGCTGCCCAGGCCATTCCGACTCGCCATTGTAGACGGGGGCCGCTGAGACGATGAAGTATATAGAGCCAGATACACGCAAAGGGTGTGAGAACGTGGATCCAATAAGCCGCGCTTCGAGTGTTGGGCGATTTGAGTTGTAGAAACTCCATACCCTCGACGCGCATTAACACCACACCGGAAATGAGCAGCGCAATTGAAACCGCGAAGAGGGCATAACCGACGCGGATGGCATTCTTGTTGGGCCGATTCCGGGAGTTTTTGATGTGAAAGATTCCGAAAACGATGATGGGTAGAACGATCAACAGTCCCAGGACCAAGTGGGCCAGGAACATGGATTGATAGAAGTAGTTCTCGTACGAAACGCCTTTCTCTTTGGCGAACCAGTTCAAGAACGTGATCGCACTGAGATAAACCGAGTTCGCGCCGAGGATGGCGAACAACCCCAACACCACGCGCAGCAGGATGCGGAGGCGCGGCCCCACTGTGCGGATGTACTTTCGCCGGGGAGCAGGTTCTGGGGTCCCTGGGGTCGAGGGTGAATTGTCGCTGGGATTCATGACGATCGTTCGTCGAAGTACCTAGCGGGGCGTGGTGAGTAAAGGAGGCGAGTGGGGTGAAATGCTGTATTTCTGTGGTGGTCTGGGGTTCCAACGGGGTGAATTCAGCCGGTGAAGAACTGCCCGGCTGCCTGTCCCCGCAGGCTCTTGTGGGTGTTGGTGAGCAGTGACTTTGGACGACAGATTGAGGCTATGGATGGTGGAGGGATATGATTGGGGCAATCGATTACTTAAAGGCAGAGGGCTGCCGGCACACCGAAAGTTGACGCGGTTAATTTTTCACGACCGTAATTTGCCGGTCGCTGCTAAACCCCTATTATGATCGTTCTGTGATCAAACCGGTGCTCCAAGACGACGACTTTCTGGCGGACGTCGGGGCCGTTTCCAGGAGTGGGGACGAGTTTCATGTTTGGTGGTTCGGACAGAGTGGGTTCTTGTTGGCGTGGCAGGGTCATTTCTTGGCGCTGGATCCGTATTTGTCCGATTCGCTGACCAAGAAGTATGCCCAGACGGATAAGCCGCATGTCCGGATGACCGAACTTGTGGTGGATCCCCGACGATTGGGCTTTGTGAGTGTGGTCACCTCGAGCCATAACCATACCGATCATTTGGACTCGGAAACCCTGCGTCCGATGTTTCAGGCCAATCCCGGCTTGAGGTTGGTTGTGCCCGAGGCGAATCGCGCGTTTGCGGCACAACGCGTTGGGATACCTGAGGAGACGTTGATCGGAGTGAGAGCTGGAGGCTCTGTGAGTGTGGGAGGCTTTGAATTGATTGGGGTTCCCGCGGCACACGAAGACCTGGCTCGAGATGCTGCCGGGAACCACATTTACCTCGGCTACGTGGTGCGGTTCGGTCCTTGGAATCTCTACCACAGTGGCGACACATTGAGGTACCCGGGCCTGGAGGAATTGCTGCGACCTTGGAAAATCGATTTGGCCTTACTGCCGATCAATGGTCGTGCGCCGGAGCGACGTGTGCCTGGCAATTTGAATGGCCCTGAAGCGGCACAACTCGCGGCCGACATGGGGGCGCGATGCGTTATCCCCTGTCATTATGAACTTTTCGAGTTCAACACGGCAAATCCAGGAGCATTTGTCGAGGTGTGTGGCCGTCTGGGTCAGCGTTTTGAAATTCTTCGAGCGGGACAGCGATGGTCGAGCCCGAGTCTGGAGAGTTCCTCGCGATGATTTACTGAAACAACTCTGCAATTTAGGTGTCCTAAATATCAAGACGATGGCCAATCCTAAATCGAAGACCAGACGAAAATTATGGGTCGTGGGGGGTCTATTCTTCCTGCTGATTGCAGGCGGCGGTGGTGCCTACTATTACAAAAAGGAGCAGAAGAAGATTATTATTGTCCAGACTGAGCCGGCAGTTCGGCGGAGTTTAACCGAGTTGGTGACGGCCACTGGAAAAATCCAGCCGGTGCTCCAGGTCAAAATCAGCCCTGAAGTTAGCGGTGAGATTATTGAATTGCCGGTCAAGGAAGGGCAGTTGGTCAAAAAAGGCGACTTGTTGGTGAAGATCCGCCCGGATTTTTACATTGCGAGCCGCAATTCCGCCCAGGCGAACCGGAGTGCTGCCGAGGCCAACCGCAGTTCGGCCGAAGCACAGTACAAGTCGTCATTGGCGAGCCAGTTGACGGCGGAAGCCAACCTCTTGAAGGCTGCGGCTGAATTCAAACGGACCGCCGAGCTTTTTGAACGCAAGTTGGTCAGTGGTTCAATTTACGACGATGTGAATACGGCCAATCAAGTGGCCAAAGCCCAAGCCAAGGTGGCCAAGGCACAGACAGAAGCCGCGGAAGCGCAGGCCCGTGCGGCCACACACCAGGTCGAGATGGCCAGCGCCTCTTTGAAAAAGGCGGAAGAAGACCTGTCTAAGACGACCATCTACGCACCGATTGATGGAACGGTCTCCAGGCTCATCTCCGAAGTGGGTGAACGCGTGGTCGGCACGGGCATGATGGCAGGCACCGAGATCATGACGGTGGCCGAGTTGAATGAGATGGAGGCGCGGGTTGAGGTGGGTGAAATCGATGTGGTGTTGGTCACGCCGGGCCAGAAAGCCCGCCTGGAAGTGGATTCGTTTCGGGATCGCAAGTTCAATGGCGTCGTGACCCAGATCGCCAATTCCGCGCGAACCCAAGGAGCCAATACGCAGCAGGAAGCCACCAAGTTTGAGGTGCGCATCCGAATCCAGGACAAGGAATTCTTTCGCCCAGGAATGTCCGCGACGGCTGAAATCGAAACTCGGTATCGCACCAATGTCCTGACTGTACCCATCCAATCGATCACGACGCGACTGCCCAAGGGAGCCAAAAAGGATGAGGAAAAGAAAAAAGTCTCCAAGGAAGAGCAACGTGACAAACAGGATTTGGCGGACCTGCTGAAGAAAAGGGACAAGTCCGGCCCGAAACCCGTTGATGTGGTTTTTGGCATCCAAGGTGCCACCGCGGCCATGATCCCGGTGACCCGCGGCATCAGCGATGATTCGTCCTACGAAATCATCCAGGGCCTCAAGGAAGGGGATCAGGTAATTACGGGCAGTTACAAGGCCATTGCCCGCGAGCTAGAAGAGGGGAAGAAAATTCGGGTGGACAACAATCCCAAGGTCGAAAAGAGCCCAAAGTGAACTGAGCGGATATTGGCAGGGGCACGCTTGAGGCCCCGGTCGATGCCCTCAATAAGTTACTGGCCACACCAGCCCATGCCATTGATCCTGATTCGAGAGTTAACTCGGCGCTACGTAATGGGGACCGAAACCGTTCACGCGTTGCGAGGGGTTACATTGGAAATCGCAAAGGGAGAATACTTGGCCATCATGGGTCCGAGTGGTTCGGGGAAATCCACTTTGATGAATCTCCTGGGCTGCTTGGACACCGCCTCGAGTGGTGTCTACGAGCTCAACGGACACAATGTGGCGGACATGGATGACAATGCCTTGGCGGAGATTCGCAATCGAGAAATTGGATTTGTCTTTCAGAGCTTCAATCTACTGTCCCGTTCCGACGCGTGGCATAATGTGGAATTGCCTTTGATCTACGCCGGGGTGTCCAAAGAAGAACGCCGTGACCGTGCGCGCGACGCGCTGGCTCATGTGGGCTTGCAGGATCGGATGCATCACAAACCCAATGAACTCTCGGGCGGGCAGCGCCAACGCGTGGCCATCGCTAGGGCATTGGTCAACCGACCCAGCATTGTGCTGGCGGATGAGCCGACCGGAAATCTCGACTCGCGGACCGGGGAGGAGATTCTGGGACTCTTTGAAGAATTGTCGCGCAAGGGTAACACCATCATTGTGGTGACCCATGAAGAGGAGGTGGCGCAACACGCCCGGCGAATCATCCGTCTGCGGGATGGTTTGATCGCCGCGGACGAAATAAACCGCAATCAACGGGTGGTGGCGAGGAGCCTGGGAAGTTCATCGATGACCAGCGCGAAAACCCAACCCACGCCGAGTTAAATGCTCGAGAGGCTATTCCACCCATGACGTTGGTTGTCGAAATTCGGGAGTCAGTGGTAATTGCCTGGACGGCATTGAAGGCCAATAAGCTTCGCGCGGGCCTCACTACGTTGGGCATCGTGATCGGCATCGTGACGGTGACCCTGATGGGGACGGCCATCGCTGGATTGAACACGGCGTTTAATAAGAGCATTGCAGGCATCGGAGCGGATGTGCTGTTTATCGAGCGATTCTCGTGGATGACTGGGGAGCAGGAATGGCTGGCGTCGCGAAATCGTCGTGAGATTACCCTTCAGAACGCGCGGGATGTCGAACGGTCAGCTACCATGGCTGGAGCGGTGAGTGTGGAGACCCAGGGCAATGGGACGGTGAGCTACGAGAAAAAGAAAGCCCGCGGGGTTTGGGTGGTTGGGAATTCTGAGCAGAGCGCGCTGGTTCGTGGATTAGGCCTCACTTCGGGAAGGTGGCTCTCCGCCTCGGATGTCGCTGGCGGACGACCAGTGTGTGTGCTGGGAGCGTATCTCGCCGAACGATTTTTTCCATATGGAGGCGCCCTGGGTTCCCGGGTGAAATTGAATGAAGGTGTGTTCGAAGTCGTTGGAGTGATCGACAAACAAGGGCAATTCTTCACGGGATTCAATTTCGACAATCAGATTGTCATTCCCATCACTCGGTTCACGTCTGATTTCACGCGCTGGCCCGACCTCACAATTCAAGTGAAGGTGCGCGATGTTTCCCAGATGGGGGAGGCGAAAGAGGAATTGCGGGGAATCATGCGCAAGTTGCGCCGGGTACCCCCTGAAAAGTCGGATGACTTTGCGATCAATCAACAGGATGCTTTGTTGGAATTTTTCAACAAGATTGGTGGCACCATGGCCATCGTGGGATTGTTTATCACGGGGCTTTCGTTGTTTGTGGGCGGGATAGGCATCATGAACATCATGTTTGTGAGCGTCGCTGAGCGCACCAAGGAAATCGGCGTGCGGAAAGCGATTGGCGCCAAACGGCGCACGATTCTCATTCAGTTTCTTGTCGAAGCGGCGTCCATTACGTTGTTCGCCGGTCTACTGGGCCTTGCCATCTCCTGGCCACTGACGTTCGTGATTGACCGTTTTCTCGCGGCATCCATGCCATGGTGGCTGGTGGGCATCGCCTTGCTCGTCTCGATCGCGACTGGCATTGTTAGCGGGTTCCTGCCGGCGTGGCGGGCGGCGCGCATGGACCCAGTCGAGGCCCTGCGCGCCGATTAAGCCTCCCACCACCATGCGCTTTCATTTGTTTTTTTCCGAGCTGCGCGAAGCGTTTCTGATGGCGATCCAGTCCATCTCGGGCCACAAGCTCCGTTCCTCTCTGACCTTGCTCGGAATCCTGATCGGGGTATTCAGCATCATTCTGGTCATGACGGCGATTCGCGCCCTTCAAGGGAACATTGAGCGCGAGATGACACAGATGGGAACGGATACGTTCCAATTCCAGCGGTTTCCCGCGATTCAGGTCGATGACGACATGGAATCGAACGAGAAGTATTTGAGGCGAAAGAAGTTTTATCTGAAGGACGCGCTCGCTTTGAAGGAGCGGGTAACGCTGGCAAGGCACGTGAGTGCCAGTTCGGAACGTGTCCTGGGTGAAGTGCGATCCCAGTTCCGAAAAACCAATCCGGATGTCTCATTCCGTGGTTATTCGCCCGAAAGTTTCGAAACCCGAAATCTGGTGGCTGCGGAAGGACGATCCTTGGTTCAAGGGGATATCGATGCGGTTCGCCGCGTAGCGGTTCTCGGGGCCGAGTTAGCCAAGATCTTGTTTCCGCATTCAACTCCAATCGGGGACTGGGTTCAATTCAACGGTATTCGGTATACTGTCGTGGGTGTGCTGGAGCCAAAGGGGAGTATTTTTGGCAGGAGTCAGGACAGCTTCATGGCGATTCCGATTAGCACCCTCATGAATCTGTATGGGCGGGAGACGCCGATCACGATTCAAATTCAAGCGACTTCGCGTGCGACATTCGACGATACCATTGAGCAGAGTCGCGGGGTATTAAGGACCGTTCGCCGCGTGCCGCCAGGAGAGGGGGACGATTTTGAAATTATGTCCAATGATTCCCTGATCACCCAGTTCCGGAGTATCACGCTCGCCGTTCGTGCCGGGGCCGGAGTGATCAGCAGCATCGCTTTACTCGCCGCAGGTATTGGAATCATGAATATCATGTTGGTGAGCGTGACAGAACGCACCCGGGAGATTGGGATCCGGCGGGCGATCGGCGCCAAGAAACGCAGTATCATGACCCAATTTATTCTGGAGGCGGTAGTGCTTTGCGAGCTGGGCGGAGTGGTGGGAATTATCCTGGGAATTCTCGCCGGCAATCTGGCGGCCTTTGCTTTAGGTACGCCCCCTGTATTTCCAGTGGACTGGGCGTTGATCGGGCTGGCGGTTTGTTCCCTGGTTGGTATCGGTTTCGGAACCTACCCGGCCTGGAAAGCGGCGAATCTCGACCCTATTGAGTCGCTGCGCTATGAGTAAGGTGCGGTTGCTGGGGTCATGACGTGTTTACCCTCGTAATCCGTGCTCTAACGGAGGCGAGGATCAAAATGCCGATTCCGGTGGCGCGACGAGTGCTTTAGGCGGCTGGGGCGTAATGCGCCGCACCGTGAGAACTGCTCCCAAACGATGCCAAGCAAGCATCAGACCTGCTGAGAATTTGAGGTGAGTCCGAGGCACTTTTGCATTAATAGTAAGGGCATATGAACGCTTCTGCTCCGAACATTCGCTTGGTCCCTTATCCCTCGAAGATATTGGCGCCCGTCGATTTTTCGGAACCGTCGACTGACGCGATGCGCACTGCGGCATTCCTGTCTGAGCGTTTTGGCGCCACACTGGGGGTCTTGCACGTGACTCGCCCGAATCGGCCGGGCAGTCACAGTGCGGCCGAACAGGTTGGATTGTCGTTTGACACGAGACGTGAAGGGCGCGTGAACCTGACCCAGTTGCTGGAACGGGAACTCCCACAGACGATGCAGCCCACGCGAATTGTGGCGGATGGAGTGCCGTTCGAGAAGATTTGCCACACAGCCGAATCATGGAAGGCCGGGTTGATCGTGCTTTCAACGCGCGGACACAGCGGCTTCAAACAGGTGCTGATTGGAAGCACGGCGGAACGGGTGGTTCGATTGGCACCATGTTCCGTGTTGGTGGTTCGACAACGCGGCAAGCCGGTAGCTGGCAAACCCGCTGAGATTGAGGCATGTCGATCCATCCTCGTTGCGATCGATTTCTCAAGGACTTCCATCCAGGCGTTGCGGCAGGCGGTGTCCCTGGCCAAGGAGTTTGATGCTCGTTTGACCTTGTTACACGTCGTCGAGTCGATTCGCACGGAATTGCTGGTCGATACGTCTCAGGTGCAACGCGAACTTCGTCGTGCAGCCCAGTTGCATCTACGCGCGCTATTGAACCGGACACGAAATGCGTGGGCGAATAGCTATTCAGAACTGCGCTCAGGCTCGCCCGTGAACGTAATCAGCGACTCTGTAACGCGGTGTGAGGCCGACTTGCTAATTGTTGGTTCGTCCACGAAATCCACGCTGAAAGATCGATTGCTTGGCAGTGTAGCCGAGCGCTTGGTTCGCTTGGCGCCTTGCTCGGTATGGGTGGTTCGATGATTCGACGGGAACTCCTGCAGTCTGTTTAGCACTGAACATGGCATCACAATTCACGGGGCACAAAGGCGATCCTCTGGTGCCTCCACGACAGGCGTTGCTTCAGTTCCAAAATCGAAATTCTCGGTATCCGGCAATCGCTAGATCGATTGGGATACCCAGAAGATGCATGCCGAGGGCCGTCGCATCCATAAAGGCGCCTCCGATGGCGGCAACATTCCAGAGTGCGAGAAAGAGGATGATCATGCTGGCATTGGCGGCAGCGTAACCGGCTTCACGGACCGGTGACGGGAGCCATGGGGCGAGGGCTTGAAAGCCATCCAATGGCGGCAGTGGCAGCAGGTTCAGCAAGATGGAGTAGACCTGGAGTTGGCCCAAAAACGCCAAGGAAATGCTGGCCAGACTGGTGCTGTTGTGGGGAAGGATCTCAAATCGAAACAGAAATGCGATCAGGGCGGCCAACCAAAGGTTTGCCAATGGCCCAGCCAAGGATACCCAGCTGTCCCATCCCCGCGATTTCAACAGCGCCCGATTGATGTAGACGGCGCCACCGGGCAATCCAATGCCCCCCAAGAGAAGGCAAAGCACTGGGAACAAGAGGCTGGACACAGGATTGGCGTAGCGGATGGGGTTGAGATCGAGGTAGCCTTTTTCCCGCACGGTGTAGTCCCCACCTCGTTCGGCCGCCCAAGCGTGTGCGAACTCATGGAGGCAAACACTAAAAACCCAGAGGACTAGAACTATGACGAAACAAACCACACCCGTCGTTAGCGGTTTTTCCAGACGGGCGCAATGGCTGAGGGCGGCTTTCCATGGAAAACGCGTTGTCCGCCCTCATGGACTGGCTTGCAGTCTTTTTCATTTGGCTTCGGGTTGCGTTGGAGCCGCCTAAACGTGGGACTCCGAGCAGGGGCGGGAGTTCGGAGGTCCGCCTTTCGGCGGTTGGAACTTCCGAAGTTCCATCTCATGGCGGTTCTTGTTCATCACGAGACTGTTGGCTGAGTTGTTGCTGCGCTTGCCCGATCCGAGGAGCTCCCTTAGGGTACGGACGTTTATGCAGGATCCCGTCCAGCCAGAGTTCGCGTCGTCTTCCCAACCCTCGGCGCCTCCCCCATTGGTAGCTGCCACCCCCAGAGCGATGCCGCTGCTGCCTTCGCCGGCTGCTCCCAATCCCCCCCCCCGCCGGAGCAATGGGTGGCGGATCGTAGCCTTTCTACTAGTGATTGCCTTGGGAATCAGTTTGTTGGGGAACTTAATCTTGAGTCTCGGTTCAATCGGTGGAGCCTCGATGGTTACCCAGCGACACGGCCGCCACAGTGGCGACCATTTGTTGGAGGCGGTGGTTGAGGACAACGATACCCGCGACAAGATTGCGATTGTTTCGATCGATGGGGTTATCAGTAGTCAAGCCTTGGATCCGGATGGGTCTACTTTGGTGGATCTTGTCCACGATCAGTTGGACCGGGCTGCCCATGACAAGCATGTGAAGGCCGTTATCCTCAAAGTGGATTCACCTGGCGGTGAAGTGCTGGCGAGCGATGATATTTATCGGTTGCTTCAGGAATTTCAAACGGGCGATTCCGCCAAACCGGTTGTCGCGGTGATGGGCAACGTGGCGGCTTCGGGGGGGTACTATGTGAGTGCACCGTGCCGCTGGATTGTTGCCAATGAACTCACGATCACGGGCAGCATCGGCGTGATCATGCAAAGCTACAACTGGCGCGGGTTGATGGACAAGGTCGGCGTGCGTCCCCTTGTCTTCAAGAGTGGCAAGTTCAAGGATATGATGAGTCCGGACAAACGTCCCGAGGATGAGACCGTCGAAGAGAAGGCGATGATTCAGGACATGATCACCGAAACGTTCCAACGGTTTAAGGCGGTGGTGGCGGAGGGTCGAAATCAAGCCTCCCAACGAAACAACGATGAGGGTCGCCCCTTGGCTGCGGACTGGGAATCCATGGCGGATGGACGGATACTTTCGGGTAAGACGGCTTACGACAAAGGGTTCGTGGATGAGTTGGGTGGTTTTGATGTCGCGGTGGAGCGCGCCAAGAAGATAGCCGGCATTGAGGAAGCCAACCTCGTCATCTACCAGATGCCATTCAGTTTCGGCAACTTGTTCGGATTGTTTGGCAAGGCGGAGTCCCGCGGTGTGCGGGTGGATCTTGGGTTGGACTTGCCAAAGGCCTTACAGCCCGGGCGGCTCTACTACGTGGCACCTTCGCTGGTTCGCTGATCCAAGCCGCATTTTTGGCGCGGCAGACCTCTGCCGCTTTCTTAAGGATTCGTTGTCGGCGGTTTTGACGGCAGTGATGTTCGAAGAGAAAGTCTTGGAGAATTAGCGGTAGGGGACTGCCGACACTCCAAAGGGAACCATCAATAGCGACTCACGTCGATCCAACGTTCAACTGTAGATCCGGTTGCTGGGTGGCGTGCGATCAGCCGATGTCGGCCTTGCCGCAATTCTGCGACGTCGATGTCGCCTATTCGGGTGCACCGAAGCGTTTCGCAACTCCAGTCACAGGGTAACGAGGCCTGGAGGTGTAGGCGCTGCGAATCCGCGGGCAAATCGGCATCCACGAAATAGCGAATCCCTTCGTGAGGTGAGATCACGCGAAGCGGGTTCGAGAAGGGCTCTATCGACGTCGAAATGAACCATTCCGATTGATGATGTCGCCCTTCGTCTGCCAGCCATGCCTTGAACTCAGGACCAATGGCGATTCGTCCTCGGATATCCCGATCCTTGGGGGTATGAACTTCAGGCAGTAAATCTGGTGGCAGCCATTCCAAGATTTCCGACGATTGAGTGCTCTGGATGGAATGTTTGACGGCTGAAATCCGTTTGCCCGTCACAGGGTGGATGGCCACGGACACGAGGTTGCTCGGCCGTTCGTACCAGGAGGTGCCGCGTTCGAGGTGCAGGTGTTCCCAGATATCCTGAAGAATGGGCGCAGCACCGGTCACACCGGAGATCCCCTGCATGGGTGTGCCATCAAAGTTGCCCACCCAGACGGCGACAGTGAATTCCGGTGTATAACCCACAGCCCAATTATCCCGATAATCGGTACTGGTGCCGGTTTTGCAGGCCACGGGAAAACTTAGATGAAGTGGGGAATCGAATCCAAACTCTCGAGCTC
This sequence comes from Verrucomicrobiales bacterium, assembly GCA_005793375.1. Classification (GTDB taxonomy): domain Bacteria; phylum Verrucomicrobiota; class Verrucomicrobiia; order Limisphaerales; family UBA9464; genus SXSK01. The sequence continues at coordinate 14,354 of SXSK01000201.1, read as the reverse complement.
GCGCGCGGTTGTCGGATAAAACGTCGGCAATCCACCAACCGGCAAGACGCTGTCGTGGCGATAGGGTCGAGGCGCATGGCGGATTGGTTTGGGGGAGGGGATGGGTCCAGAGTCTAATAGGTTTCCAATCACCGAGTCGTGCCAGCGACGCGTAGCCATTGGCGAGTTCGAGCAAGGTCACCTCGGCATTTCCCAACGTGAGGCCGAGTCCGTATTCCGAAGGCGATCGGGTGAGTGTGGTAAAACCTCGTTGCTTCAGGTCCGTCATCAGGACGTCTGGTCCGCCGATGGAATCCAAGACCCGAACCGCTGGAACATTGAGTGAATTGGCAAGAGCGTCCCGATACGGGACCGGGCCTCGAAAGTGACGTCCATAGTTCTGGGGTCGATACAAGCCGGTTGCCGTGGCGTACTCCGTGGGAACATCGGCGGCTAAGGATGCTGGGGTAGATCCAAGCGTGAAGGCCAGGCGATAGGTGAATGGTTTGAGCGTGGAGCCCGCGGAACGGGGGGCGGTGGCCCCATTTACCTGGCCATGATTTGGATGGAAATAATCCTCAGAACCGACGAGTGCCATCACGTCGCCCGTGGCATTTTCAAGAACGACAATGGCCCCATTCCGAACGTTTTTCTCGCGGAGTCGAGCCAGGTGATTCACCAAGGTTTGTTCGCAAAAGGTGTTGAGCTGGAGGTCGAGTGTGGTGCGAAGTCGCCCTTCTTGCACCGGGAGATCCTGCTGGAGAACTAACTCCGAAAAATGCGGCGCCAGAAAGGTTCTGGCGGGCGGAGCCAACTGGATGGATTCGTGTCGGGCGAGGGCGGATTCCGTCGGCGAAATCCAACCCAAGGATTCCAATCGACCAAGAATCCATTCTTGCCGGGCTTTCGTGGACGGAAAGTTGCGCCGAGGATTCAGACGACTGGGTGATTGGGGAATTCCTGCGAGGAAGGTGGCTTCGGCCAAGCTCAGATCCTCGGGCACCTTTCGGAAATATGACCAAGCGGCGGCGGCGGCTCCGTGGTTCAAATTGCCGTAGTCCAGCTGATTTAGGTAAGCCGCGAGGATTTGTTCCTTCGACCAGAGTTTTTCAAGACGCCAGGCCTGGAAGGTTTCCGAGGCCTTCCGGAACCAGTTCCGACGCGAGGGTTTCGGGAGGGGAAGAGACAATTTGACCAACTGTTGCGTGATGGTGGAAGCGCCGGAGACGATGCGCCGGTTCTTGATGGCCTGCCATGAGGCGCGCAGGATAGCGCGGATATCAAATCCGCTGTGAGAATGAAACCGAGCATCCTCGGCAGCCAGCGTTGCCGCAACGAGCGTCGCGGGCAGTTGTTGCTCGCTCAAAACGCCATGAAATTGCCCGGTCGCACTCCGTGTAGTTCGGAGTGGATGTCCATTGCGATCCAGCAACTCCAGGCTGCCAGGACTGGGTTGGAACAGAGCGAGGGGCAGGGGTAGTTGGTACAGGAAAACAAGGCCTGCGACTAGGATACCGCAGCCAGGAATCGCAAAACCAGCGAGCCAACCCGCCAGGTATCGGTGGTGGCCCATGCCAATGCGAAGTTTTGAGATCCAATTCATTCGCGGACCTGAAGGGTCGTCGCTGTTGAGCTGCCGCGGCGTTGAGGTTCATACATGGCTTCGATACGCGCGGGCGGCGCCGCAACCGTGCCAACACCACGTACCCGGGCGATGTACCGTATTTCGTAATCGTCGGCTGGTAACTCGTTACGAAAGAATCGGACGCGGTTATTTCGAATTTCTTCAAAATCTCCGGTCCATTTTTGATGTGCGGAACTTATTCGACCTGTTTCACCCGGATGAAGTCGCGCGACTTCAAGTAACGCAGGCAGCGGGTCTTCAATGGCCACCCAGTTGGCATCCGTGTCTGCCGATATCTTCAGGGTCACGAGCACGCGATCGCCGACTTTCAAGCCAGTTGCGGGGTGAGTGATATTCTGGCTGTCGAGGCGCTGATAGGAACGTTCGATTCCAAATCCTTGGTTCACCGCCGCAGTTCCCTGGGGATTCCAGACAGGTCGTGAAGCGACAGCGATCTGGACGAGGAGAGGACGGCGCTGGGGATTGCGGAGGGAGACAGGAACTCTGGCTGCGCCGCGAGGGATCGTCAGCGTATGGGTGGCAGCGGCGGGTCGGTCTGGGAGAGCGAAGTTCCATCGAGTCGAGGCAACTTCGACGGAACCAGAACAGGCTTCTGGCGATCGCCCACTGGAGCTCAGCCCGGACAATGCGTAGAGCGCCCAAGCGTTTCCCTGGGTGGTTCCCCACTGACCACCGTGGCGGCGGTCGAGTAGTGACTGGACTTTTGCAGCGAGGTGGGATGACGCAGGATCCGTTCTTGCCCAAGCCATCAGCAGGAGTGCCTCTGTGCGATCCTCTGAACCGAACCATCGCGAGAGATTGGTGGAAGATCGATCTGGCGCGAGCCATTCGGCGGCGGCTGTACCTGGTGAATTTCCGGAGTGGAACATGGCGAGGACGGTGAGGGCGCGTTGTTCCAGGTTCAGTGTTTGGCGCTCTCGTTCGCGCGAGAGGACATCGAACCATGCGGGCTCGGTACGCCCGGATCGGGCGAGAGCGTACAGGGCTAGGCAGGAGGCGGAATGATCCTTGTGCACGCGCTGTCGCAGTTGTCGTGAGAGATACTCCAGCAATCGGTTCCACGGAACCTCAGGCAAATTGATCGAGTGATCCCGGGCGTGGCTCAGTACCCAGGCGGCGTAGGCACTCCCCCAGAACAGTGGGTTGCTGTCTCCCGGCCAATAGCCCAATCCACCGGAACTGGTTTGCATAGCAAACAATCGGGTGATGCCCTCCTGAATGGCGGCGGCGACCTTGGCCGGGTTCTGCTCCAAACCCGGGAGCAGGTCAGAAGCGTCACTGAACAGCAGCCAGGGCAACAGGCTGGAACTGGTTTGTTCCACGCATCCATAAGGATAGTGGAGCAGTTGTTCCACGCTCTCACCGAGCTCCCCGAGTAACGAATTCGAGACACGGATGGTCCACTGACTTTCTGATTCCAAAAGCCGCGGATCCACCAGCCCCAGCAAATTGGTTTCAGTGACATCTGTGCGGAGCGCGAGCACCTCCCGCTCCATTGGCAGCGGTTCGGCTACCCGGGTCTTTGAAATCACCCGATCGACAGCACCCGAGGCGGGGATGTCCTGGGGAGTCGCTGACCATTGCCACTTGGACTCACCCACTCCCTGAAGCGCCACATCGAAGAACACCGAGGAAGCGCTTTTAGGTTCGACGTGGACATTTTGGCGAAGGCCATTGTGGATGTTGGTAGGAGAGCGGGCTCCACGCGCTTTGTCGTCGAGTTGCAAGGACACGGCGACCTGCATGGCTTGGGTGGTACGATTGAAAATCAGGGCTCGAGCTCGGAGTTCGTCGCCCAGATGGGTGAACGGCGGCACCGTTGGCTGGAGCATGACAGATTTGTTGACCGTGAACGCCGTTGAGCCGTGGCCGAACCTTGTGGGGCCTTCCGTGGCGAGAGCGACGACACGAAAACTGGAGAGACTATCCGGGACTTGGAATTGAGCTGAGACGCGGCCGTCAGGACCTGATTGGAGATCCGCGACCCAAAAAGCGCATGGGCGAAAATCCTCACGAAGGAATGCCCCATGTTCCTTGCCGCCGCCACCGATGACGGCTCCTTTGTTGTGATAATCCAGCAGCGTTGGGTTTTCTGGAAGCAATCGATTCAGCGAATGGCCGGTCCCAACCTGGAGGGGTCGCGGTTGATTGAAGAAGGCCCAGGGGTCAGGGACTATGTCGCCGGACAATTGTAGAACGCCTTCATCGACGGCATAGAGAGTGACTTCGGCACGGGCGACGGGGATTGAATTGGTGAGTCGTCGAGATGCGGGGCGGGTGACAGCAACCTCGACGTGAACGGTGCCTCCGGGTTGCACTTCCGCCGGGTTGGCTGTTACGGCGAGTTGGAGATGGTTCTCGGGTTGCCGTACTTCCAGTTGACAATAACCTAGCCGCCACTCCGGCATGGGGTGTTCCCGTTTGCTGGTGTCGCTTCCTCGCACTAGCGTGGCCGAGAGGTAAACATTCGGGGCATCGCCAGGTAGGATCGGGACTTCAACGGTATCGGCATTGCTCTTGAGAAGCCTGGTGAAACTGCGTCGGACACCCTCGCGTTCGACGGTTACCCAGACCGTTCCTGGAAAGGGTGCTTTAATTAAGACCTCGGCGGTGTCCCCGACCTCATAACTCTCGCGATGGGGAATCAGTTCCATCTGACTGCCATTTTTGTGATTCCAAGCGACGTTGACATCGCCGCTCACGTAAAACGTGTGCGTGGACAAAATCGGGTTCCCTGCGGAATCCCGGGCGCGCAGTTCGATGCGATAACGTCCTGCCGTGTTCACGGGGCGGAAGGTGGCCAAAGCGCCTGAGTCCCGCATCATTGTGGGGCGGCGAGGTTCCACCGCAGGTCTCGAAGAGAGCGAATCGCCCGCGGGTACAGGCGCGGGTGCGAGCTCGAATGTGAATTCTTCGATCGGCACCACGCGAGACTTGCTCACATAATCCATGGTGCAACCGGCTCCTTGGACTCGAACTGTTTCCCAAAGGATTTGCTTGAGCGAGGCGGTTACCTCGACCGGATGCTGATGAGTGGTTCCATCGGGTGCGACGGCGGCGACTTCGAGTTGAAGTGGAGCGCCTGGTGCTAGCACCGATTCAACGCCATCTTTCCAGCGGAACCCGAGATAGAAGGCGCTGGGATGGATCAGGAACTCGGCTCGTTTGGAGATGAGGACATCATTCAAGTCGATGACCTCCACATGGAGTTGAGTCTGGACAGGTTGAGGGGTTTCTTTAGGCGCTTGAACTTGAAGACGGACCAGTCCGTTGGTTGGGGTCAGCAGACGTTCAGCCCCATCGTCTCCCAGGAACTCGACGAACTCATGGGATCCCTCCTCCAGCCTTTCCTCCATGCCGAATTCAAATCCATCCCAGTCAGCCGGGCGAAAGGAAGTGGGATGGGTTTCCGCTCTCCAGCGCATTCTTGCGCCTTGCAGAGATTCTCCGTGCAGATATCGGGCTTGCACCGGAATCTGAATCACGGAATCGGCTGAATAGGAATGGGCAGTGTCCAGGGTGACTTCAAAAGGGGCAGCTTGGAAGTCGGCCACGCGAAGGGGATGAATGACGGTTTCCTCACCGACTGTGGCCTGTAGCTGATACGATCCGCGAGGGCGGTTGGGGGCAGTGAGGCTGAGTTGGAACGATCCGGTGGATGAAATGGGTACATTGGTGAGAACCTGGACATCGCCCCGTGGATCCACCAGTCGGAGCGACGCCGTGGATTGGTCGGGGAATTGCCACTGATCCTGGCGCCAGGTTCGAACCAGTCCTTTCAGGTGGATGGGCTCACTCGCTCGATACCAAGTCCGGTCACTGAGTACTTGGATCTGCGGTTTCGATTGGTTGGAACTTTCGCCCCAGATGGTTGGGTTCCACGGCAACCGAAACGACCATAACGGGACGTCATGGGTGCCCAACTCGACAGCGTGGAGATCCTGCTGGTATTGGGCCAGCAGCCAGAGCGCATTCGTCGCCCGGGTGAGTTGTGCCATACCGGCGGCATCCGTTAGGGCTTCGGTTAGAAACTCGTTCTCGGCGCTCGCCAGCCTGAGTCTAACCCCCGGGACACCCCGGGCGGTCTGGTGTGAAAAAACCCAGGCATGAACGCCACCGGAGGTGGATTTCCAGGCTAGCCCAAGGTCCGTTAGTTGCACGAGTGCCTGCGGACCTGCATCCCACCGTGACTGGTACCACATTGAGTTAGTGAGGTTGGCTGGTTCCGCGGCTAGGAAGACCGGTCCTGTTTTTGGCCCTCCCAGGATTTCATCCCAACTCAATTCCAATTCGGCCAGTTCATCCACGCTCGTTTGAAACGTCCATTCCCGTTCGAAAATCGTTCGCCCGGCTAGTGCGTTGAAGTCCAGTGGTGCACCGGGATGGATCCGGCCCAAGTAGCGATCATAGGCGCGCAGTGCATGAATCAGGGTGTGTTCATCCAGGCGTTTGGCGCGGACCCGGAATCGATTCACATTGATGCGTTGAATCGGAACCGCACGGTGGCCAGCGGCGAGTTGGGCGGTCTCAAAGGTTGGAAACCAAAGGTGAGGTTCCATCGGCTGGAATTCGACGGTTTGTCGCACGCCTTGGGCAAGGGTTTGGTTTTGGGAGGAAGGGAGTCCAGGATCAACTCGAATGGTGTAGCGAGTGTTCAGGTTGAAACCGCCTGCGAGTCGGAGTTCGTTCCTTGTAGTGGAAGCTGTCACGTTGGTTACCGGTGGGTCGATGTGGATCCACCGCCTCCAATCGTCGGGCGCTATCGATGCTGGAATCGACTTGGTGAAATGGAATCGCAGGTTGCGCCCAATCGTCGCCGACGAATCGGCCTCAATGGGGCGCAACTCAAAGGGTCGAACCGAGCCAAGCGGCTTGACGTAGGATTCCGCCAGCGCCTTGGGGGATTCCGAAGACTTTAGTCCGCTCCCAATCACGAAGTACCATCCGTCACCGTGCGGCAGTGGCAGTGCAGGCGCCAATCGATAAGACCCCGTGGCGAGATCCAAGTCTTCCTTGGTTTCGGCGGGTTGCACTGCGGCTCGTTGCTCGGTCCGGTTCATGCCGAATTGCTCTCGCCACGTCCTCTCCCGATGAAGGGGTATGGGCGAAACCGTAATACGTTCCGCTGGTGAGTTCGGGACGTCGGCTGGCTCCACGAGACGTGCCGGCACGAATTGTTTGGTTCCGGTGCGTCGAAACGTTGCGTGACGCAACAGCTCTTGCGACGTCACTGCCGCATTCAGAACCAAATGAATTTCCGGCAGAATAGGAATGTCGTTGGTATCCCAGTACGAAACCTCGCAGGTCGTGATCCCGAACTTGGGTGTTGAAACCTCGCGAAGCAGGCGCTTCGGAAGCGGTACCCCGTTGGCATTCTTCAGGCCAGGCTCCAAGTAGATCCGATAATGGGTTCCGAGCGAAAGAGGCTCGCGTGGCGTGAGCTTACCGCTGCGGCGGCTTACCCAGACAAAATCAGTCTTGAGTTCGGGTTCGATACGCAGTGGCGGCGCCGCGATTGGGCGACCAATTTGGTCCGGTGAAATCACCGGCCACGGAAACCGCAGTTCAAAGGTGGAGTCGGGACGAATCTCGACGCTGGAGAGCAGCAATTGGACGCCGTCGTCAGGTCGCGAGTTGGGCCGGCATGCCAACCAGTAAGCGGCGGTTGCCAGTAAGACTCCAAGCTGGGTCATCCTCCATGAGAGAGACCTGGAAGCGCCGGAAAAAAGTCGTTTCATTGGATAGGCACTGTGCCTGTCCTCAGATCGCCTAGACTCATAGGCAAATGCAATCCGGGAATATTCCCCGATGAAACCTCAAGGGAATCAGGCTCGTGAACAACTTTGTTTCCGGCACACATTCTTGCATTGACTGCAGACGACGATGGCCGAAGGGGGGACGGAGTGCCTTGCCTCAGGCGGTTCTGGCTTCATCCTGCGAATGGCTGGACCGCTTCGGCGTGCGATTGACTCGGGGCGAGGTGCCTGTTCTGCTGAACACGTGTGCTGTTTGGATTCGGTTTTTCCTGCTCTTGTGGCGACGTTGCTGGTTTGGGGCGCGGCGGTTCGGACCGTGGCGGTGGAGCCAGGGCCCAAAAGTCAGCGCGTCCGAAGCACTCCTTTTTCGACCGGTTCGTCGACGAATTCCAATGGCAAACTTGGTTTTGTGCGCCTCGACGCCGCTGCCATGGGTATCGGATTCACCAATCAACTCCGTGAGGATTCCTATCTGACCAATGCGGTGGCGCACAATGGCTCTGGAGTGGCTATTGGCGATGTGGACGCCGACGGTCGACCCGATATTTACTTCTGCAATTTGGAAGGGCCCAATCGACTCTATCGCAATCGGGGCAATTGGCGCTTCCAGGAAACTGCTTTGGGCGATGCGGCTTGTTCAAATCAACTGTCCACGGGGGCTGCGTTCGCTGACGTGGATGGCGATGGTGATCTGGATCTTCTGGTCAATGGGATCGCAGCCGGAACCCGACTTTTTCTCAACAACGGGACGGGGCAATGGAGTGAGGTGAAGGATTCCGGTCTGTCTCGGACAGCCTCGGCGACCTCACTTGCGCTGGGGGACATTGATGGGGATGGCGATCTGGACGTTTATTGCACTCATTTTATCGACGCGATGATGTTGGCGGATCCCACGACACGGTTTGCCTTGGCCCGAAAAGGCGATCAGTGGGAGGTCGCAAAGATCAACGGTGAATCCACTCGATCACCCAAGTGGAAGGGTCGGTTTGAAGCCTTGCCAGATGGCAAGGTTCGTGAGCTTCCGGAGGTACACGGATTCTATCGAAATGAAGGAGGAGGCCGGTTTAAGGCAATCGAGTTTGAATCCGGCACGTACCTGAATGAACAGGGCAAACCTATCCCGCCTTTTCGGGATTGGGGTTTAGCGGTGATGTTCCGGGACATCAACGGGGATGGGCATCCGGACCTTTACGTCTGCAATGACAACACCTCCCCCGATCGGATCTGGATCAACACGGGCAAAGGAACCTTCCAGGCGATCGAGACCTGGAAGTTTCGCCATACCAGTCGATCCTCGATGGGCGTGGACTTTGGAGACCTTAACCGCGATGGCAGTGACGACTTGATGGTGGTGGATATGCTGGCTCGCCGCCATGACCGGCGTGTGACTCAGTTGATGAGGGATCGGCCGAGTCCGGCGGATATTGAACGGCCCGATAATCGACCCCAGTTCAATCGCAATACGTTGTTCTATGGGCAGACGGATGGGTCCTTTGTGGAGGCTGCATTTCAAGCCGGGGTTGCGGCGACGGATTGGACCTGGACGATCGTGTTTCTCGATGTGGATTTGGACGGGTACGAAGACCTGCTGGTCACGAACGGGTTCGAGTTTGATGTGATGGACCAGGACAGCCACAATGAGATTAAGGACGGGCGGCGGCGATACACCGAGGCGCAGCTGAAGCGGTCGATGCAATTCCATCCTCGTTGGAGAACCCGCAGCGCTGCCTTTAGAAATCGGGGCGATGGGACATTCGAACCGAAGAGTGAGGATTGGGGCTTTGACCACGTGGGGGTGTCCTATGGAATGGCTCTGGGCGATTTAGATGGGGACGGCGATTTGGACTTAGTGGTTAATAACTTGAATGAGGCAGTCAGTATTTACCGCAATGAGGCTCGTGCCCCACGAATTGCCGTTCGGTTGAATGGAGCCCATGGAAACACCCAGGGAATCGGTGCGCGAATCCGGCTGATCGGTGGGGCGCTGACGCAATCGCAGGAAATGATTTCCGGAGGTCGTTATCTTTCGGGCGACCAGGCTCAGCGCGTCTTTGCAGTCGACCCCGAATCCCAAGTCCCAATGCGGCTGGAGGTGCGATGGCGGGATGGAACCTTGAGTGTTGTCTCCAATGTTCTGGCCCATCAACTCTACCTCATCGACCAAACTACAAACGCTCCGCCGGTTGCTACGGCGGTTACCGGAACCCTTCCGCCTCGTGGAAAATTATTTTCAGACGCCAGTGCTCAGGCTGTTTGGAGCCATCTGGACGAGCCATTCGATGAGGGCTCGTTGCAGTCCCTCTTACCTCGGCGATTGAGCCGGTTGGGACCGGGTATCAGCTGGTTCGACGTCGATGGCGACGGGTGGGATGATTTAATCGTGCCGTCGGGACGGGGCGGCAAATTGGCCCTCTTTCACAACGATCGCGGACGGGGATTCCACCAACGTGAAAGCCCTGCCCCAACCGCCCTCGATCAGGGGGCTGCGCTGGGCTGGTCCGATGGGTTAGGCAACCGACGCTGGATCGTGGCGACCTCCAACTATGAACGGGCCGCGAAGGGTAACTCGGAACTCCAGGTTTATGCTTCGACCAACTTGGTCTCGGCTAATCAGTTGCCCGCCGGTGCTGATAGTCTCGGCCCTCTGGTCGCGGCGGATCTCGATGGAGATGGTGACCTCGATGTTTTTGCGGGTGGCCGGTTTGTGCCGGGGCACTATCCGGAACCGTCGTCGTCACGGATCTGGCTGAACGAAAACGGCGTCCTCACATACAGCGCTGCATGGAGTGAACCTTTCCGTGGATTGGGTCTGGTCAGTGGAGCGACCGCTGCGGATTTGGATGGAGACGGTCTCCCAGAACTGGCATTGGCATTGGAATGGGGCTCTATCAGGGTGTTCCGTCGGCAGAGCCACGCATGGGTTGACAATACTGAACCTCTGGGTCTCTCCAAATTCACGGGATGGTGGACGGGGATCGTGGCCGGCGACTTTGATGGGGACGGTCGGTTGGACCTCGCTTGCGGCAACTGGGGACGAAATTCCGTCTACGAGTTGTACATGCCGACCACTCTGAGATTGGTTTACGGCGATTGGGGCGGCGACGGAACTGTCCGCATGATGGAGGCGTGGGGTTCCGGGAATCAATGGTTTCCCATCCGTGATCGCACGTGGCTGGCTCGGGGCTTGCCGGAATTAAGCGCGCAATTTCCCACCCATGCGGCGTTTGGTAAAGCGACCATCGCCGATATTCTAGGCCCGAATCACGCCAAGTCAGCGTCTCTGGACACGAGCCATCTCGAGAGCACCGTCTTCTTCAATCGGGGCGGGCATTTTGAGGCTGTGCCACTCCCCCGGGAAGCACAACGTGCGCCCGCCTTTTCCTTGGCCGTCGGTGATGCTGATGGCGATGGGCACCAAGACATTTTTCTGAGCCAAAACTTTTTTGGTGGGTTTTCGGATATCTCGAGAGACGACGCCGGGAGGGGGTTGTGGTTGCGCGGGGATGGGCGAGGCGGCTTTCGGGCAATGGACTCGACGGAATCGGGGGTGTTGGTTTTGGGCGAGCAGCGGGGGGCGTCCCTGGCAGACTTCAACCGCGATGGGCGTGTGGATCTGGCGGTCGCTCAGAATGGGGGCGCCCTCAAACTCTATGTCAATCGGGCAGCGAAACAGGGGGTGCTGGTGACCTTGCGAGGAACACGGTTGAACCCCGATGCGGTCGGTGCCCAGCTCCGGTTGGTCTATGCAGGGGACCGCAAAGGGCCTTGCCATTCTATCCAGTCTGGTTCTGGGTATTGGTCCCAGGACGCGACCTCGGTGGTGCTGGGAATTCAAGAACCACCGGTGGCGCTTTGGATACGATGGCCGGGCGGCAAAGAACAAACCGTGCCGATCCAACCCCGGCAATGGAACCTCCGCGTGGATCAAAACCAATGAACTTGAGAACTGTTAAGTCGGACGAATCCACTCTCACGGGACTTGTGGCGGGTGGCGTGTTGGTTGGCGCCTTGTTGCTAGGGGCGTGCAAGCCGGCGGATGCTCCGAGCTCTGGCGTTGGTGTCGGCGGCACAGTGCCTTCGGTATCGATGATGCCCTTGACCAATATGGTCCCTGTTCAGGCAGGCACCTTCATGCGGATCAAGTTCCCGGTCACCCTCAGTCAGGACTACTGGATTGGGAAATATGAGGTGACGCAATCCGAGTTCGAGCGTGTGATGGGGAAAAATCCCAGCCGATTTACCGGGGATTCCAATCGCCCTGTGGAAAAGGTCACCTTCATCGATGCCAGTAACTATTGCGCGCGCGTGACGGATCAAGAGCGGCGCGCGGGCCGGCTGCCGGCGGGTTTTGAATACCGTTTGCCCAGCGAAGCCGAGTGGGAGTACGCGGCGCGGGCGGGGTCCACCAACCAATTCAGCTTTGGCGATGACCCCGCTCAAGCCGATGCGTTTGCCTGGACTGGGGAAAATAGTGATGGGATGACCCATCCAGTAGGTCAGAAGCAGCCTAACGCCTTGGGGTTGTTTGATGTGCACGGCAATGTTTGGGAATGGTGCGCGGACTGGTTTGAGGCTTATCCTGCCCGTGCACTCACCAACCCGGTAGGGCCAGCCACCAGCAAATACAAACTCTTCAAAGGCGGTGGTTGGAATCAGGACGCGCCGTTCGGCCGCGCTTCCAGTCGATTCATGATGTCGCCTTCAAACGGCATCCATTTCGTCGGTTTCCGGATGGCCTTGGGCCGGCCCTTACCCCAGCCGGTGGCCTGGCCCGCCATTGGCATTCCTGACATCCTCCGTGCCCGCTGCCGTCCGATCGCCGGGGCTTCCCAATCCGACTCCAATTCCGGCGCCATCCCCCTGAATTTTCATTGCAAAGACACTTCATGACTTTTCGATCACTTTGGACGATTCAACGAATGCTCCTTTTCGGTCTCGGCGGTTTGGGAACGGTGGTGCTAGGGGCCGACCTAGGCGAAGCGGTTCCGACGATTAATCCCTTTGGACAAACGGAATTCACGCTGCGCTCGCTCCAGGAGAATCAGAAGCGCCAGATGGAATCTGCCAGAGGGTGGAACCTGGTTCACGATTTCCGGTTTGAGGATCGATGGCAATCCAGTCGCATTCGGTTTGAGCACCAGGCGGTCGACGATGCGGCCAAGAACTACAAGGCGGTTCATTACGACCATGGGAATGGATTGGCAGCGTCCGACGTCGATGGCGATGGCCGTTTGGACCTGTATTTTGTGAATCAACTCGGGGCAAGTCAGCTTTGGCGAAATCAGGGCGATGGGACGTTTGACAATTGGACGGATCGCGCAGGTGTCGGCATGGAGGGACGAATCGCGGTTGGCGCTTCATTTGGGGACGTCGATAACGACGGCCGACCGGATTTGTTCGTGACCACGGTGCGCTCGGGCAACGCGTTATTCCGAAATTTGGGTGGTGGCAAATTCCAGGACATCACCGCTGGATCTGGTTTAGTGGTCAAACGAGCGCTCCATTCATCGGGCGCTGTTTTTTTTGATTACAATCGCGACGGACTGCTGGATTTGTTTGTGGTCAACGTCGGAAATTACACTCGAAATGAGAAAGGGCCTGGTGGGTTTTATTTGGGTCGTTCGGATGCATTCCAAGGATGGCAATTCCCGGCCCGCAGTGAACAAAGCGTTCTCTACAAAAACCTGGGTGGCGGGAAATTTGAGGACGTTTCCAAGCTCACCGGCTTAGAACATAGTGGATGGAGTGGTGATGCGACGGCGTGCGATGTCAACGAAGACGGTTTTCCTGACCTATACGTCCTCAGCATGTCCGGAGAGGATAAATATTACGAGAATATCGGCGGTCAGCGTTTCGTCGACAAGACCTTGGCTTACTTCCCCAAGACTCCTTGGGGTGCCATGGGAGTAAAGTTCTTCGATTTCAATCTGGATGGACGAATGGATCTGTATGTGACCGACATGCACTCCGACATGACCACCGCGCAGATTCAGACTGGCGATAAAGATTTCAGTCCGGCATTCGATAAGCAGAAGAGCGATGTCTGGTGCTCTGCAGAATGGCCGGCTGTCGCGCAGGTCCGTGCGACCAATTGTCTGAAGGGAAACGCGTTCTACAAGAACTTGGGTGGCGGACGATTCGAAGAAGTTTCGGCAAGTCTCGGTGCCGAGACCTATTGGCCATGGGGGATCACTGTGGCGGACTTGAATGCCGACGGTTTTGAAGATGTCTTCGTGACGGCGGGCATGGGATATCCTCTGCGTTACGCGGTCAATTCGGTCCTGCTGAATGACGTTGGCCAGCGTTTTTTGGACAGTGAATTCGTCCTCGGCGTGGAACCCCGTGCGGGCAACCGGATCGAAAAGGAATTCTTCACGCTCGATTGTTCCGGTGAGGACAATCGGCATAATCTATGCAAAGGCCGAACTGGAAAGGTGCGCGTCGTGGGCACGACCAGTTCGCGATCCTCGGTTGCCTTGGATCTCGATGGGGATGGCGACCTGGATCTCGTGACCAATGAATGGCATGATCATCCCCAAGTGCTGATCAGCAATTTAGCTCAAACGAGAACTGTCCGGTTCTTGCAAGTAGCCCTGGTGGGAACCACGTCCAACCGGAGTGGCTTGGGAGCCTCAGTTTCCGTGGTTTCGGGCGGGCGGACATATACCCGATACCACGATGGCAAGTCCGGTTACCTTTCTCAAAGCTTACAGCCGCTCTATTTTGGACTGGGGAATTTTGGCCGAGTGGATTGGATCGAAGTCCGATGGCCATCAGGCAGGGTGCAGAGACTATCCGATGGATTCACGGTCAATTCGACCGTCACGATTACCGAACCTAGCACTACAGCGACAGTTCACTTAAAGTTTGGAAGATGAAGGGGAAAAGCGCCGTTCTTGGCGCGACGGTTGGAAAGCTGTCGATCGCACCCGACGACATTTTTAGCTTGCGCGGAACTGGCCCGCCCGTTAATC
>SXSK01000200.1 GCA_005793375.1 Verrucomicrobiales bacterium | reverse complement strand
CAATCGTTCCAAGAGAGATTTTCTGACCCAACGACCGGCAACACGGATGGCGTCTAACATTCATCCAGCATGCGTAACACTTGGACAAATGTCTAGAGGGGATCTTTAGAGACAAAGATGAGGGAGGGCCACCGCAGTCCAGAACGCGTGTGGTATTTTGGGCGCGCAGTCCCCTGACGCTTTCTGCCTCGCGGCCAGATTCATAACTCCCTGAGTCAGATCATGACTAGAATCCAGAGTCTGAAGATGGCTGTGGTGTCTCAGAAGCGAGAGCAAGGATTCGCGGAACCTAGCCGAGCCAACTCCAATCAAGTCGTTTTCCTCTCCGCGTCTCCGCGCCTCCGCGAGACTCAACATTCTCACGATGATAAGCTTCATGTTTTGAAGGACTGAGGATCCGGAAGCCTCACGAGGAGACGCGGAGACGCGGAGGAAGAGCGAAACCTTCCCGCCTCTGCGGTGTGTGGTTGCAGTGAGCATTGGCGACGAGAACCTGCTATCACTCCTCACTGAAGAGGTAGTCGAGATCGTCCTTGGACAGGCTGCGGGCGAAACCTTCCTCACCCAGAACGTCCTGGATGGTCTGGGATTTCCGCTGCTGCAGATCCCAAATCTTTTCCTCGACGGTTCCCGGGGCGATGAGTCGATAGGCATTCACCGTGCGGGTCTGTCCAATACGGTGAGAGCGGTCGATGGCCTGCGCTTCGACGGCGGGATTCCACCAAGGATCGTAGAGGATCACGTAACTGGCGTTTGTCAGGTTCAGCCCCGTGCCAGCGGCGCGCAGCGACAGCAAGAACACACACGGCTCCGGATCAGCTTGGAATGAATTGACCACATCCATACGCCCCTTGGTTTCACCGGTGAGAATGTGCGTCTTGATTTCCCGTTCACGACAGGCGTTCTCGAGAAGCTTCAACATTTCCACAAACTGTGAAAACAGGAGAATTTTGTGCCCCGCCTCCAAAATGGGCTCGAGTAACTCGAACAGCGTATCCGTTTTTCCAGACGCAGCGTCGTTGCCAACGAGTCTTGGATGACAGCATATCTGCCGGAGACGGGTGAGAGCGGCGAGCACATGCATCTTGGATTTCGCCAAGCCCTTTTCTTGCATGGTCTTCATGACTTGATCGCGCGAGCGGCGCAGTTCTGCGAGATACAACTTGCGTTGATCCTCGTCGAGTTCGCAATCGCGTCGTTCTTCAATACGGTCCGGCAGGTCTTGAGCGACCTGCTTCTTCAGACGGCGCAGCATCAGAGGTCGCAACTTCGCCGACAACCGCTTGCGCAATGTGCCACCCTCCCAATCAGGACCGTCACCCTTGGGTTCGTACGTCTCATTGAACTTCACTTGATTGCCGAGGTAACCCGGTTGAACGAAGTCCACGATCGACCAGAGATCCAACAATCGATTCTCGAGTGGCGTTCCTGTCAGCGCCAACTTGTAGTCGGCATCCATCTCCTTAACCGCCACAGTGACCTGGGCTTGCGGGTTCTTGATAAATTGAGCTTCGTCAAGGATGAGCGAACGGAATCGGAATTTGCCCAACTCGTCCAGATCACGCCGCAAAATCGCGTAGTTCGTCACCACGATGTCGTAGTCCGGAATCTGCTTCCTGAGGTTGTGGCGTTGTTGTCCGCTCTGAAGGACGAGCACCTTGAGGTGTGGTGTGAACTTCTCTGCTTCGCGACGCCAATTGTGAAGCACGGATGCCGGGCAAATGACGAGTGACGGCTTCGGATCCTTTTTGTGCTGTTCGTGGAGCCAAGTGAGCCAGGTGAGCGTCTGCAGCGTTTTACCGAGACCCATGTCGTCCGCAAGAATACCGCCCAACTTGAGACGGCAAAGATTCGCCAGAAAGTTGAAACCATCTTTCTGATACGGCCGCAAATCGGCATGGACCGTCGACGGCACTTTCGTATCGGGCACGCCTTTGAAATTCCCCAGGCGTTCCCGCAGTAGGGCGATGGATTTTTCCGAACCCAAACCAGCCAATGTGGTTTCGTCCAGTTGCGTCGCGTGAAGCATGGAGGCTTTTTGAGCATCGGGGCTGAGTGACTCCAGGCCGAGAGTTGCCGCCGTCTCATGAACCTTGCGGTTGGCGTCAATGTCGATTTCGACCCATCCGCCGTCGGGCAATTTGACGAACCGTGTTGTGGCTGCGGCCAGCCGATGCAAGTCGGCCGTCGACAATTTCAACCCTTCCGCCTCCCACTCTGCGCTGACGGACAACCAATCGATGCCACTCCCCTTGAGCACCAACTTGGGTTTCACCAGTTTGCGATTCAGGAATAATCGTTGGAAGCTGGGGTTGCCGAGGAAATCGGCATCGGCAGGGCGGTCCTGCCATGCCGCGGCCAACTGGGAAAGGAAGTGCTCATTGGCATCACCTACCCAAAGTCCTGGCTCTGGCGTGAACCAATCCAGCTGCTGCAACCAAAGAATCGACGGTTGAAGTCGGGGATCATCCAACAGCTCCGGACGATTCTCCCCGTTCTTTTTCGCCACGGTGCGCTGCCATTCATGACCGTTCCATTGCCACTCCGACCCATCCATTTCGCTGTTGGCCAGCAGGCGCAATCGAACCACTTCATCAGCGAGTTCAAAGATGAGCTGAGGTTTGGCCGCATGCGTGACGCACAATTGACTCCAGTCTGAGCCATCCTTGCCCTTGCCGTCCTTTGTCGCGTGGGCGCGGCGCAACTCGCCCAAGAGGCGTTGACTCAGTCGTTTCACTGGCACGATCGGCCGGTTGGCCCACGGTCCCAGCAGGCTCGCAGGCGGCGAATTGCGAAGAATCAGAAACTCGTTGTCGACAAACGCCAGCGGTGGCTCACCCGCCATCAGCTTGATATCGGGCAGTGCCCGCTCCTGGCCATCGGGCAACATCAGGACATGCGTGAAACTTAGCTCCTCATCGACCGTTTCGAGACGCGGCTTGAGTTCGCACAATCGGCCATGAAATTGCAGGTTCACAGCCTGACCAGCCAACTCTAGTCGAGAGCCATGAGCCCACTTCGCCAGCCAGATAAGAAGGTCGGGACCCTCAAGGATCAATGGTTCCTCACCTTTGACCTTCTCCGACCAGTTGCCGTGGAGCCAATCGATGACCTGCCAGTCCTCCGCCGGGAACAATTCCGCTTCATGAGCGGCCCGCGTCCTGAGATCGCACAGCTCAGAAACCGATCGTTCCTTTTCCCCCGACCGCGATCGAAACAGAAAGAACTTCACGCACAGGCGCCATTGGTTGGACTGAACGTTGGTACGCTGAGGTTCGCAAACCACGCGCAATGCCGCGCGCGGTGAGTCTAAATGGGCATGCGTGGCCGGCAGCAACCAGTTCTCCAATTCTTGGACGAACTGGCCTTCCTTTTCGATCTGCTCGACTTCTTGAAATTTATCGAAGTTGGCGAATGGCAACAATTCGGTTGGCAACGAACGATTGGATCGCAAGAACAGCATCGCCACTTCCTCAAGGCGAGGTTTGCCTGCTGCAGTCTGTATGCGCAGCCACCAATCGTGCTGACCGAAGTCCGTGCGCCGCAGGTTTAGTTTTTCCAGATAGTCATCAAAAAGGAGATACGCCCGTTGCGGATCGGCGCAGGCAGAAAGCAGCCGGAGAACAGCCTCTCGTTCGGCGACCTTCTCCTTCGAATCCGCCAGCTCCCGCCGAAGATCGGCAAAGGATCCGTAGGTTGTATTGAGCACCTTGTGGTGCGCGTCATATTTTGTTGTGTTTACCGGCCGCGGTGCGGCCAGTGTTTTCCGTGCAGGTCTAGGCATGTACGCTAAAGAGTTCGCAATTATGTCTCTAATCAGGGCACTCCGGGTCAATAGGAATCGTACGACAGCGCGATCCGAGTCTTTCAGTAATTGCAAGCTTTATATGCAATATGCCCTCCCCCACATCTCCGAGTTGTCGGCCATTTGGAGATCGGTCGTCTCTGTAATTCCCTGAAAGCGGTGGAGGGCTATCGCGCCACGATCGTGACACAAAGTTCTGTTCCGCCTTCGATGCGATCCTCGAAGCCGTCGGCATCCAAGCAATCAAATTGCCGCCCCGCAGTCCCAACTTGAACGCTTATTGCGAACGTTGGATCCGGTCCGTAAAGACCGAGCTCCTGTCGAGGATGGTCCTTCTCGGAGAACGTTCCCTCCGCCACTGCCTAGAAAACGACGTGGCTCACTTTCATGCAGAGCGCAACCACCAAGGTAAGGACAACATGATCCTGTTTCCAGAGCCTGAAGACCACCTCGGCGAATCCACCGGCCCAATACAAACTCGCGAACGCCTCGGTGGCCTCCTAAAGTTCTATTTTCGAGAGGCCGCATGAGTTTTTTGACCATATGAGGGTGTTGTCATCATACCCTGACAATCGACACCACCACCGACTTTGTGCTGCTCTCGCGCGGCAGGGCCGTGGAGCACTGAGGCGTGAATTATCGTCAGGTCCGCACCGACGGATTCAAGGGGTGTCTCGGGGGAGGCGGACCGTCCGCGAGTTCCAACCGGTCAATCACGTTGCCATCCAATCTCCCGGCAACGTCGACTTGGAGTGGCTCCGTTGACCCGCGTTGAATCGGATCGACTCGTGGACGTTCTCAGCCGATTTACCAACGGATCTTCGCGGGGAAATACTCCGCAATCAGCTCCTCGTAAAACGGGCGGAGTGCTTTCGCATCCGGCTTAGTGTGGCTCTTCGTGTAGAGATCGTAGGGATTGAACGCGTTCACCCATTGCAGATTCTTGCGATCTTTCTCATCGAGCAAGTGACTGTACTGCTGTTCGCGATGCCACGGATAGAAACTGTGGTACCTCAGCATGTAGAGTCCTTCGATCGGAAGGTAATCCTTGCAGACGTTGTAAATGTACTCGTCGTGGCCCCAAGACATCAAAACGTTGTCGAGCCCACAGCCTTCCTGGTACACGCCAGTGCGCGTTTGGTAAACTGGGTTTTGGCTGTCTGGATTGGCTTCGAAAAACTTCGGGAAGACGATCTTGTCGGAATAGGCGCAACCCGTTGGGAACGTGTCGCCGACAACGGCCCACTGGGGTTCACCCCAAAGACAAAGGATCTTGCCGAGATCATGCACGAACCCGGTCAAAATCATCCACCGCGGCTGGCCGTCTCGCCGTAGTTGCTCAGCGGTCTGGAGCAAATGCTCCAACTGGGACATGTCTGTGTCTGGATCCGAATCGTCCACCAACTGATTCAGATACTCCGCCGCCTCCCAAACCCCCATTTGCATGCGCTTGAGCCCAAGGTATTCCTGGTGCTTGGCTTTAACAAAATCGTGAGTTTGATGCAGGTGATTGAGCCGATAGAATTCTCGAACCGTCGGTCGCGCGTCGGCTTCGTAGTTTCGAAACTCCTCTTTCTTCTTCTCGGCGTCTGTGCCGACAGACGGCTTCTTGACAACCGCCGCCGTCGATTCCGGGTACCGCTCCTTCATAAAGTCTTCCCACTCATCAAGACTTTGGAGGGGTTTTGGATTGGCGTCGGTGATACTCATAAATGCAAGATTCCAGTTAGAACGCGTGGAAAATAGCTGCGTGAGGGGGTGACGACAAGTGGACAATTCACTCAATATCTGACGCAATTAAGCACAATATCCGGCTCAAAACACACGCCTCGGTCGTTCCAATGAGACCCAATTTTGGCTCGAATGAACCTTCTCCGACATGCGTCTGTATCGTTGACAGCCGTTCCCGAACTCCCTGAAGCTCACTTCTATGAATGACACCCCTCCAGCTCGCACTACGCGACGCGATTTCCTGAAAGGCACTACCGGTGCCGTTGCCGCTACCTCCGCCCTGGCGGGGGTGGCCATCCCCTACGTCCACGCCGACGATCTCGACACGACAGTCCAGATTGCCCTGGTGGGATGTGGTGGGCGTGGCACAGGTGCCGCCGCCAATGCATTATCCATCGCCAATGGTCCCACCAAACTGGTCGCTATGGCCGACGCGTTTGAGGATCGCCTGAACGGCAGCTTCAAAGGACTCAAGGGACAATATGGCGAAAAAGTCGACGTTCCCGAGGACCGCAAATACATCGGGTATGATGGCTACAAAGCTGCCATTGATTCACTGAAGCCCGGCGGTGTGGCCATATTCGCCACCCCGCCCGCGTTCCGTTGGGTTCACTTCAAGTACGCCATTGAAAAAGGAGTCAATGTATTCATGGAGAAACCTGTCTCTGTGGATGGCCCCAGTTCCAAGCGAATGTTCGAATTGGCAAAAGAAGCTTCCGCCAAGAACCTTAAGGTGGGCGTCGGCCTGATGTGCCGGCACTGCCGCATCCGACAAGAGCTTCACAAGCGCGTTGAAGAAGGTGAAATTGGCGACATTATCGCCCTTCGCACCTATCGCATGCACGGCCCGGTCGCCTCTGGTTTCTCCACCCCGCGTCCACCCGAGATGAACGAGTTGGAATGGCAGATCCGCCGTTTCCACAGCTTCATCTGGGCGAGCGGTGGCGCCTTCAATGACTATTACATCCACAATATCGACGAAGCCTGCTGGATGAAAAATGAGTGGCCGGTCGAAGCCCAAGCTTCGGGTGGTCGCCATTTCCGAGGCAACAATGTCGACCAAAACTTCGACAACTATTCGGTCGAGTACACCTTCGGCGATGGGGTCAAGCTCTTCCATTACGGCCGTATTGTGCCGGGTGTCCACGATCAGTTCGCCAGCTATGCGCACGGCACCAAAGGCATCGCCGTCATTTCGTCCGCGGGTCACTACCCGTCCAACGCGCGCATCTATAACGGACAAAAGATGACCAACTCCAAGCTGTACTGGAAGGCCCCAAAAGAGGGTCCCGATCTGGATCCGTATCGCCTGGAATGGGAAGATCTCGTCGACGCAATCCGCAAGAACAAGCCCTACAACGAAGTCGAACGTGGCACCAAATCGAGCTTGGTCTCCGCCATGGGGCGTCGAGCGGCACACACCGGTCAAATCGTCACGTATGACGACATGCTGAACAATACCCAGGAATTGGCGCCCGACGTCGATAAACTGACTCGCAACTCCCCGGCGCCGGTCTTGGCGAAAGCCGACGGCACCTACCCCGTCCCAATGCCCGGCATCACCAAAGACAGGGAGTACTGAGTGCGGCTCCGGCGCAAGCCGCCGGGTTCATCACAAACGTTGCCTTTTGAAGGGCTGGCAGAATGCCAGCCCTTTTTGCTTCAGCCGATCTGAATCAACCGATTGGTGCGGCACCAACCGAATCAGACGGCACAAGCCATCCATTGGATCGCGCATCGAATGTTGGCGGGAATATTCCGCGGAAGGAATCCGACCATTGCTGTCCACCGGTTGCTGGGGCATCCTGGAAAAAATGTTACCGCTTCCACCCATCCGACGGCGACGCTTTGGCCGCACCAATCTCCAGGTCCCCGTGTTTTCTTGCGGCGGAATGCGCTACCAGCACAAATGGTCGGACGTCCCCTGGAGCGATGTCCCTGCGGAAGGTCAGGCGAATCTCGCCGCAACGATTCATCGCGCGGTGGAACTGGGCATCAATCACATCGAAACCGCGCGCGGTTATGGTTCGTCCGAAATGCAGTTAGGCCCCGTGCTTGCCCAGATCCCGCGAGATCGATTGATCGTCCAGACCAAGGTCGCACCATTTGCCACACCGCGCGAGTTCCTGGACACCTTTGAGACGTCGATGCGCTATCTGAAATTGGACCATGTAGATTTCCTTTCGCTCCACGGCATCAACAATCGCCAGTTTCTCGATTGGTCACTTCGCCGCGGCGGCTGTGTGGATGCGATGCGCCAGCTTCAACGAGATGGCCGGGTTCGATTTATCGGCTTCAGCACGCATGCCACTCCAGACATCATTTCCGAGGCGATCCGCAGCGACGAATTCGATTACGTCAACTTGCATTGGTACTTTGTCAATGACCTCAATCGGACCTGTATTGCGGAGGCCGCCCAGCGCGATATGGGCGTGTTCATCATCAGCCCCAATGACAAGGGCGGACAGCTTTACCGTCCGCTGCCCAAATTGCGGCGGCTCTGCGCTCCGCTCACACCCATGCAGTTCAACGATCTCTACTGCCTCGCCCGCCCCGAGATCCACACGTTGTCGCTAGGCGCCGCGCGACCGTCCGACTTCGACGAACACCTCACCGGCTTGGTCCACTACGAGCGTGCGGCCAAAGTGGTGGCTCCCATCGAGCGCCGATTGCGCGAGGAAATGGACCAAGTCCTTGGAAGCGACTGGTGTCAACGATGGTTCGCCCGTTTACCCGATTTCTTCGATGTGCCTGGCGATGTCAATATTGCCGAGATCCTCCGCATCTGGACTTACGCGAAGCCCTTCGAACTGACCGACTGGGCACGTTTTCGCTACAATATGCTCGGCCAGGCTGACCATTGGTTTCCGGGCGAAAACGCATCCAAGTTCGATCCTGTCGCGTCGAAGGCCCGGATTGCAGACAGTCCTTTTGCGGAACGTATCCCCGCCATTCTTCGCGAGGCCCACGAGTTATTCTTCGATGCTCCCATAAAACGCCTCAGCCAAAGTTGAGGCAGTCTCTCGAGGACATTGCCGTATCCAGCACGAAACGAACTTTGAACACGGTGTTCTAAGGATGAGTGGACACGTCATTGCCATTGCCCAGTCTCCCGAGGATGCAACACGCGACGGGTTCGCGCGAGTCACACCCACTTGAAGAGTCGCGGTTTCGAGTTCTCCCAAAGCCCGAATTCATGAACGACTCCAACCCCCACGTAGCGCGGGAGATTTATCGCCGGTTGCACCACGCCATTTGCGGGGTCGTGCGAGGTCAGGAAATCAACGTCCGCAGAATACTTGCCGCGTTCGCGGCCGGCGGGCACGTCTTGCTGGACGACTATCCCGGCACCGGCAAGACAACCCTCGCCAAGGCCTTGGCGCGCGCAGTGACCGCTCGGTTCACACGCGTTCAATTCACTCCAGACCTCCTGCCATCCGACATCCTTGGCGTTGCCATTTACAATCAAAAGACGACCGAGTTCGAGTTTCACGAAGGCCCTGTGTTTACCGAGATTCTCCTGGCGGACGAAATCAACCGGGCTTCCCCTCGGACTCAATCCGCATTGCTGGAGGCCATGGCCGAGGGTCAAGTCAGCGTCGAAGGCAACCGCCGCACATTGCCGCATTTGTTCTTTGTAATAGCCACCCAGAACCCAGTCGAGTTCCGCGGCACGTATCCCCTTCCCGAAGCACAGATGGACCGTTTTGCCATCCAATTGGAGCTCGGTTATGTCTCGCCAGAGCACGAGGCATCACTGCTCGCCACTCAGGTCCACGATCATCCCCTCGAACATCTCAAACCCTGCGCCGTCGTTGAGGATGTCCTCCGCCTTCGCCGAGCCGTGCAGGAGGTGCGCGTCAGTGAAGAGATGCGCCGATACATCGTCGACCTCGTGGGAGCCACTCGCAAGACCCAGGGCGTGCGGCTGGGCGCCAGCCCCCGGGCGTCTATCGCGCTGATGAAGACCAGCCAGGCACTCGCCTTCTTCGACGAATCAAACTGCGTGACGCCGGATCATGTTAAGGAAATCGCCGTCGCTGTGCTCGCCCATCGATTGATTCTCGATCCGCAGGCTGAGTTCGGCGGCCAAAACCGGCGCGTGCTGGTTGAGGGGATTCTTCGTCAGATCCCCAGTCCCGTGTAAACTGCCCGTCATCCTCGCACGCCATGTTCCTCCGTTGGATTCATCGAATCTATCGGCTCAGTCGTTGGGTCTCGCTCTGGGTGCGACGGCGCCTGACAACTCCTGGCATATTGGTGGCGGCGGGCGCTCTGTTGGCCGCCGGGGCCTCCAACACGGAACAAACCGTCGCCTTGCAGGCTTTCCTGTTCCTGGCTGGGATGCTCGGCACCGCGATGGTTTGGGCTCCTTTTTTCCACGCGCGCCTGGGGATCCTTCGCCAGCCTCCACGGTTCGTCACGGTGGGCGTGCCATTCAACCAACGCGTAGAGGTCCAGAATCTGACTCAGTCACCACAACGCGGACTGGAGTATCTCGAGGATATCCAGGAGCCACCCCTCAGCCTCTCGGAACTCGCTGCCCGAACCCGCCTGGGACGCGGCAATCGCAAAATCCAACCCGGCGCCTCACCCCCACCCATCCGCGGAGCCCAAACTCAGTGCCTCCCCATTCCTACCGTACCAACACGGGGACGCACCGAGATCTCCGTGGAGATTGTTGCGTGGCGCCGTGGCCCTCTGATGCTGGCTGGCGCTTGGATTGGACGCCCGGATCCACTGGGTTTGTTTCGGGGATTCCAACGAGTTCGAGATCCGCACACAGTCTTGGTTCTCCCCAAGCGTTATCCTCTACCTCCCCTTCGCCTGCCCGGTAATAGCCATTATCAACGTGGCGGTGTCGAGTTTGCCTCCGGCATCGGTGAGGCGGAGGAATTCGTGGCCCTCAGGGATTATCGCCGGGGCGACTCGCTTCGGCGTGTCCATTGGCGAAGCGCCGCCCGAATGGGAAAACTCGTGGTCAAGGAGTTTCAGGATGAGCACCTCGTTCGCCATGCCCTTGTGCTGGATACCTACTGCGACGCATCTCGCGACGCCGATTTCGAAGAGGCCGTCGCCGTTGCCGCATCGTTCGCTTGTACCGTCCCCGACCAAGAGTCCGTTCTCGATCTCATGTTCGTCGGCCCCCGTGCCATTCATATCACCACCGGACGCGGAATGGGTCATTCCATACAACTTCTCGAGGTCCTCGCAACAGCGACACCGTGCCGAGAACTGCAGGTCTCCGAACTGGAGGCGTTAATCTTTCGACAACGGGACACTCTGAGTGGGGTCATACTGGTCCTCCTCGACTGGGACGAACCCCGACGCCACTTGGTGAAGCAACTCAAGCTCCACCAGTTACCCGTCTGGGTCTTGCTAATCAGCGAAAATTCCAGTGACGAGACGTTGCGTGCCACCCCTCCTGAGCAGCGTCCTGAACGTTGGATCGTCCTGCAATCGGGACGGGTTGCCGAAGGGCTCCATCAACTCAAGGACCCATGAATCCAATAGCATCTCACTGGACACGATTTGCGGCCCCCTGGGCCTTGCCCGCCCTCGTCCTCTGGGGTTGGCAAGCCGACTTCTGGGGCTGGGGACTTCTCATGGGCTTACTCATTGAGGCGCGCCGCCTGAGCTCCTTCCGACTCGACATCTCGCCGTCCGACTTCAATCGATTCTGGAATTTCAACGCCATCCTTTTCGTCGGCGTCGGGTTGTACCTGTTCATCGCCAGAGAGGGTCCCAGCCACGTCAGCGCCTTGGTTGCGGGTGAAACACCCTCAGGCCGTCTTGCGGGCGTGAAGGAAATTTCCGCAACCGCGCTCTCATTCCTCCGCTGGCTGCCATTCATCTTCTATCCGATGGTCCTAGCCCACGCCTGGAGCCAGACGCCTCGCCTGCCCTGGTCAACCTTTTCGCTCTACCAACAGAATCGTGCCCGCAATCATCCTTTGGCGCCCGTGCCCGATTGGGCCAATCGCCAGGTGCACCCGACCTATCCCTACATCGCTATTGTTCTGCTGGCCTCCACCGCGTCCACCAACCACCCCGGTATCTACCTGTCGCTCCTGTCTGCAGTCGTTGCAGCGTTGCTTTGGCCCACGTCCAACACACGCTTCCAAGTCCTGACCCGACTCGGATGCCTCGGCGGCGTCCTCGCCCTGGTCCTTGCCGCCAACCAAGGCCTTGGTCATGTCCGCGAGCTGATGCAGGAGCTGGAGAATCGGTTGCTGCAGGGTGGCGGCGATCAAGGGTTCGATCAGATTCGCACCTTCACCGCTCTGGGTAACGTCGGCCGCTTGAAGCAATCCGGCAGCATCGTTCTCCGCATCGCGTCTACCAATTCCACCGCACCGGGCCTCCTCCGAGAAGCGACCTTCAATCGGTTTCGCGCACAGGCCTGGAGCACCTCGCATCGAGAATTCTCCCAGATTGAGTCCGCCTCGTTCGGCAGTCGACTTTGGCGACGCGACAGCGAGACCCAACCAACCCAAGCCCTGACCATAAGCCGCCACACCGCCAATGGATCGGCGCCTTTGGCATTGCCAGACAACACCGTCGCAGTCTCTGAGATTGCCACCGTCCAAATCGAGACCAACAGCCTGGGTTCGGCACGCCTCAAGGAAGCGCTGCCAATCGCCATCTACACGGCGGAATTGGGCCCAAACCATCTCAGTACCCCAGCCCAACCCTCGGAAGCGGAGGACCTCCAACTGGACGGTTTGAGTGACGCGGATTCGGAAGCCATTCAGCAGGTGGCACTTCAACTCGGGCTAAATCGTGGCACTCCCCATCGCGAGGCTATCGCCACCGTCGAAAAGCACTTCGCCTCTGGATTCGCGTATTCACTTTGGCAGGAACCCAACCGCAAATCGAAGGCCCCGAGTCCATTGGCGGAGTTCCTGCTCAACACCAGGGCTGGCCATTGCGAATTCTACGCCACAACAACAGTTTTACTGCTACGCACGGCTGGCATCCCCACACGCTACGCCGTCGGATACAGTCCCGGAGATCGCATCAGCGGCGGATGGATCGCGCGCGGGCGCGACGCCCATGCCTGGTGTCGGGCATTGGTCGATGGCCGTTGGATCGATGTCGACACCACACCGGGAATTTGGCGTGAGCAGGAAGCGAGACGACGTAATTTTTTGGAACCGTTGCGCGATGGATTTTCACACGCAAGATACCGATTTGCCACATGGCGCCAGAGCAGCAACCAATGGCGACTTCTGACAATCACGGCCGGCGTCATTGGCCTGGGCTGGCTCGCCTGGCGCCAACTCCGCGGCAGTCAATGGCGGGGCATGCGCGGTACCAACGCCAAACCCGCTCGGTCCTCTTCGATTCCTGGACTCGATTCCGAGTTCTATGCCGTGGTCCTCATGCTGGAGAGGATCCAAGGGAAACGATTGCCCCATGAAACGCTCCTCGAATGGCTGCGACGAGTGGTGCCCCATTCTCACCCCTACCGAACCAACATTTTCGAGGCGCTCCAGTTACACCAGCGTCTGCGATTCGATCCCATGGGCCTCCCAATCCCAGACCGCAGTCGTCTAGCCAAGATCGCCGATACACTTGCATAGGTTTGGGTGCGGTAGCAATTCCACGTCGATCCACAGGTCTTCGTCACGGTCCAGCGCCCGGCGAGGTGTCATTACCAACGCCGCCTGAGTTTCTTGACTCCCGAGCATCATGACGCGCTGCCAAATCGGGCAAATCTCCCTAAGGACAGCGCTCGCCTCTGGTTCCGGGATCCATGAGCCGTCCAAGCGTCGGATCCGGACGTCAAAAGTGGCGAACACCGGCAACTCCTCGCGGCCCTCGCGGTTCATATAAAGCGTTTGGCTGCCTGTATCCGCCGCGCCCGACGAAACGGGCTCCACAATCAACGAACCCGAATAACCCAACTGCAACCTGGGGACGTCTGCTGGTCGACCCAGCAGAAACGGGGCCTCACCGCCAGGAATCACCGGAGGATAGGTGAATAACTCACCTCCCGGAAATCCTCCCAACTGGTAATCCACGCCTCCTACGGATTCTGTCGGGCCCCATCCAAAAAGCCGTCCTTGGTCATCCAGCATCGTGAACGCGGCACCTCCTCGGAATTGGACCCACCGCGAGACACCATGTGGCAGTGCCAGTTTGCGCGCATTTACAGCGGCGTTTTTCGTTCCATCAGCGAGTTGTCCACCGGCATTCGCCCCCCAACTCCAGAGCATTCCACCATCATCCAGGACGTGAGAACTCGACCCAAACCACCCGTCGAAAACTGCGTGAAGTGTCATGGCATGCGATGGCGGCACCGCAGTGAGAATCACCCACACCAGGTTCCAAAGACACAGTCGTCCCATCACTCTGCCGACGCGGATCCGTGGAGTGGTCGCCCCGCTGAAAATCACATCATGCTTCATGCGCCTGGCATCCATTCTACATGGCTCAGCGCACCCTGAAATACGCGGGCAAGCGTACGGAATCTCCTGACGCCAAAACACACCTCCACTCAGGGGGAGGAAGGATCACGCAAAGCGCTCTTGACACCCAAAAAGCCACGGGCGGCTAATCAGCTGAGTAGCTCAACTTCCCTGCCTCGGTTACTGTCAGTCCACGTCGCATTCCGCCAACCGTTGGCGATAGACGCGTCGCGCGTGGTCATATGCCGCCACCGCCTGGGCGTGCTCCTCGCCTTTCATGAAGCGCTCCTTGTTCTGCCAGCACTTTTCAACGGCCTCCAAACACCAATTCAAACTTCGGCGTGACGCTCGAATCGGCTTCCCGTCAACCACCACAAAAATCGGGTTGGTGTGTGAACTCGGCAGAATCCGAATCGCCAACCAACTGCTGCGGGTCACTTCATGATCAAACACAACATCCTGCATGGCGCCATCCGCTCGAATGGTCTTGGAGGCCACCGGAAACCCATTTTCGATAAGTTCGACCTCGACATTGCGAGTCCCATCGATACGCGAACGCTCCAGGTGCCAGTAGGGGTGCGCCGTAAACGGACGCTGCTTGATATTGAACTCTGGAGTTTCATCCAAACGCGCAGCCACTTTCGCACGAGCCTGTACCCGCTTCTTGCCTTTCAATATTAATTCACTGCCGTACTTGCCCATTTCCACGTCCTCAACCCTGAAATCCAACAAGTGACTGTTGCCATCGCTCACATAGTTGCGACCCGCTCGAATTCCTTCACACCAGGCTAAGTAATCAATGGCTCCATCCAACTTGACGTAGCTTCGGCCCAGCCCAACACGCTCCGCGTAAATACAGGGAAAATCGGTTTCACCACTGGCCCGCGTCCGGAATCCAGCATTCAAGGTCTGGTACCAGATATTCAATTCCCAAGGATAAGGCGTGTCGACCGTCGAGATAAAGTCCACAGCTGGAACCAACGTTCCATCGGGCCCCGGAACGTCATGGGTCACATCCACGATATATTCGTTGGCCCCAATTCCGTTAAACTTCGGGAGGTCAAAGTTGGGAAGCTTTGTGGAATCGATCTCGAGCCCCCATCCGCTGTGCGCAGGACCTACTAAGCCACCCTGAGCCTTGGCCCACCGCAATGTATTCAAGCCAAGTTTTGGCCAGTGATGCTTCGAAGTCCCACCTGGATACATCTGCTCGCGCAGCCTCAACAGACACAGGTGACCCGACTCGTGGGATCCAAATCCGCTAACCTCTACGTCATAATGCAATAGGTAGGGCAGGATCGAAACCTTGTCGTCTTTGCCGGTGAAAAACTGCTTCTGATAATCGAAGCACGGGCCCCAGGTCAGGTTGCAGCCAACCTTCAAGTCTTCGCCCAGCACATGGCGCATCATGTCATCGGCGTGCACACCCTCAGTCGGCTTCTCATAATGCGCGCAGCCCGCGGCATGGATATGGTGATCTCCGGACCACCACCCCATTTTCGACGGATCAATCCAACGCTTCACCTGGAATTTCCACTCTGCCCCGCTATTCCCCACTGGCAGTGACCGAATTTCCCGATGCGATTCGGGCCCACGCCGAAATTCCACAGTGTAGGTACCCTCGGGAAGTCGCAATGTCTCGCCGTCCGCCCGGTAAACCTGTGGGTGAAAGAAGAAATCCGGCGCCAATCGTTTCGCGGGGGCTGGAAAAACATGGCCTTGGGAATCCGTCACCTTGAGCGCCGCCATGCAAGGTTTGCCGTCCTCATCCAAAATCTTCAAACGAACAACCCGTGCAGGAGCACTGACGAACAGAACATCCGCCTCGCTCCGAAATCCTAGATCCTGGGTTCCCTGCCCCACATTGAAGGAAATCTTGGCCTCGCGATGCCCGGAATCCCTGGAATAAATCTGGATCAAACGATACTCCAATGGCAACCCACCCAGTTCCTTCTTCAAGGGTTGACCCTGGTACATTTCCAAGCCCAACCACCGATCCAGAACCTTGTCCGCGCGGAGATTGTGCAATCGCTCGGCCTGCGGACTTGTCGCCCGGAGCTCGGCAGTTGTTCCCGACTCATTGTGGACCTTCACGAGAAAAGTCTTCCAACCTCCCTCCGTTATTTCCGGCCGCGCTTCCCCCATGGCCACCTTCACGCGCATCTCTGGATTGATGTTCACACCAAACAGACATCGGGTGTCGAGCACCGCCTGGATCCGCGTCGCGGCCAAACCCGCGTCCTTCTCGCCGATCGCGGCGTCCAACGCCGCGCGTTGTGACGGACTCAGCGTGGAACCCGCCACTTCAAGTGCATCCAGCACACGCCGGACTTGTGCAGCAAAAGGCTGAAATTCGGGGACAGTGACAATAGGAAGGGCTGCCCAACTCCAATAAGAGCCCACCATCGTCGCCAGTAGGATCGAGACAGATCGTTTCATGAGGGGAGAGACTGTGTTAGTCTGCCAATGGTTCCCGGAAATTGCCACGCAAATGTTGGCCGTGCGTTTCTCCGAGTTACCGGCGCCGCATTGGATGCTGGGGAGAAAAGCGGCAGAGGGCTGCCGCGCTCCAAATCAATCGGGTCATGCCACTCGAATAGCAGCGCGGTAGCCCTCCACCGCTTTGGGGGAATTCCGGGGACGACCGATCTCCAAATGTCCGACAATTCGGAGAGGCGCCCATGTTGGCCTAAATCAGCGGATCATCGAGCTTCAGCGTATTCCAAAACGGCGGCGCCGAATGTGAATCCGCCGCCAAACGCACACAACCCCACCTTGCCCCGCGGCGGCCTCGATGCCGCCAAAAAGTCCGCCAGCACCAAAGGTATGGTACTACTACTCGTATTCCCACTGTGACGAACCCGGTTGATCAGTCGACCCGGTTCAATGTTCAGTCGTGCGGCCACCGCTTCCAGAATGCGACCGTTGGCTTGGTGAGGAATGATCTGCGCCAGATCCGCCACCGAAACATGACTTTCCACACAAGCTTTTTCCAGAAGAGACATCATCTGCCGAACGGCCAATGGAAATACCTTCAGCCCATCCATGTTCACATTGGGATCATCCCGACGCCCATGATGCAACACCGTTCCATCTTCGCCTCGAGCCGAAAGCACCGGCCGATGAAGATACGCTTTCGCCGAGGGGGCCCAGGTCGACAGACTCCCGTGCACCAGTGTCGCCGTGGCCGCATCCGCAAAGACAATCGCGGTGTCAAAATCCTCAGGATTCGTAAAGCGCGTCATCGCCTCAGCGGTAACCACCAGGATGTTGGCACTGGGCCGCGACTGACAAAAATCGAAGGCGCTCTGCAACGCATAAAGATAACCCGTACAGGCCGCGAGGATATCCGATGCGGGCAGATCTTTCGCGGGGCCGTGACGCCCCAGCTCATGATGTAGCAAGCAGGCCATGCTGGGACTCAGCGAAATCGGCGAACTGGTGCTAACAATAATCGCATCCAGATCCGATAGATTTAACCCTGCGGCCCGGAGAGCCGCACGCGACGCCTTCGTTGCCAGAGTTAATGCCGTCTCCCCCTCAGCCAGTACCGGTCTCGACTCGATTCCAGTCCGTTGCAAAATGTCCTGGGAAGTCCTCCCTGGGAATCGCTTGACCAGTTCCTCATTGGTCATTATCCGGCCAGCCGGCGCGGCTGCGATCGCAGAGATCGCCAAGACGGAAGATCGCACCGAACTCAGGACAGCTGGGGCCAAGATACCATTGGCAGAGGGGGGCGCGATGCCAGGAGTCACAGGTTTGGAACGTTTGCACAACACAGCGCGGCCTTCCGCCGGAACGCGTCTGGGTGTGGCCGGGACAGCAGAACGTGTCTGAATCCGAGCCAAAGCAGTTCCTACAGCGACGCGCTCACCGACTGGCAGCAGCCCTGAGATGCGGCCATCCACCGGCGAGCGCAATTCGAAGGTCGCTTTGTCCGCTTCACATTCGGCCACCAATTGACCCGAGTGTATCTCAGCACCTTCTGGGCACTTCCATCCAAGGACCGTTACATTTTGGTCGGCAGGACTCGACCCCACGGCTTCTAAAACAAAAATACCATCTGAAGCGCTTTCTGGGTCGATCCATTTGAATTCCAGATCACACAGGACAGAAGCTGCTTCCAAAACTCGCCGGATCGACGGCAACACGTCTAGCTGGTTGACGTAATTACAAGGCACATAAGTGTCGGCTCTGGTAATTCGCCTCGCCTGAATCGGCCGCTCCAAGTGTTCTAGGACGGCAGCGAGCACCTCTGAGGCGAATCCGCATGTCAGGTTATCCTCGTGAACCACTATCAACCGGCCGGTCCGCCGGACACTCTCGCACACTCCTTCAGAATCCCAGGGTGCTAGCGACCGCAAATCGATGAGATCACAATGCACACCTACAGCCTCCAGCTGTTGAACAGCCTTTAGACACAGAGGGACCGTTGCGCCCCAGGAAACCATCGTCAGATCCTCTCCGGAGGTGATAAAACGGGCTACGCCGGGTTGAAGCACCAACTCCAGATCCGACGCCCTCGCCGCCAAAACTGGATCATTCAAGCAGACTTTTGGATAAAGGAATATTGTCGGCCGACCGCTCTCCTGATTTTCGAACGCGGCATTCAGCATGGCCGCCGCATCGGCGGCATTGCTCGGCATCATCACATCCACCCCCGGCACATGAGCCATCAAGCTCTCAAAGGTCTGAGCGTGAAACGGCCCCAGGCCAGGCCGATACCCACCACATGGCGCCATCAGGATCACCGGACAACGCCATCCGCCATCGGTCCTCCAAAACATCGAACCGAGTTCGGTGGCAATCTGATTAAATGCCAGCGGCAGAAAATCGGCAAATTGAATGCAGGCAACCGGGCGCCCACCGGCCAGCGCACGGCCTATACTGACACCCACAATCGTGCTCTCGCTCAACGCCGAATTGCGTACCCGACCTGGATAGTTTCGAGACAATCCACGGGTCAGCCCAAAAACATCCCCCTTTGGATCCTCGATGTCCTGACCATAGAGAGTCACCCGAACATCGTTTTCCAGATGCTGGCGCAGTACCTCCCTGAGAGCCTCCAAGAGTGTCACAGGCTTCCCGTTCTCCAAAGTGGTTTTGCCGTTGCGAGCCCTTGCGCGGTGGTTGCCCAAAGGGATCAATAGAGGAGGCCGGGCATCGAAATTCGCCAAGGGATTCGGGCTGGCCAGCGCCTGGTTTGCGGCGGCCCGAACCTCAGCCTCCACCTCTCGTTCCAGCGTCGCGAGGCGGGATTCGTCGAAGCCCAGCTGACGCAACCTCGCCAACAAATTTTGGATGGGATCGCACGCCAATCGCAATTCAGCGATTTCCCGCTGATTCCGGTAAACTCGCTCGTCATCGGCATTCGTATGGTGAGTCAGACGAGCGACTTGAAAGACCACAATCGCCGGGCCGACCTCGCGGCGCATCTGCCTCACTACATCGCCCACCAACCGATCACACTCGAAGACATCACGGCCATCGAGGCGCTTAATCGGAATCCCGTAAAAGTCGGCTGCAGGTCCCTGGGGATGATCATAGAAGGTATTTCCAGCCGTGCGGGTCGAGATGCCGTAACCATTGTCTTCGATCCAGAATAATACGGGCAGCTTGGAGCGGACCGATTCGGCAATGGCCTCCAGGAATTCGCCTTGTTGACTGGCACTATCTCCAACCGCACAGACCACAATCGGCACGGTCGATGCCGGGGGCAAGGTTCGCATCACCTCCGCGGCGACACCCACTGATTGGAGTCCATTGTTCCCCACCGGCCCCACCAAACTGAGAATCCGCCGGCCAGGATCACTCAAATGGGCACTCATCTGGCGCCCCGCGGAATGTGAGTCCGCAGTACACAGCGAACTCTGGAAGAACTGGATGACGGGCAGCCCCCTGGCCAACATCAGGGCCTTGTCGCGATAGTGCAGATGAAGCCAATCCTGACTGGTCAAGTGGCGATGCAGCACCGCACTGCTTTCATGGCCCGCCGCTCCGACGTGGAAAAACGCCTCCCCTCGGTTCACCAATTCCATCTCCACACGATCCACCCATCGCGATAACCACATCCATCGCAATAGCTCCAAGACTCCAACCGAATCCAACTCCAACGGCTGAGTCACTGACGAGTCGACCGGTTTCCAAGCAGTCACCTGAACCGGTCGCTCAGCACCGGCTTCTACGGCAAAAGTGGCGTCCACAAGGAGAGTATGTCGCGTTTAGCAATCCGTTTCCAGCAATCGTTCATCGATAAAAAACAAATGCGCCCCAGAGGGAAGTTCCCTCCGGGACGCTGAAAGTGACATGGATTTCTTGGAGCCGGACTCTTCGAAATCTGCCTTAGTCAACCACGTCAATGCCCATGCTGCGCGCAGTTCCGCAAACCATGCGGTACGCCGCTTCATCGCTATTGGCATGAATGTCGGAGCCCTTCATCTTGATGATTTCCATGATTTGCTTGCGCGTAACCTTGCCGACTTTGTCTTTGTTCGGGGTTTTGGATCCAGAAGCGACACCGGCGGCTTTCTTTAGCAAGACGGCAGCGGGTGGTGACTTGTATAAGCAGGTGAAGGACTTGTCCTGGTAAACCGTGATAACCACGGGAATAACCAAGCCAGCCTTATCCTTGGTGGCTGCATTGAACTCCTTGCAAAAGGCCATGATATTGATGCCTTGGGAGCCCAGTGCAGGACCGACAGGAGGCGCAGGGTTTGCCTGGCCAGCCGCGATCTGCAATTTGACGATGCCTGTGACTTTCTTAGCCATGAGTACGGATTAATGGTTGTGGGCGGTATGGGAACGTCGCGGAGGCATCACGACTTCTCGACCTGCCAGTATTCGAGTTCAACGGGCGTTTTGCGCCCGAAAATGTCTACAGTGACCTTAAGCTTGCCCTTGTCCGGATCAATCTCCTCGATCACACCGCTGAAGTTGAGGAACGGTCCATCGTTGATCTTCACCGTTTCACCAACATCAAAATTCACCTTGGGTTTCTCAACATCCTCGCTGTCGGTGATTTGTTCCTTGATGGTCGCGATTTCTTCAGCTGTGACCTCCACCGGACGCTCGCCACCAACAAATCCAATCACCCCCTGGATGTCCTTGACGAAATACCACGGGCGCTCCAAGAGGCGCCGATTCTCATCAAATAGCACCATCTCAACATAAACGTAACCGGGGTGCAGTTTCCGGTTAGTGACTGTCTTCTTGCCACCGCGAACCTCCACAACCTTTTCCATCGGGAGCAAGACTTCCTTGATGTAAGGTTCCATCTCGTCGGTCTTGATTCGCTTGAGGATCGAATCCCGAGCTTTTTGTTCTTGGCTCGCGTGACAATGAAGGACAAACCACTGGCTTTTCATGATGTGTGCCTTAGTTAGACGCGCCACCCATCAGAACGCGTACCAGCTTGAGTATAAGAAAGTCGGCACCCACAGTGAAGACACCAAGGGAGGCCATGACGAT
>SXSK01000199.1 GCA_005793375.1 Verrucomicrobiales bacterium | reverse complement strand
TTGCCCAGACTCATGGCTTCAAGAAGCCATGCGCTTACTTTCAAGCGTGGCCATTGTGAAAAATCAGCCGAGTTCTCAATATCCCGCCTGCCTATTGTTCTTCCGCGGGTCCATCCTTCAACCAATCCGGCCAAACCACTGTTCTTGAAACTGCCCTGATCCCGAAGGCTGCGGTCGTTATTTGTATTGAGAAAGCATCTGGTTCAGTGAAGCGTCACAGCGGCTGCGATCCCGAGTGAGCCAAGAGTTTTCTCCGTTACCTGTCCCGTGTTCTTATGTTGATTCCTTCTTTGAAGCCCCTGGTTAATCGTCAATCTCTCGTCCCATGGGGTGGGTTATTGCTGGCCGTGGCGATGGTTATTTCCCATGGGGTGATGACCGCGCAAGAGGGCCCGGTCGGGCCGCCGCCCGGCGGTGGATTTGCTCCGCGCGGCGGGCCGGGTGGCATGGCACAGCAAGAGCTGAAATTGGTGAAAAAGCACGATCTCGATGGGGATGGCCGATTGAACTTGCTCGAACGAAAGGCGGCCCGCGAGCAACTGGCCAAGGATCGAACCGAGGGGCGTGGACCCAGAGGGTTTGGGGGGCGGAGGCCGCGTCCCGGAGGGGTCGGTGGCGCCGGAGATGTGGCGCCCAAGCCTGGGGTGAAGGTGCCGATGACGAGTGTCAAACCGGCGGGAGATGCCCCGCTTTATGCTGCCAAAACCTTGAGGACATTTTTCCTCGAATTTGAGAGCCCCGACTGGGAAAAAGAGCTGAGCGATTTCAACAACACCGACGTGGAAGTTCCCGCAACGCTGACTGTGGATGGAAAGGCGTACAAGAATGTCGGAGTGCATTTTCGCGGGATGTCGTCATTTGGAATGGTTGGGGAAGGTCAGAAACGTTCGTTCAATCTCTCAATGGATTTTGTTGAGAAGGAGCAGAATTTGATGGGGTATCGGACCTTGAACCTTCTCAACTCGCACGAAGACCCCTCCTTTTTGCGGGCGCCATTGTTTTACGAGATCTGTCGCGATTACGTGCCGGCACCGAAGGCGAATTTTGTACGGGTCGTTATTAACGGCGAAAATTGGGGCATCTATTGCAATGCCCAACAGTTCAACAAGGAGTTCCTCAAGGAATCCTTTGGAACCACGCAGGGGACGCGTTGGAAAGCGCAGGGCAGTCCGAATGGGCGCGCCAGTTTTTCTTACTTGGGCGATGACGTAGAGGCCTATAAACGAGTTTACACCATTAAGAGCAAGGACAACCCGAAGGCTTGGGCGGATTTGGTTCAGCTATGCAAAGTTCTCCATCAGACGCCCGTGGAATCGTTGCCCGCAGCGATTCAACCGCTGCTCGACGTCGACGGAGCACTGAAGTTCCTGGCGTTGGATAATGCCCTGATCAACAACGACGGCTATTGGATTCGAACCAGCGACTTCAATCTCTATCAGGACGCCAACGGGATTTTTCATCTCATTCCTCACGATGCGAACGAGACGTTCAACAGGCCCGGTGGGCCTCGTTTTGGTGGCGGTGGGCGTCGCGGCATGCGGCCCCCGAACACAGATGGACCCGGTGGACCTGATGGACTTGGTGGACCTGGTGGACCTGGTGGACCTGCGATTCGCGGGGTCGAGTTAGATCCGCTCGTGGCAGCGCAAGATGCTAACAAGCCATTGATTTCGAAACTGCTGGCGGTGCCGGACTTTCGGGCGAAGTACCTCCGGTACGTGGGTGACATTGCAGAACGGTGGCTCAATTGGGAACGGTTGGGTCCAATTGCGTTCGGGTACCACCGATTGATTTCGGAAGACGTGGCTGCGGATACGCGCAAATTGGACAGCACGGAGGCGTTTCAGAAGAATCTGACGGAAACCATATCCAGCACGGGTGGTGGTCCATTCGGAGGTAAAGGCCACATTGGGCTCAA
Organism: Verrucomicrobiales bacterium; assembly: GCA_005793375.1. Classification (GTDB taxonomy): domain Bacteria; phylum Verrucomicrobiota; class Verrucomicrobiia; order Limisphaerales; family UBA9464; genus SXSK01. Next base: position 8,937 of record SXSK01000199.1, on the reverse strand, counting down.
AGAATTCGCCGACCAACGTCGGGCGTACTTAAAATCGTACGTCGATAAATCATCGACCGGTAAGTGACCCGGGTAACTCCCAGTGCGGAGTGTTTCACGGGCGTTCAAGCGCCATTCGAGTGATGAAAATAAATTCATAGCGTCGATGGTTTGAGTTGACGAAGACTCGGGGCGTTCTGCATGAAGATTCATCAAGTTTTGGAAATCCTCGACGGCGGTGCCAGCTGGGTCGGTGGGAGTGGTTCTCCGTTCGCTCTGGCTTGCATTCTAGCAATGCAAACAGCGTCGCTGAGTGCCCAGGGATTTGCGGCAACTGATCGCCAGCCGATGCCGGCTGAAGTGGCCTCAATGCCGGCGGTTGCGACTGAAAAGGCCGCGTTGCTGATTCGGGATGTGAAAGTGCCTTCCGATTTCGATGTCACAATTTTTGCGACGCCTCCGGCGGTCAATTATCCGGTTTTCACCGCTGCAGCGCCTGACGGGACATTGTACGTGTCGAGTGATGGCAACGGTTCACTGGACCGTAAGCCGCATCTGGGACGAGTGCTGCGAATTCGAGACACGAATGCGGACGGGCAGGGAGACGAGGTCCGTGCATTTGTGGCGGATGTGGATTCACCGCGAGGCTTGGTTTGGGACCACGACCGGTTGTATCTCTTGCATCCGCCGGATATCAGTGTGTTTGTGGATCGAGATGGTGACGGTATTGCGGAAGACCGGGAGACGTTGGTGAAGGGGATTGCATTCACATTTAAGGATCGCCCGGCCGACCACTCCTCCAACGGATTGGAGCTGGGGGTGGATGGGTGGCTTTACGCAGCCATTGGTGACTTTGGATTCCTGGAGGCGGTGGGTACGGATGGACGAAAACTGCAATTGCGTGGGGGTGGGGTGGTTCGGGTGCGGCCGGATGGCAGCAGCTTGGAATTGTATGCGAATGGGACACGTAACATTCTTGAGGTAGCCGTGAGCCCATTGCTGGATCTATTTGCCCGCGACAACACGAATGACGGTGGTGGGTGGGATGTGCGGTTGCACCATTTCAGTGGGTATACGGAGCATGGATATCCGCGGCTCTTTAAGAACTTCACCGACGAGACGGTGCCTCCATTGGCGGATTATGGTGGTGGTTCTGGGTGTGGCGCGGCCTGGATCGATGAGCCGGGAATTCCGGAGCGATGGAACAATGCCCCGTTCACCGCGGATTGGGGTCGTGAATGGATCTATCACCACGGCCTGAAACCCCAAGGCGCGACTTTCAGCGCGACACAGGAAGAATTCATCCGGCTACCAAGAGTTACCGACCTGGATGTCGATGGGAACAGCGCGATCTACGCGCTTAGCTGGAAGGGGGCGTCGTTTACCTGGGTGGGGCCTGATGTTGGGTTTGTGGTTCGAGCCACTCCCAAGGGGTATCGTCCCGAACCATTGCCGGACTTTGCGACCCTTACGCCAGCCCGATTGGTGGAAGAACTTCGTTCACCGAGTCACACACGGCGGTTGGCGGCACAACGCTCCTTGGTGCGGCGAGGCGGCGTTGAAGGGGTTCAATCGTTGTTGCAGGGACTTGTGAGTCAACCCTCGACTCCGCTGGCCTCGAGAGTTGCGGGGATCTTCCTGCTGAAACAAGCGCTAGGGGTCAAGTCCCATGCGTTCTTGGGAAGTCTCGTGGTCGATTCCACCATTGCTCCGTGGGCGTTGCGGGCGTTGACGGATCGGAGGGATCAACTGCAACGGGTCCCAGTTCCAGCGTTATTGGCCGCGTTGAAGTCCTCCGATGCTCGGGCGCGCAAGGAAGCGGTAATTGCCGTTGGAAGGTTGGGGGAACTTGCCCAGGCCAACGCCTTGATCCCGATGCTCGCCGACATTGACCCCATTGTCCGACACAACGCGGTGCATGCGCTGGTTCAGCTTCGAGCCATTGATCCCTGCCTGAGTGTTGTGGATGATGGGGATGTGGCGGCGACACTGAGGTCCGGTGTCCTTCGCGTTTTGCAGCAGTTGCATGATCCTCGTACCGTGGACGGCTTGCTGTCTCGTTTAGGGCGGGAAGGGGATCGCGAACGGCGGGCGGGACTGATCACAGCACTCTGCCGACTGCATTCTCAAGATGGCCCCTGGAAGGGCGATTCCTGGGGCACGCGTCCGGACACACGAGGGCCGTTTTACCAGCCGGAAGACTGGGAACAGACACCCAAAATTGCCGCAACCTTACGGGCGGCATTGGATCATGCGAATTCACAGGAAGCTGCCTGGATTGGTCGGGAACTGTCCCGGCATCGAATTCCTGCCGGGGATGCATTGGCCAAGTTGATCGTGCGTGCGCAGACGGATTCAACTCTATTGCCTGCCCTTGCTGCACAATTGGCGGAAGCGGATTCAATTCCCTCGCCGGCCGTTTCCTTGCTGATGACGACGGCAGCCCAGGAAGACACCGGGGATGCCGCGCGCGCCCAGGCGATAATCGCACTTGCCAAGACGGAAAATCCGGAAAGTTGGAAGATTCTACTCCCGGCGTTGCGACGAGTCCAGCAGACGAAGACTGAAAACAACCTTGCGGAACGTGCGAAATCCGCGGTTTTCAATTCGCCAAAACTGGAACAAGTGCATGGGGTCTTCGAAGAGATGGCCGCGGCAATGAATGGAGAACCCTCGCTGATGGCCGAGGGCATGCTTCTGCGGTTGGCATCCCGCAAGGTCGGTTCCCCCGAAGCTCGGGCAGCCAGCAGTCGTGCGCTGGATGCTGGGTGGAAAGATACTCGACGTCGCGTGCAGATTCTTAAAGCGGCCGCCCAGGTGGGGGACGCTTCGCGGGCGGCGCAATTTGTGGCAGCATTAGACGATTCCGACCCTGACGTTTCGTCGTCGGCCAAAGAGACGATCAAACGCCTGAAGATTGATCCGGACAAATTGCGTGCCGAAGCGAAGGTTCCTCGGATTGCCGACATGGCCTTGCCCGCCATACTCGATGGCGTGGTTTCGTTGACAGGGGACCGTAATCGGGGTGAGCAGCTGTTTGCCCAGATTGGGTGCAATGGCTGTCATACAGTGAAAGCGGATGAGCCATTGAAAGGGCCATTCCTGGGAACGATTGCCACGATCTATAAGCGGCGAGAGTTAGCAGAGGCGATTTTGGTGCCGAACAAGACCCTGGCTCAAGGGTTTGTGGCCAATCATTTCGAATTGAAGGATGGGTCTGAAGTCGATGGATTTGTGGTTCAAGAAGCGGCGACCACGGTGGTGATCCGGACCATCGCAGCGGAGGAACTGTCGATTCCAGTTGGGCAAATTATTAAGCGAGAGAAGCAGGATCGATCCCTCATGCCCGAGGGTTTGGCAAATGGCCTTACGCTCAAAGAGTTATCTTCACTGCTCGACTATATTGAAGGACATACTAAGAAATGAACTGACTTCCTGGCTCAAAGCACAGCTCGAATTATGATGATTAAGTAATAGTCTGTGTGTTAAATTGTAAACGGTATGGAAGTAATCCCTAAACGCGAATGCCAGTGGAGAGACCGGTCCAATTGTGGGATGTGGTGGCTGATGGTCATGTGCCTCCTCAGCTTGGAGTTGCAAGGTGCCCCTGTCCCTGATGTTGCGGGTGTTGCTCCGCTCAAGCGGATCGGGGATATCTTGAGGTTGGGGCATGAACCGGGTTACGAAGGAAGAGAGGTTCAGGTCAGTGGCGTGATCACGTACTGCGAACCCAACTGGCGAACAGCCTTCATTCAGGATGAGACGGGTGGCATCTACTTCTTTGCGGACAGCCAGGTGTTGGTAACTCAAGGGGCCGCGGTGGGTCGACATATGAGCTTGAAGGGCAAGTTGGGACGAGGGCGGCTTCGACCAATCATCTTGGGGACCGGCGATAACCACTTGGTGATCGAGTTGGTCTCGAGTGGTCTTGCGCCGCTGCCGACACCTCGGCGACTGAGCTCCACCAACTTGTCCGATTTCAATGCCAACTCTCAATGGGTCGAGGTTGCTGGCAATGTCGGGTCGGTGAAGTTAATCGATGACCGGGCTGTGTTGGAGCTTTCCGTGGGTGGAACAAACCTGGAGGTCACCATTCCTGGCTATACGCGCATCGATATGCTCCCTAAGCATCTGATGGCGTTGGATGTGGTTGTTCGTGGTGTGATGGGGGCGTCCTGGGATTCGGGAGGGAAATTCCTAGCACCTCAGTTGTTGTCCCCGTCGGTGGGTTTCGTGGAAGTTCAGAGCCAGGCGTTGACAACAATGTTTGATTTGCCGCTCAAGGGTGCCAACGATGTCAACCAAGGCTCGGCGGAAGGACTCAAGATTCGACTGAGAGGTACAGTCGTTGCCAACTTACCGGAGTTAGGCTTCTTCCTGCTCGACTCGACAGGAACTGTTTGGATTGAGTCGACACAGAAACTCTATCTGGAACGAGGAGATGAGGTGGACGTGGTTGGGCTGGGGGGCTGGATATCGGGGAAATCGGCATTACGTGATGGTTACGCTCGAAAGACTGGAAAACGTGATCAAGCGAGCCCGCGCTTTGTAGACCTGGGCAATTTGTCGACGGATCCTCTGAAGCACGGCGAGTGGGTAACGGTCGAGGCGCATCTCACTGATACTCTGCGTGGGAAGGATGATAGCCTTCTGAGGTTTATGGAGGGCTCCCATGCCTTTGCAGTTCACATTCGATCCCGAGGGGATGGCGTGGAAGTCTTGCCACAGTGGCAAACTGGGTCACGGATCAAACTGGAAGGGGTGGTAGTCAAGGGCGACTGGGCTCCAAGTCCGGAATTTCGACTGCCCGGAGCTTGGGGGCTTATGGTGCACTCCAGTTCGCAATTGAGCTTGATACGTCCACCCGCATGGTGGACTACCGAGCGACTGTCGGTCATCACAGTGGCGCTACTAACGGGGACTGTTGTGGCGGGGGCATGCGTCATTTTCTTGCGCCGACAGGTCCGACTTCAATCGGAGACCATCGCCGAACAGCGCGCGCGCGTGGCATTAAGCGAGGAGCGTGGACGAATTTCACGTGAATTGCACGATTCACTCGAGCAGTATCTCACAGGACTCTCGATCCAGCTGGAGGCGGTAGCTGCGAAGTTGGGCGATTCTTCTGGTGATGTACGGCGAATGTTGGACGTGGCCCAGCAGATGGTTCGGCATGGTCATGACGATGCTAGGGCAGCGATCTGGGAGCTGAGGGCAAAAGCGTTGGAGCGCGGTGGACTGATTCAGGCTTTGGAAGAACTGATTCCGATTGCAGCCATTGGATCCCCAACAAAGATCCACATTGAAGTTCCGTCGGCGCCAATCGAACTGTCTGCGGAGGTGGAGCATCATTTGCTTCGTATTACGCAGGAAGCGGTAACCAACTCCATCAAACACGCTGGCGCCTCATGTATTTGGGTGGGATTGACGTTGAACAAGTCGGAACTGCAATTATGTATTAAGGACGATGGTAAGGGTTTTAGTGAGTTGGGTTCCAAAACCATTGATCAACCAAGTTTTGGGTTAGTCGGAATGCGAGAACGAGCCATCAAGCTTTCATGACGAATCGAAATTCAAAGTGATCCGAGGACCGGCACCCTAGTGTCCGTAACGGTTCCCGTTCATCGACGTCAACCCGGGGCCGTATCGATCCTCGGAATTTCAGAATGAATAGCGATACTCCTAAAATTCGTGTCCTCTTGGTGGACGACCATTTTGTGGTTCGGACCGGTTTGGCCAGCTCCCTGGGGCTCGAACCCGACATCGAAGTGGTGGGCTCGGCATCCTCCGTGGATGAAGCAGTTAAGGAATGCCGAACCGTTCAACCCAGTGTCGTGGTTATGGATTGGCGCATGCCTGGTCGAAACGGGGTCGAAGGAACTCAGGCGGTTCGGGCGGTATCCCCATCCATTCGGGTGGTATTGTTCTCAGCATTTGACAGTGAAGAGGACATTTATAGCGCAGTGCAGGCGGGCGCATCGGCCTATCTCACCAAAGCGTCCAGTCGGGCGGAATTGCTGCACGCCATTCGAACGGTGAGCAACGGGGACTCGTTTTATCCTGCAGCCGTCGCGGCTCGGTTGGCAGCTCGAATTCAGCGACAGGAAGTCACGCCACGGGAGAAGGAAGCGGTACTATTGATTTTGAGAGGGCTCAGCAATAAGGAGATTGCGGTCGAGTTGGGAGTGTCGGAGGCCACCGCAAAACTACATATTGCCCATCTCATGACCAAGTTGGGAGCTCGCGATCGAACTCATGCGGCGAGCCTCGCCTTGAGGAGGGGCATCGTCCGCCTGGATTAATCCCATTAGCCAAAAGTACTATTTTAAAAACCGCTGAATACTTCCAAGACAGTTGATCAGAACTAATTACATTTGGTGCGCAGTTTCGGTGCCGATCAGCCTGGCAGCTACTTTGTCGGAGTTCCCGCCCCACTCCCTCCGGCATTACTTCGCCAGCCGGCTCCGAAACTGCATCTCCTTTTCGTTCCCATTCCTCTTTCCATTTTCGATAAGTCCATCACACAGACGACCGATGGATCTTGCGACGGTCTGGATTTTCAAGACGTGACTTTCCATCCGAATTGGTCCGGCTAAACTCTCGTCGTGAATCACGTGGGGCTCGTGCCGGATCCAATGGAACCGTTCCTCCAATGGCTGGGAACTGGAGCAGAATTTGGCCAACTCTGGATTCGACCGGAGGGTGGCAGCTACGAACTTTGCCATGTCGAGGATCGCCAGGCGGCGGTAGAGTCACTCAAATTGCTGGAATTAAATGGGTTGAGAGACTTAGCTCGCACCGATGTGCTCGGGGCTTTCCGGCCTCTGAAGGGGGCGCCGGACTTGAGATCCGGTTGGAAATCTCTCGTTGCGCGAGAATTCTTGGCTGAGGCAATCGGCATGCTTTATCCCGGTGCTTTGGCTGACTGGTTGGCGGTGGCAGGTTCCGGGGCTGCAGCAGCGACCCACTTTCGTGAGTTTATCAGCCGTCAGACGGGAATCTATCGTTCGGCTCAATCCCTTGAAGATGCCGAGGCCGCCGAGGTGATCCGAGCTTGTTGCGGCCCGAGTTTGTGTTTGAAGCGCCGGCTTTGGACGCTGGCCGGCCTATCTGAAGATGACATCGATTCGAAAAGTGTTATTCCTTGCCTGGAACCCTGTGCGGTCACATTGGAGTTTTTTCGTCGAGCGGCGAGCATGAAACGGGAGACGCCAATGGTTTTTCAATTGGCACCTGGAGACGTCGAGAGCCTGGAGTATTTCCTCGCCCAAGTGGCGAGCCAGGTTCGTGGGCAGCTTGGTGTGCGTGTGGGAGATGCTGGGGCGGCGGAGAACCCCCGCCGAATCCTGTTGGCATTGGAGCATTTCCAAGCTCAAGTTAACGCTTGGAAGAGCGCTCAAGCTTCGAAGGGCACCGTGTTAGCTGTATCCGATGGCGGTGGCAGCCACTGAGTCCTTGGTGGATGCCAAGCGAGTCGCATTTCTGTATTTGGTAACTCATCAATTGATCATGAATCTTCGTCGTCTTTCTTGGGTTGGTGCCTTGGGTGTGTCGGTGGCGATCTGGTGCTTCGACAATGGAACCTTGGAGGCGCAGACTTCGACCAAAGCCACCGTGGAGAACGTCTTACCTGCGGATGCGGAAAAGGCATGGACTCAGGTGGTGGAATCGGCATTGCCGCCTCGTCCGCCAGCGGGCTGGAATGAAAAAAAGCCCAGCCAGGAAGAATACCAGGCATTTCGACTCAAGATGGGCCAGTCGGCTGCGATCGCAGCGGATCGAGCCAAAGAATTTTCCACACGCTGGCCGGAACATCCGATGGCTGGGGAAGCCAAGGCGCAGCATCGGCGGTTATTGGTCGCTGCGGTGCAACTGGGGGTAAAGGATCGCGGGGCGGAGCTCGACGCCTTGCCACCCGCACCGCAAACGGCTACAGCACCGGCACCGGCTCCGACGCCTGGTCCCCAGAAGCAGGGGGAAGATGCCGAGTATATGCGGCGTGTGCGGGAGGCGATCGCCAATGCTCGAAAGCTTCAGCCACAGGGAATGGAAGCCATGTTGTTGGACTATGAGAAGAGTCTGAGGACACTCAATCGGGAGTTCCCGGACCGAGCACAGTATTTTGCTGGTCTCCTGGAGGTGGCGCAGATGGTTTCTAGTGAAAAGGCGGTTGTGGTGGCGCGCGAATTGGCAATGGCGACCAAGGCCCCCGATGAGATCCGTGAAGCGGCGGCCACCATGTTGATGAGTCTGGAGCGCTACGGGAAGCCGCTGGACCTCAAGTTCAAAGCCGTTGACGGTCGCGACGTGGATCTCGCCAAACTCAAGGGGACGGTGGTCCTGGTTGATTTTTGGGCAACGTGGTGCGGGCCATGCCGGGTGGAGATTCCCAATCTGCGGGCAACTTATGAGAAGCTCCATCCGAAGGGTTTCGAGATTGTCGGAATCAGTTTCGATGAGGACAAAGAGGCGCTGGCTGACTTCACCAAACGCAACAATATGCCCTGGGTCCAACACTTCGATGGCCAGGGTTTCAATAACAAGTATGGGCGAGAGTTTGGCATCTCGGGCGTCCCAACCATGTGGCTGGTGGACAAGAAGGGTAATCTTCGCGACTTGAACGGTCGAATGGACCTTCCGGGTAAGGTGGCGAAATTACTGGCAGAGGAGTAACCCCGGATTCAGCTTGGAAACTTGAGAGACCCGCCTGAAAAGTGAACTCACACGAAGGCACGAAGGCACGAAGACGAGAGGGGGGATCGGAGGAGTTCACCACATGGGTCGATTCTTCCCCTCTAGCAATGGCTCGGATCACCGCTTTCTGCACCTCACCCGGAAAGCGAGCTTCTCCATCCTTGTTTCTAGATCCGATGCCTCACTCCCACAGTAGCTTCCATCATTTCGCAAGCACAACAACTCACGTTTCTTGGTGTGGGCCAGCGAAGTCAATCAAAGTTGAAC
>SXSK01000198.1 GCA_005793375.1 Verrucomicrobiales bacterium | reverse complement strand
GTGGTCGAATGGCGAGTTTCCGAAGTGTCGATCAATCCGGTGTACGAGTGGGTTTTTATGAGTCGTCTAAACTGAATCCTGCAAGCTATACAAGCCATACGTTCAGACTAGACCTCATTGAGGTAGTAACACCGTTCGCTTGGCCACCATCCAGAACGATGATGCATTGCCAGTTTTGACCATTTCACCGGTTAGTGTGAACGAAGGGAACATAGACACTCGTTCCCTGGTATTCGTGGCCAGTTTGAACCTCCCGAGTGGGTTGACGGTTCAGGTGGACTACAGTTCGGCGGATGGGACCGCAGGATTCCCGGCGGACTACATTCCGGTGAATGGACGGCTGATGTTCACGGCGGGTGAGATCCAGAAGACGGTCTCGGTCGTGGTGAATGGCGATACGGAGGTGGAACCGGACGAAATATTCTATTTGAATCTCGGCAACCCGGTAAATGCCGACCTGCCGCAGGTACAGGTGTCAGGGACGATATTGGATGATGACGGAGTTGTGGGGCAGATCCACCATTTCGAGTTTGCACCGATACCGTCGCAGCAATACGCCGGGGAACCGTTCGCGGTGACCGTTACCGCGTTGGATTACGAGGGAGGGGTGGTCACGGACTATACAGGTCCCCTGCCACTCGTGGCGCGGACGCCCAGCACACAGGTTTTCAACTTCCTCGGAAACATACCCCCGACTACCAGTTTTAGTGGTAACTACACCGTTGGTTTCGGCTTCACACCGACCACCGACATCACGGTGACCCATGTCCGGCATTACTTTGGCACCAAGGCTTCAATTTGGACAGACAATGGAAATCTCTTGGTCAGTCAGCCTCTTTTTGGTGCGACCGGTACATGGAATGAGACGCTTCTGTCCACCCCGGTAGTGCTTCGTGCGGGGATCCGATATCGCTATGGCGTCTACTCGGGTAATGGCGCTCTCCACTATGTCGGTCTCAACTTGCCCCAATCCCAACACGCCGTGCTTCACGGCGAGTATGAATCAGGTGGGGATAATTTTATCGGCAGCGGCCCGCATGGTGGACACTACTACCTCTTGGATCTCGGGTTTGAAGCGGGAAGCATTGCTCTGACGCCTGCATCGCCCGCCGCGCTTACCGGCTTCAGCGGAGGAGTCTGGTCTGGAAACGTCACAGTCCTGGAGCCAGTTCAGAACACCGTCCTGAAGGTCGATGACGGCGACGGTCATCGAGGGGTGGCTGAGGCCATCCAAGTCGGACTCCACAACGACCTAGCCATATCCCTCTCGACGAGCAATGAACGCCCGGAGCTGGGCGACCAAGTGACGTGGACATCGACTGTCCGGTACCTCGGTCCGGATGTGTCAGCCGGCGTTGTCGTCCGCCAGACATTGCCTTACGGCATCCTATTCGTCTCGGGGACGACTTCCCTCGGATCGGGATGCACAGCTGATGGGAGTAACGTCAACTGCGATATTGGTGCTATGTCGAATGGTGATGAGGTTACGGTTGAAATAGTTGTCGAAGTCCATGCCGACGGGAGGATGACCTCCACATCGACGGCGAGCCGGACCGAATCAGAGGCGTATACCCGGAATAATTCTGCCAGTGTCCCGATGAATGTCCTGGGCGGCGACGATTTCCGGATCATCTCGCTGGATACCACTGGTGCCCTGTCGATCGAGCATAACTTTGTGACCGGGGATGATCGCGGAGGTATTGCGGTCTCGGACACTCACGTGTTCTACACGGGTGACAGTGCCACTGGGCGGTTTGGGTTGGAGGATCTGTCTGAGGCGGTATCCACAGGTGGTCGGTACGATGCTCTCTGTTCAGACCTCCGCTCGTCCGTCGTTTACCACTTCGCGAACGGCGGCGGCTTTGTCGGCCAGGGCGGGAGTGCTGATTCTCTAATCCAGCTCGACGGCGCCACCGGGGCGCCGACGGGAATGACCATCCCTCTGAGTCAAAGTATCAATCTGACGCAGAACTCGGGCATCTTCTCGGGTTATGGGCATGTTCTCGTGTGGGTCCACCAGGGTGGAATTCTTGGGCGGGTGTATGACATCCAGGTGCCTTCGGGCCTCGTGACAGACCTCGGACAAGCGACGATCCCAGCCCGACAGTTTTCGGAGAGTTGGGCGTTCTGGGGAGTGGCTGAAAACGTCAGCGGCGTGTTTAACCTTGTCTACGTGCGTGATTACCAGGCCATCGTCCGAACTCGAGTCTCGGATGGTTTCACTGAAGAGGTGGCTCGATTCGCCAACCTGTCAGACATGGCGTCCTTTACTGTCAAACCGGACCGCAATCGGTGGTATTTCAAGCATGAAGGCCAAAGCCAGTTCCGCAATGGCGATGAGACGATCGGTTTCGCTGATGCTACCTTTGAGACCCGGCACCGCGTCGTTTCGGATGATGTCTCGGTCGAGGTGACTGCGACTAGCGAGACAATCGATCCTGGCAGCGACGTGCCATTTTCCATCACGGTTCGGAATTCCGGACCGTCATTGGCAACGGGGGTTCAATTGGAGGTAACAGTGGATGGTCCCGCGACCGTGACAACCGCCAGTTCTTCTGCGGGTACGGTCACTATCAACGGGAACACTGTTTTCGTGGATATTGGCGACTTGGCTGCCGACGCGGCTGTAACGGTAGAGTTGGTGGATCGTCAGTGGTCAGATGCCCACGGCGTGGTGACGTGTCAAGCGGCTGTCACTCGCTCGGAGGTGGATTATTATTACAACAACAATTTCAGCTCAGCCACATCTGTGGTCGCTTCCCCCGTCTTGGTTTCAGTTTCGGACGTTGAAGTTTTTGAGGGCAGCGATAGCTTTGGAGTAAGTTATTCGAGTGTCGATGTCACGGTCACCCTATCCCGCGCCGCGCCGAGCGAGGTCACGGTTAACTACCAGACAGTCGATGGAACGGCCAATTCCTTTAGCGATTATGCTGAGGATTTTGGCCAAGTTGTGTTCACCCCGGGCGAAACCGTCAAGACGATTAGCACCTACATCAATCAGGATCTGGATCCTGAGAACGACGAATACTACGAGATAGTCCTATCGAATCCTTCCAATGCGCAACTGGGCCAAGATACGGCAATGGTGACTATCCTCGACGACGATAGCGGTGGTGGTGGTGGTGGTGGTGAGGGCAAGATTCAGCTTCGGCAATTGGCCGGTGTCTATGCCACCGTACGACCCGCCTTGTTGTCCATCACTTGCGTCGAGATGCCTACCGAAACTAGCTCTGCCGCTCTGCGGTTGTCCTTTGATTCCGTGGTAAACGTGAGGTATGTGGTTGAGGCGACATCTTCGGTCGGCGGTGAATGGGAGGAGCTGCTGGCGATTCAGGGAACCGGCAAGCGGGTCGAGATTCTCGAGAAGGCTGGCAAGTCCGAGACACGCATCTATAGGCTTCGTGCGCAGTGACCGACAATCGGGCCGCCTCGATTTCCAGAAAGCCGCGTCACGAACTCAAAGATCCAATATTTCACCGCCCGATACGGGGGATCGGATTTTCGGCAGGGACAGTTTTTGAACGTTCCTGGGATTGGTGCACTAGTCGTTGACGGACTAGGGAGGTTTCCTGGAGCAGTTCGACGTCTTGCAACTGTCCAAACAACTCGTTCAGTAATTGAATTCTCACGGAAAGTGTGGTTTCGGGAGATGGATCCGAACGGACCGGTTCCTCGAGGGCGCGGACCATTTTGATCCGGAGATCCCGTGGAAAGGAGTCTTCCAGAATCGTGGCGCGGATGAGTTGAGTGGCTTGCACGTTGGTGGACGCGTGAGGCATGGCTGCTCCGGCGAGAGCCCCTCGGTCCCAATCATTGGTCAGTGATGGATTCGACCAGGCGAACGTGAGCACCGGCACGATGTTGTCTTGCAACGTGCGGCCGAGGTATTCGAATGCGTGATGATCCAGCTGACCGCTGGGGTCGATGAGCACTTGAATGGCACTCGGGGAGAACGTGATGTCATCAAACATCTCCAGGACGGCATACAGATAGTCCTTGGCTTTGGCATCGACCAACGCCCCGGTCTGAGGCTGCGGCGGTGCCAGCAACAACTCATGAGTGGTTTGAAGGATGGCTTCGCGGTGTTCGGTGCCACTCATGTCCTTTAATGTGTGGGCCAGATACGCGACTTCGACCGCGCGTCCAGTGCGCTGCAATTGGTCCAGCAAGATTTCCTCGGCGGGATCGCCACCGATGGCGTGCAAGACATCGAATAGACCCAACCGGAGTGTGGGCGGCACGCTAAAGGACAACGGAGCCCTGCGGGCATGCGATTCACCTAAGGGGCGTTCTCCAATGGCCAGCGGTTGCCACCATTTTCGACGTGCTTCATCAACCATGCCGGGTTGGACCTCTTGAGAAATATCGCGACGACGCGAATCCGGCGTGTAGTCGGCATCTTCGAAACGGAGCAAAAACTCCTGGATGGCAGGGAATGCGATCGGGCCGAGGGAGACCAAAGCCTCGAAAAGAACCACAGCCTGGCGTTGTGCACGGATATCCGCGAATCCTGGACCCGATTTTAATTCGATGAGTTTCTTGAGAATCTCAGCCGCGGTGGGTGGGGGCGGAGGGGGTGCCTGGACAGTAACGGTTTTAGTAATGACTTCAGGAGGACGGCTCCGGGCCTCCTCCAGTGCCTGGTTCATTTCCTCACGTTCCTTGGCGAACCGTGCTTCAGCTTGGGCCAGGGAATCCTGGTAACGGGTCGCATCGGAGCGACGCGCCAGCACGAGTACGGCAATGCCAGTCGAGATGCCGAAAAGGAATAGGAGCGCAAGGAATCGTTTCATGACAGTATTCGCCGAGCGAACGCTGTCCTCACTATTAAGACTCCCGCTCGCCCCTGCAATTCCCTAGACCGACAGGTTGGGGACGCCTTGCGACTACGCCGTGACGGGATCTTCTTCTTTCAGCGCGTGCGCCAAGTCGGCCTCGTGTTTTTGCCGCGCGGCCTCGATGTTATACCGTTCGTTATCGGGGTGCTCGGGCGACAGCGGCGAGATATCGCGCAGTTGCTGAATAATTTTAGGCAAATGAGCCAACAAATAATCGACGTCTTCGTCGGTGTTGTAGATACCGAGGCTGAAACGAACGCTGCCGCGGGCACGCATCGGGGTAAGGCCCATGGCGCTCAGCACATGAGACGGATCGAGCGATCCTGTGGTACAGGCACTCCCCGAGCTGGCACAGATTCCCAACAGATCCAACCGAGTTAATACGGCCTCGGCCTCGATGAAATCAAACGCGATGTTCGTGGTGTTGGGCAGGCGCGGTTCCTTGGCACCATTGCGCACCGTATTCGGTATGTGGGTTAGGATGTGGTTCTCCAACCGATCGCGCATACCGCGCACCCGGGTGTTTTCGTCGTCCAGACTGGCGATGGCGAGTTCCGCAGCGCGGCCGAACCCCACAATATTGGAAACGTTTTCCGTCCCACCGCGGCGTCCTTTTTCCTGATGACCGCCGATAACATAGGGCTGAAATTTTGTGCGCCGCTTGACATAAAGCATGCCGATACCTTTGGGGGCGTGCAATTTGTGAGCGCTTAAGCTGAGAAAATCGACGCCCAAGGCTTTTGCGTCGATTTTTAGTTTGCCGGGAACCTGGACGGCATCGGTATGGCACAACACACCTTTGCTTCGGCAGATCGCGGCGACTTCCTCGATCGGAAGGATAACGCCAGTCTCATTGTTGGCATACATCACCGAAGCAATGGCGGTGTCTGGTCGCAGCGATTTTTCAAGCAAGTGTAAATCCAGGGAACCATCGCTTTCGACGGGCAGATAGGTCACTTCGAAGCCACGCTTTTCGAGGTATTCGCCGAAATTGATGTTGGCGCTGTGCTCGACTTTGGTGGTGACCACGTGGCGCTTGCCGGTGGTCACAAGAGCGCTGTGGATGGCTGAATTGTTGGATTCCGTGCCGCAGCTGGTGAAGAGCACCTCCTTGGGGTCGGCATGGATAAGTGCGCCGACCTTGGCGCGGGCATCTTCGACATGCTTATGTACTTGAGCCCCAAATCCATAAGCGCTGGATGGATTCCCCCAAAAATCCCGTAGGAATGGCACCATTGCATCCACGACTTCGGGGGCGACCCGCGTGGTGGCATTGTTGTCGAAGTAATAAACCCGTGGTTGGCTCATAGGAGTCGGTCGGCTGCAAAGCAGACTAAAACGCTCCGGAACCTAGTCGTGTGGCTGTCCGGAGCAAGACGGGATTTTACGGCTTGGATTTGGCGAAACGAGTGCTCCCGGGGTACGCATGATGACCAGCAGATTCACTCTCGCCCTAGAGTGAATGTCCCGCTGTCGTACTTTGACTGGTAGGTGGAGAAGAAGTTGGTTGGGCGGATGCTGCCGTCGTAGCGGTAAAGGCCTCCCGCTAGTTTTCCGAGATCTTGCTCGCCGTGGAAGACAAAAGCGCCGTTCTGAGCAGAGCCTAGAAACGTGGCGTGGTACTTAAAGCCGAGGATCTTTTTGTATTTGGCGTGGAAATAGACCCGATATTCGAGAGGGGCAACCTCTCGAACCACTGCCCGCATACGGTCGGCGTGAGTATTATTGGTATTCTGCCAAGTGCCGATCCACCGCCCTTCGATTCCCAATGCATCTTGAGCCGGTGGAGTGGCCGCTTTCCATTCTCTAGAAAATGACGAGCAACCGGCCACCAAAAGACTGAGGGCGACAGTGACACATGCTCCTATCGATGAACACATTCCAGACATCGGTAATGATCCTAGAGTAAACTGAGCTAAAAAAAAGCCGGTTCGTGCAAGACGAACCGGCCCTAAAGCAGTTCGGAACGACTTCCGTGGGTCTGAAGGATTACTTCAGGACGGCCGCGTGGAACTCGAACCAGTCGTCCAAATTGTTCAAGTTGATGGCGTCCGGCAATACGGAACCGTCGTCGGCCAATCCACTGGCGCCAAGGATGCCCTTGCGGGTGTCGTCGGCGTGGATGTAGCCCGCGATGGACACATTCAGCTTGTGGATCGTGGCGCGATCCAGTTTGACGCCGGGTTGCTTTCGGATCCAGGCTTCAAACTGGGGGTAGGTGGGCTTGCTCTCGGTGATGAACTTCTTGACGGCGTCGGGGTTCAGTCCGAGGGCATTCAAGACCATCATGTCGTAGCCAGCGCCAATGCCGGGATAACCAGCGGCGAGCTTGCCGCTGGCCTCGAGGGAGACTTTGACCCAGAGACGAGGGAGATGCAGGACGCCTAGCGGACCGGCGACGCCGGAGCTGATCAGGGGAACGTGAGTGTTGCTCATATTAGATACTATTGAGATCGATTCGGTAGATTGGTATTGTAGGAAAGCTTCGCGCGCAGGGTCAAAGAGATTTTCGAAGTGACTCACACACGCGATTCCCCAGGCTGATTCACTGATCGAGACGGTACTCTCCCGCGATGTTCTCCTACTTCAAACGATCAATAAGCCGGCCCTCCTGCGGCATTTTTTTGCGCTCGCAGCGAGCTTTCCCGCACAGATTCTCGCCGACACCAAAATGCTTGGGCAGCTTCATGACGCTGGGAACACCACCACCCTGGCCCAGTACTTGATGTGGTCAACCACGGCACGGACGTTTGGGCTATCGAGGTCAAGAGCGGACGTTCCGGCAAACAGGGCGGGGTGGAGGCCTTTCGAAAGGCCTATCCCAAATCCAAGGTGTGGTTCATCGGGGCACAGAAGCCGGGTGCATGAACTGCGACCCTCGTGAAGATTCATGGCGGGTTTCAACGGCGCTTTGCGCGTTAATTGAATAAGATGATGACAAATATCCTTCAATCACCCACCTGCTCGCGGTTTTGTGGCTTCTTCCTGAGTGTTGTGGCCGTTTCTTTGGCCCTGATCCCCAAAGCAGCCGAGGCTGCCTCCATATTCACCAAGATTCTGGACAGCCCAGTAGGTGCTGCTGCGTGCCATCATTGACGGAGAGCCGATGCTACTATCCCGGGAAGTGTCCAGCGGAGGCGGTTGGTCGAGTCCCAACGATCTGCGAGTTCACTTCGGGCTTGGGAATGCCACAAGGATCGATTCCTTGGAAATCCGGTGGCCCTCAGGGATCGTGCAGAAGATCGCCGGACTAGGGCTCAATAAGATCCACCAATTGGTGGAGCCGCCTCTATTGTCATTTGATCCGGCTGGAAAACTGGTCCTCAAAGGCGCCGTCGATATTCTCTACACGGTGGAGACCTCCGTAGATCTGAAGGCCTGGAATCCGGCTGGAACCGCCAAAGGAGGGGAATCCATTTCGGAGATGACGAATCCGGATTCCGCCTTTCGTTACTACCGGCTATCGGTGAAGTGACGCAACCAGCGCTTCTCGGTGAACTTGTGCATTCTCTCTGGCTGATAGGGTCGGTTCATAAGCTCCTCCCTTCCTGGGATTAAGACCTCGAGTGGGGGTGAGACGGGATATTAACTCCATCAAGGCGGAATTGTTGCTTCGGCGTAGCGATCTAAAAACATCTTTGTCATGGCTGACAAGTGACGGGACCTGTTGCTGACTTGGCGGGGCGGGACATCCACAATCGTTTGCCATTTCTTGAGGTCTCGCGAATGTTGGTTGGGTGATGCGAGACTCTGTTTCTTGGGTTGGTCGGCTTCTGAGTGTGATGCTGGTGGTATTGACCGGTTGCGGTCGGGAGGGCGGTGCCACGGGAACGGTTGGGGATTCGCCGAAACCAGCGCCCGTGGTGCGAAGGGCTCTCGATTGGCCGATGTTTCGGGGCAATCCGGCATTAACGGGAGTCACCGAAGCGTCGCTGCCTTCGGCGTTGTCGTTGAAATGGAGTTTTAAGGCCGGTGGTCAGATCTTGAGTTCAGCAGCCATCGTGGAGGACAAAGTTTACGTGGGCTCGACGGAGGGCACGATGCTCGCTTTGAACATGAAGGACGGTTCCAAGCTTTGGCAATTCAAGGCTGGGGGTCCGGTGGAAAGCTCGCCGTTGATTCTGGAGGGGAAAGTTTTTTTTGGAGACTCCAACACCAATTTCTATGCCTTGGACGCCACCACCGGGAGTCTGGTTTGGCATCGGGGAGCCGATGCCGAAATCAAAGCCGGGGCCAACTGGATGAAGTCGCCGGACGGGAAGGGGACGTGGGTTTTGGCGGGGAGTTGGGACAATAAACTGTACTGTTGGGATGCGGCGACAGGCCGGAGTAACTGGGTTTACGAAACGGGGAATCGTATCAATGGAGCTCCGGCGGCGGGCGAAGGGGTCACGGTATTTGGCGGGTGCGATGCCTTGATTCATGTGGTGCAGTTGGTCGATGGGAAAAAAGTGAAGGAAATTGAGGCCGGAGCCTACATTGCTGCGACGGCGGCCCTGACGGGCGGGCGAGCCTTTGTGGGCCATTACGAGAATGAATTTCTGAGTGTGGACTTGGCCAAGGGCGAGGTTGTGTGGCGCTATCGAGATCGCGCGTTTCCATTCATGTCCTCCCCGGCGGTAACTGCGGATCGGGTGCTGGTTGGCTCTCGGGATAAGCGGCTTCACTGTCTGGATCGTGCTACCGGACAAGCTGTGTGGACATTTGCGACACGGGGCAAAGTGGAGAGCTCGCCGGTGGTGGCTGGGGACAAGGTGGTGGTCGGGTCCGACGATGGCCGGGTGTACCTGGTGGCGTTGGGAGACGGACGTGAGCTTTGGAACTATGAAATCGGTCAACCGGTCCAAGCGTCGCCGGCGGTGGTCGATGGCCATGTGGTGATCGGGGCGGACGATGGCGTGGTTTATTGCTTTGCGGAAAAGAAGTGATGGGCGTTTTGAGCCCTCGACACCGATGCCAGGATTTGGAAACCCTTTTCCGGACATGAAGAAGCAGAAAGCCTATGCAGCTGCCGGCGTGGACATCGATTTGGGAAACCGCGTTAAAGCGACCTTGCCGCAGCTCCTGGCCTCGACTCATCGCCGAGAGGTGATGGGCAAGGTTGGTGGTTTCGGCGGCTTGTTTGCACTTGATGTCAAAAAGTATCGACAGCCCGTTTTGGTTTCTTCGGTGGATGGCGTGGGAACCAAGCTCAAGATTGCGTTTGCGATGGATCGCCACGACACCATTGGCGAGGACTTGGTCAACCACTGTGTCAACGATATTGCGGTTCTCGGAGCGGAGCCGTTGTTCTTTCTCGACTATCTCGGCACGGGCAAGCTTGAGCCGCATGTCTTCACGGAAATCATTCGAGGATTTGCGCGTGGTTGCGCCGCGAATGGATGTGCTCTCGTTGGGGGCGAGACCGCCCAGATGCCGGGCTTTTATGCGGCGGGCGAGTACGATGTTAGTGGGACCATCGTGGGTGTGGTGGACAAGAGCCGGATGTTGAATGGTCAAAAGTCGATTCGACGAGGGGACGTGATTCTGGGAATTGCCTCTAGCGGATTGCACACCAATGGCTACTCCTTGGCGCGCAAGATTTTGTTCGACCAATTGAAACTGAAACCGAAGCAGCGTCTTGCCGAATTGGGGGGTACTGTGGGGGATGAACTGCTCAAGGTGCATGTGAGTTATGGTCCGTTGGTGCAAGCCTTGCTAAAGAAGTTCAATCGGACGGGGGCGGTGGCGATCAAGGGTTTGGCCCATATCACGGGTGGCGGGTTTGTGGACAATCTGCCCCGAGTTCTCCCGGCCAAATGCGATGCCCGGATTGAGAAGGGCACCTGGGATGTGCTCCCGCTGTTTCAGCTCATGGCCGCAAAAGGCGGCGTGCCGGAGGCGGAGCTCTATCAGGTTTTCAACATGGGGATTGGCATGACGGTGATTGTGGCAGCAGACGCCGCGGACAAGGTGCTGCGCACGATTCGGGCCGCCAAGTTTCAGGCTTGGGCCATTGGCGAGATTGTGGCGGGAGCAGGCAAATGTCAGGTTGTATGAAGCCGCCCCCAGCGCAGCCGATGTCTTTCGCGGAGAACGCGTTTCGCTGGGTCTTAATGTTTTCCACGGGGTTAGGATTTGGGGCGTTGTTGGGAACGTTGCCATTGGCTGAGCGCGGCCCGGCGGGCATTCAATGGCGGCTGCATTGGGCATCCTTACCGTTGTTTGCGATCGGCATGGTGGCGGGTATTTGGTTTTGGCGGTTGGTGTATCGGTTAGGGGCGACCACCGATGAAACGCTCGCGCGCAAGCGTTTGAAGCTAGGGGCTTTCGCGGTAATTCCACTCGGCATCATTGGGTTTCTTTATCCCCTTCGATTTATCGAACCGGCTCGGCGAACAGAAGTGTTCATCGGACTGGGATTGGCAATCGCGGTGCTGTCCGTGATTGGGGTTGTTTTGGTTGGGTTAATCCGGTGGTTGAATGAAAATGAACCGCCGGATGGTCAGGCCTAACCTCGGTCGCCTGACGCCATCGATCCGGTGGCCTTGGTGGTTCCAATCGGCCTAAAATCGTGTGTCGGGCTAATCCGGGTCTTAATGGCGTTGGGTTGCCCTGGAGGATGGTCAATTTTTACATCCCTCTTGAGTTGAGCAACGGCGCGATAATTGCTTCCTTCGCAGCCAATGATTCAAGACAAGCCTGGCTTGGCGGCGATTCTGCGTCGTGGAGCATCGAATTGTGGTTGGGTTAGACCTCTCCTTTGGATGGTTTGCCTCGTGTGGTACGGCAGCTCGGTGGTGGTCCCGGTGCAGGCAGGGTCCATCCTTCGCGAAGTCTATTCGCGCATTGGTGGCAACTCGATCAGTGATTTGCTGAGTTCTCCAAACTTCCCGAATTCCCCCTCCAGCACCTCCGAATTGACGGAGTTCTTTGAGGCGCCGACGGACGTCGCTGAGGCGTATGGTCAAAGGGTCCACGGCTATGTGGTGCCGCCGGTCACCGGAAACTACACTTTTTGGATTGCCACCGATGACGGTGGGCTGCTGAACCTGAGCACAGATACGGATCCGGCCAACAAGAAGGCGATCGCTCGAGTTGATGGGTGGACGGGGCCGCGACAATGGGAAGTCGAGCCGAACCAGCAATCGGCAGCCATCCGCTTGGAGGCAGGGAAGCCCTATTATGTCGAGGCGCTGATGAAGGAGGGTGGTGGCGGGGACAATTTGGCGGTGCGTTGGCTGCGTCCTGACGGGAAGGATGAAGGTCCGATACCGGCGACGTATCTGTTGCCGTGGGGTGTGGTCTTCTCGGCTCCGAAGTTTCTGACTCAACCGGCAGCTGTGTCCGTGCCGGAGGGTAAAACGGCTCGATTTGAAGTGACGCTGGAGGCCTCGGGACCGGCCACCGTTGCCTGGTACCGCGACGGGGTATTGATTCCGGGTGCGACGGGTACTGCGTTTGAGTTGGCACCGGTGGTCATTGGAGACTCAGGCGCGAAATTCAAAGCGGTAGCCACCAATGCGAAAGGCACCGCCGAATCTGCTGAAGCCAATCTGACGGTTAGCTCTGAGGACATTCGACCCACGATCCTTCGCGCAGTCACCTTGGGTAGAACGAATGTTCTCGTCGAGTTTAGCGAACCCGTGTTTGCACCCGCTTCGGGTGTTGGGGATGCCTTCCAGGTGACCGCGGGCGTCCGGGTGCTGGCGGCCGCGGAGTGGACAGAGACGAAGTTTCTTTTGCTGACCACAACGCCACTGACGTTCGGGACCACCTATACCTTGCGTGTAAGCCAAGTCCGGGATCGATCGGGTGCTGGCAATTTGATTCTCCCCAGTTCACCCATTGAATTCCAGGCCACCGAACTTTCGCCACGCGATGTGGGGACCCCGACATTGGGAGGTTCAGTGGTACAAGTGGCTGGCGGCATGGATGTGACTGGTGGAGGAACCGACATTGGAGGCACGGCGGATCAATTTCAGTTTGCCTGGGAAGAGCGGACGGGGGATTTCGATCTCCAGACGCGCGTGATTGGCGCGGTGATTGCCGATCCGTTCCTGCACGCTGGGATCATGGCTCGTCTGGGTTTTGATTCGAACGCGAAATTTGCTGCGATTTTTGCTTCCTCCCCACAGCTCGGATGTTTCTTCGAATCCCGTTCGACCGCTGGGGCCGCGAGCACCGCTGTGAATCCGGCCGGGGGATATCCGGTGAATTATCCTTATACATGGCTCCGCTTGCGGCGCACGGGATCGAACTTTGATGGGTTTGCGAGTTTGGATGGTGTGGTCTGGACATTGCTGGGATCCGTGACGCTGTCAGACGTACCGAACACCATTCCCGTCGGTTTGGCGGTGACCGGTCAGAACCCACAAATGCGGGCGACGGTCCGGTTTCGAGAATACGGTTCGGTGCGATCGATGGCCGAGGGACCCTTGGTTCGCGACCGAAGCCGAGAACCTTTGGCACCGTCGGCTCGGTCGACAGGATTGGTGTTCAGCGAGATCTTGTATCATGCGCGGCCGGGATTTCGAGGGTCAAACCCGACCAACGATTTGGAGTTTATTGAGATCTACAATGCGGGGGCGATCTTTGAAGATCTGACGGGTTATCGGATCAGTGGAGACATCGATTACCAGTTTCCGGCGGGGTTCATTTTGCCGGCGGGAGCCTTTGTCGTCGTCGCGGCGCAACCGGTGGAATTAAAGACCGCCTATGGGTTATCGTCGGTGCTGGGACCCTTTACCGGAAAGCTAGGCAATGGTTCCGGAAGGGTGCGCCTACAGAACGAGGTGGGGGCAGTCCTTTTGGAAGTGACGTACGAGGATAGTGATCTATGGCCGGTCAGTGCGGATGGTGCGGGTCATTCAATAGTACTGGCTCGGCCGAGTTGGGGAGAGCGGGACCCCAAGGCGTGGGATTCCAGCGAATTGATCGGTGGATCGCCGGGCGATATGGATCCGGTGGTATCAACGCCTCTGAAAACGGTTCGGCTCAATGAAATCCTAGCGCATACCGACGAACCCCAGGTGGACTTCATTGAACTCTACAATGCGTCGAATTTGGAAGTGGATCTCGGCGGCTGTATTTTGACGGACGATCCGACGACCAACCGTTTCCGAATCGCTGCGGGCGTTCGATTGCCGCCGCGGAGTTATCGGACGTTTGATCAGAATCAACTGGGTTTCAGGCTGAGCGCCGCTGGCGAGACCCTCTATTTAATGGATCCGCAAGGCATGCGGGTTTTGGATTCGATTCGGTACGGCGCGCAAGAAAACGGAGTGGCCTTCGGACGATCGCCGGATGGATCGCCCACATGGCGGCGCCTGAGCCTGCCGACGCCGGATTCCCCGAATGCTGCCTGGAGGTTGGAGCCGGTCGTCATCAATGAGATCCACTATGCCCCGATCAGTTACGATGATGAGGACGAATTTGTGGAATTGTACAATCGATCCAAGGCGGCCCTGAGTTTGGGAGGGTGGCGGTTTGTCTCGGGGATTGAATTCCAGTTTCCCGATACCACGACCATTCCTGCTGGAGGCTATCTGGTGGTTGCCAAAAATCGCGCGCGCTTGCTGTCCAACCATCCCACACTGACACCAGCGCTCGCGCTCGGTGACTACAGTGGAACGTTATCCAACACTGGCGAACGGCTGGCGCTGGCGCGTCCGGACCAGATTGTGAGCACGAATGAAGTGGGGGATCTGAAGACCAATACCATTCATATTGTGGTCAGTGAGGTTCGCTATGGCGTCGGTGGACGCTGGGGGCGGTGGGCGGACAAGGGTGGCAGTTCCTTGGAATTGATGGATCCCAATGCGGATCCATTGAGGGCGGCGAGTTGGGCGGATTCGGATGAAACGACAAAAGCTGGATGGCAATCGGTGGAATTCACCGGGCGCGCCGCGGATGCCGTGACGGACACGACCCGTTTCTATGTGACACTGCTGGGGGCAGGTGAGGCGCTGGTGGATGACATCGAATTGATTTCGCGAGGGGGGACCAATTTGTTGGCCAATACCGGGAATTTCGAGAATGGGCGTACGGGTTGGACGTTCAATGGAAACCACGGCACCAGTTCCATCGATTCCACTGGGGCATTCTCCGGGACGCAATGCCTGCATGTGAGGAGTTTTGGGGACGGTGATACCGGGCCGAATGCGTTGCGGACGCCGCTGACCGGTTTTTCCCAGGGTATTAATGCGACGCTGCGGGCTCGAGTGCGATGGGTAGCCGGTTGGCCTGAGATGTTGTTTCGCGTTCGCGGGTCGCCGTTTGAAGTGCCAGTGCGATTGAATGTGCCAAAGACTCTGGGCACGCCTGGAGCGCGGAATTCTCGTGCCGTGGACAATGCCGGCCCCGCGATTTTCGATGTGACCCACACGCCCGCGTTACCCAGGCAGAATGAGTCAGTCATGGTGTCGGCGCGCGTTTCGGATTCCGACGGGATCGGGTCGGTTAGTATGATTTGGCGAACGGAGCCGAATGCCACCACGACCACATCGGTGATGCGGGATGATGGGACGAATGGGGATGTTCTTGCTGGAGACGGCATTTACAGCGGCACGATTTCGGGTCGAAGCAGCGGGACAATGATTGCCTTTCGAATTCAGGCGACGGATGCGGCGCAATCCGCAGTTTCCGCCCGGTTCCCCGTGGAAGCTCCGGCTCGGGAGTGCCTGATTCGGTGGGGAGAAACCATCCCGTTTGGCACATTTGGCCATTACCACATGTGGAACACGGTTGCCGTGCAGACGCAACGAAAACTGGCTTTGGACAACACCTATCGCGACTGCACCCTGGTCTACAACGACCATCGGGTGGTATATAACGCGGGGTTCCGCGACAAAGGAAGTCCGTACCATGGAGGCAGTGGCGATTGGGCGGTCTCAGTTCCCGAGGATGATCAGATCATGGGAGTGACCGATCGCATTTTTGGATCCACGGGAAATGGTGGGAGTGAAGGGACGGGGCTGCGAGGGCGTGTGACGGCTTGGATCGCGCGCCGATTGGGAATTCCCTATTTGTATGCGCATCCGATCCGGGTCTACCGAAATGGTAGTCTTCATCGAAACATTTCGGAAGATCTGGAACAGCCGAACAACTACTACGCGGAAAACCGGTTTCCGGATGGGGCCGACGCCGATCTCTACAAGATTGCGATCTGGTTTGAATTTGACGATGCCAATTCGGGTTTCAGCACGCGGGAAGCGAGTCTACGCGAGGTCAAGAATACGGATGGCAGTTACAAGCTGCAACAATACCGTTTCAATTGGCAAACTCGCGGACTGAATGGGACTGCGAATAACTTCACAAACATCTACAACTTGTCGAAGGTGGCAAGCGCGAGCGGAACAGCCTACGTCCGCAACATGATGAACCAGGTCGACGCGGACGAGTGGATGCGGGTGTTTGTCTTTAACCGAATTTTGGGTAACTGGGATTCCTGGGGCATGGGCCTCGGCCAGAATATGTTCATTTACAAGCAGGCAGGAGAACGTTGGAAACTGATACCTTGGGATCTGGATTTCATCTTGGGTGATGGCCAATCGACAACTGAGCCCTTGTGGGGAGGATCGGATCCAGCCGCGAACAAGATGTTCAATACCCCGGAATTTCGGCGCATGCTCTGGCGTGCCTATCAAGAGGCGGCCAACACCTTTCTCACGCCCGAAGAATCGAATCTGCAAATTGATGCGCGGCGGGACATTCTGGTCAACAATCGCGTGACCGAAATCACGGCGCCCAATTCAGTGAAGAGCTA
Organism: Verrucomicrobiales bacterium; assembly: GCA_005793375.1. GTDB lineage: Bacteria > Verrucomicrobiota > Verrucomicrobiia > Limisphaerales > UBA9464 > SXSK01. Next base: position 8,956 of record SXSK01000198.1, on the reverse strand, counting down.
TATCACGGGTCGGCGGCGAGAGATCCTGAGGCAGTTGGCGGCAGCGGATGCGGCTGGCTTTTCCATCACGACCTCGAACGGAGCGGATTTTACCTCGACCACACAGACGGCGATTCTGGAAGGCACGGCCAAGTTTGCGGTGGTGGACTTGGAAGTGAACGGGGTGACCTATCCGGTGGAGTGGTCAGATTTTACCAAATGGCGAATTCGTGTGCCACTGACAGCCGCGAGCAACCCCTTGAAACTGCAAGGTCGTGATCGCAAAGGCGCTGTCATTGAAAGTGCCGCGGATACCATTGTTGTGCAATACAATGGCGCCGTAGCGGATCCGGCAACCTTTGTAGTGATCAACGAAATCCAATACAATCCGTCAGCTCCCGGCGCTTCGTTTGTTGAAATTCACAATTCAGCGCCAACGGCGTCTTTCAATCTATCGGGTTGGCGTTTGGAAGGATTGGGTTACACATTTCCTGAGGGCAGTGTCATGGCTGGCAATAGTTATTGGGTACTGGCAAAAGATCGGGCCGGATTTGAACTCGCCTACGGTTCTGGCGTGACGGTTTTTGATGTGTTTCCTGGATCGTTGGATAATGGGGGTGAGACCTTGCGTTTGATTCAGCCGGGTGCCACTCCAGAGTTGGATCGGCGGATTTCGGATGTTCGGTATGATGATCGGGCGCCGTGGCCGACGGCCGCGGATGGAGCGGGCGCTTCGCTGCAATTGATCGATCCGGCCGCCGACACGTTTCGCGTGGGCAACTGGGCGACGGATCCTGCGGGAACCCCCCGGCCATTCACCCCGGGCGCCATGAATTCGGTTCGCGAGGCCATCGACCCGTTTCCATTAATCTGGATCAATGAAATCCAGGCCAGCAACGTGAGTGGACCCAAGGATAACGCCGCAGAACGGGAGCCTTGGATCGAACTCTACAACTCCGGGTCAACGCCCGTGGATTTGAGTGGTTATTTTCTCACCGATACCTACGGCGATCCCACGCGTTGGGCGTTTCCGGCAGGCACGACATTGGCTGAGAAAGCCTATCTGATTATTTGGGCGGATGGTGAGTCGATGGAGTCAGTTCCGGGTTCGTTGCACACGAATTTCCGACTCAACGCTCAGCGTGGTTCGGTCGCGTTGGTGCGTCGCCAGGGAAGTGCGTTAGCCCCAGCCGTATTGGATTACTTGGAGTTTGAACAACTCCCACCGGATCGCGCGATCGGAAGCATCCCGGATGGAGAACCGCGAGGTCGCCGCGCGATCTACCGGGCGACGCCGGGTGCGGCGAATGATCCGGCGTTTCCACAGATCCAAGTCACCCTCAATGAATTCATGGCGGACAACGCCTCCTCGATCGTCGATCCGGCGGACGGCAAAACCAGCGATTGGTTTGAGCTCTACAATGCGGGGAACGAAGCGGTGGATTTAACGGGGTATTGGTTGACCGATAACTTCTCCGATCCAAAGCAATTTGTGGTTCCCTCCGGTTATGTGATTCCGCCTCAAGGTCACCTGCTGGTGTGGGCGGACACGGATACGAAACAAAACGTATCAACCAACATCGACCTGCACGTGAACTTTCGATTGGATGCCTTGGGAGAACAATTGGCGCTGTTTACGCCGGACGGTGTGTTGGTGGATGGGTTCAGCTTTGGGGCGCAGCCGGCGGATGTCAGTGAAGGCCGGATTCCGGATGGTTCGGCGCCGCCGTTCATTACCTTTGCCACACCGACACCTCGAGCCGCCAATCTTTCCGCTGGGGCCAATCTGCCGCCCGTCCTGACGAAAATCGGCGATCAGAAGGTGACCGAACAGAGTTTGCTGAATTTGACTGCCAAGGCGCTGGACCCAGAAGGAATGCCGTTGTTATGGAGTCTCTCGCCGGACGCGCCGTCGGGTGCCGCGATGGACGAATCCACGGGGCAATTGACCTGGACACCGACGGAGACTCAGGGGCCGGGAAGTTTTTCATTTGTGATTCGTGTGACAGACACTGGGTTGCCGCCGCGAGTGGTGGGCGAACGTATTACCGTGACAGTGTTAGAATCCAATCGCCCGCCGGTATTGGAGGCGTTGACCAACGAGACGGTTCCCGAAGGGTCTGACTTTTCGGTGACGGTGGTGGGAACCGATCCGGACCAACCGCAAAATGGACTCTCCTACTCGGTGTTGGAAGGCGCGCCTCCGGGATTGGTGGTGGACCCGAAGACGGGCGTTCTCACGTGGACACCCACAGAAGAGCAAGGGCCAGGACGATACACCGTGCAGGTACGGGTGACTGATGACGGGATTCCGTCGCGATTTGATACCAAGTCCTTGGTTTTGACGGTCGTCGAGGTGGATAACGCGCCTGTTTTCGGTCCACTGACGCCGCAGCAGGCGGTGGAGACTGAAGAGTTTTCGATAGTGATTCGAGCGGTGGATGGGGACTCCCCACCGGCGTCGGTGGTTTTCCATTTGGACACCAAGCCAGAAGGTGCGGAAATCGATCCGCTGACGGGTCGAGTGCGTTGGACACCGACCGAAGATCAGGGGCCGGGATCCTTTGTCTTCGTCGTGCGAGCGACGGAAACCAGCGGCGCCCACCTGAGCACGGCGAGGAGCTTTGGGGTGACGGTAGCCGAAAAGAATCAAGCTCCCATTCTACAGCCGATCCGGGATGTGGTCTTGCAAGCGGGAGATCGTGCCGTGTTTAACGCATCGGCGTCGGATATGGATAGGCCAGCACAAACCTTGAACTACACCATTCAGTCGGGCGCGCCTGCTGGGGCGACCCTGGATCCCGTGAGTGGCATCTTCACCTGGACGGCTCCCGAGGACACAGTCCCTACGACGAATACTATCGTGGTCAGTGTCGCCGATGGCGGCCCCGGTTTCTTAGAAGCCACTCAAAGTTTCAAGCTGGTGGTCCTGCCTCGATTCCGGGTGGTCCTGAATGAAGTCCATTATCGCGGCAAAACAGCGGGCTCGGAGTTTGTGGAATTCTACAATACGTCCGCTTTTAACACGGCGGATCTATCCGGTCTGATTTTCGATGCGAATGAGTGTTCATTCACCTTTCCATCGGAAACACGTTTGGGACCGAAATCGTTTGTGGTGATTGCTGCAAATGTAGCCACGTTCCGCGCGGCCTTTGGCAATGCTCCGACGGTGGTCGGCTCGTGGACGGGGACGATCAACTCGAGTGGTACTGCTGGGTTGTACCAGAAGATCCAGGGTGTTTTATCTCCCCTAAGCCGCGTGACCTTCGGTCGTTCGGCTCCGTGGCCGGTCGAGGCTGACGGCAATGGATCCTCCCTGCAATTGGTGGATGCGTCACAAGATGTGAATCGCCCTGGCAATTGGGCCGCGACGGTGGCGTTGGCAGGGCCGCGCACGCTGGTGCAATTCAACAACGAGTGGCGCTATTTCCAGCAAGGGGCGGCACCTGCCACTTGGAGTTCGCCCGAATTCGCTGATGGCGCCTGGCCGACAGGGCGGGGAGCACTCTTTGTCGAGAGTGCGGCGTTGCCGGTGCCAAAATCCACCGCGCTCACCTTGGGACAGAATGCCTATTACTTTCGGACGCGCTTCGATTTACCTGTCCTGCCGACGGGCGCCACGTTGAAACTGAGGCACGTGTTGGACGACGGGGCCGTTTTTTATCTCAATGGCCAACCGTTGACTCGTGTCAGTATGCCGGAGGGTAACGTGACCTTTGCGACATTGAGTACGACCACTGTTGGTGATGCGACCCTGGCTGGGCCTGTTGACCTCCCAGCGACGGCGTTGAGGGTTGGTGAAAATGTCTTGGCGGTCGAGGTTCACCAGGCCAGCGCGAACAGCTCCGACATCGTGATGGCCGCGGAATTGGTTCTCGAAGGTGGGTCGGTCAGCTCCGTCACACCTGGTGCTCCCAACAACGCGACAGCCGTGTTGTCCCCATTCCCAACCCTGCGTTTGAATGAGGTGTTACCAATCAATGCCACTGGTATCCGGGATGCTGCGGGTGATCGGGATCCTTGGATTGAATTGGTCAACGACGGGACTGAGCCGATTGCCTTAGCCGGATTGTTTCTCAGCGACGATTCCTCGGTGCTCAACAAATGGGTGTTTCCAGCGGGCCGGGTTCTCGGACCGGGTGAATTCGTGGTAATTTTCGCCGATGACGAACCGGCTGAAACCACCGCAGGCGAATTTCACAGCAACTTCCGACTGCCCAATGCGCCACGGAGTTCCGTGAAAATAATGCTCTCCCGAATGCAGCGCGGTGTGCCCGCGGTCGTGGATCTTGTATCCTTCACAGTGACGCAGGCGGACATGGCCTTCGCCCGGATTCCTGATGCGGACACGGCGACGGGTGTGGTGACGGCGCTGACGACACCTGGTGCGGCAAACCGATTGCCGGGAGAGAATCGTCCCCCGGTTTTGGTGCCGGTGGGCAATCGCTCTGTTCCGGAGGGCACTGAATTCCGTCTCACCGTGTCGGCCACCGATCCGGACGCCGGCCAGGTGTTGACCTACCAATTCAATCGGTTGCCTCCTGGTGCTTTGGCGACGGGGGCAAGTCTCAGTTGGACGCCCACCGAGTTGCAGGGGCCGGGGCAGTATGAGGTTCAGGTGACGGTGACTGACAATGGGGTGCCGCCAGCTTCAACATCGGAAACGTTCCTGATTGCAGTGAGTGAAGTGAATCTGGCTCCAACGCTGGATGCTTTTGCAGATGCGAGCGTCGTTCAGGGCCAATCCTTGGCGGGTGTAGTGGCTGTGGGCCGAGACACGGATGCGCCAGCCAATTCCCTGAGTTACAGTCTGGGTGCAGCGGCTCCGGCGGGAATGACCGTGGATTCGGCGACCGGTGTTGTGAGGTGGACGCCCAACAACACCCAGGGACCGGGCGTGTACAATGCCATCATTCGCGTCCATGACAATGGGTCGCCAGTGCGAAGTGCCGAGTCGACACTGCGTGTTCAGGTGTTAGCGGTTGATTCGGGCGGCATCGTGCTGCGTGTGCAACGTGTCGCGGATCAATTGCGTCTTAATTGGATCGCCGAGAACGGACGCACCTATCGCGTGGAGTATCGCGACGTAGCGCACGGGATCGACAAATGGTCTTCCGCAGGCACCGTGGTGGGATCGGGTGGCAGTGCGTCCTTGATCGTTGGGATCGAAGGGGCCGCGCGGTTCTATCGGGTGGTATTACTGTGAAACACCTCCATCATTCCTCAGACGGCCTGGACCGACATGGAGTTCCATCTTGGTGTCGTGGTCCTACACGACATCGTCTCAGGTTGTCTGCGTTCGTTCCTTGACAGATTGGGAGCGATCCCGGTTTGATTCGGGTCCATGATCTGCGCGGCACCGGCATTTTTCGCTTCGGCTCGATTGGCCTTTCTGGCTCGAGCTTCCGTTGCCGCTATTGTTCCGCGTCTCGGCTGAGCCCAGAATCTCAGAAAGCTTGCGCGGAACGGGAATTCACCTCCCGACCCCACTCCTTTGCTTTTCACTTCAATGAATATGTCAACGTCAATGCCTAGGACCTCTCCTCAAGACTTCGTGGCGGATCACGTCGCTGGAATCCCGCGCTCTGGAATCCGTGATTTCTTCGACATCGTCCAGAACACCGTCGGTGTGATTTCGCTTGGTGTGGGTGAGCCGGATTTCGCCACGCCCTGGCATATTCGTGAGGCGGCCATTTACGCCTTGGAACGAGGCCGTACGCAGTACACCTCGAATCTGGGCTTGTTGAAACTTCGGGAATGTATCAGCACGTACGTCGAGAAGCATTTCGATGTCCGATATGATCCCAAGACTCAGGTGTTGGTGGCGGTTGGGGTGAGCGAGGCCTTGGATATCGCCCTCCGCGCCGTGCTCAACCCGGGTGACGAAGTGATCTATCATGAACCCTGTTATGTGAGCTACGCGCCGAGCGTGGTGTTGGCGCATGCCAAACCTGTGCCGGTTTCCTGCCGCGCCGAGGATGGGTTTGCGGTGACCGCGCGCGCCATTGAGGCGGTGGTGACGCCCAGATCCAAGGTGCTGCTCTTGTCGTTCCCGACCAATCCCACGGGTGGAACCATGACCCGGGAGCAGTTGCTGGAGATCGCCGCAGTGGCGTGTCGACACAATTTGTTGGTGTTGACGGATGAGATCTATTCGGAACTCACATTTGAGGGACAGCATGTGAGTATTGCGTCACTGCCGGGGATGGCGGAGCGCACGATTTTTCTGCACGGATTCTCGAAGGCCTATGCCATGACGGGCTTTCGGATTGGCTATGCCTGTGGGCCCGCGCCGTTGATCGATGCGATGATGAAGATCCATCAATATGCGATTATGTGCGCGAGCATCATTGCGCAGGAAGCGGCAATCGAAGCGCTGACCAACGGCGACGCAGCGACGGCGGAGATGCGCGAACAGTATCGATTGCGCCGAAACTTCATTGTGAAATCCCTGAATGACATGGGGCTGCCATGCCACCTGCCGCGGGGTTCGTTCTACGCATTTCCCAAGATCACGAGCTCGGGATTGAGCTCGAAGGAGTTTGCCTTGCGATTGTTGCAAGAAGAGAAAGTGGCTTGCGTGCCGGGAGGAGCATTTGGCCCGAGCGGCGATGGTTTTGTTCGCTGCTGTTTCGCGACGGCGTTCGAGCAGATCCAGATCGCCATGGATCGCACGGCTAAGTTTGTGGAGCGCTGTCGGAAGGGGTGATCATGGGCACGCCACAAGACTTGACCTGACCTTTGTGACTCAGGCGAAGAGTATTTGAGATCGAACTAAATTGGGGAGGGCTAGGTAGAAGACTCAGGTTCAACCCTCACTAAGCACTTGCCGGATTTTCTCCGCGCGGGACGGGTTTTTGGGTTCGCGGTTGGGATCGCCGGAGGAACTCATTCGTTGGGCATCAAGTTGGCGCGCTTGGTCCAGTGCGATAGGGTCTATTGCGGCGTCTGGGCCTGCATTGATCCACGCCATGGATGCGGCTAGGCAAAGCTCCTGGAGGTACGCGAACGAGAAGCCTTCGGTGGCTGCAACGACGGAATCGATTCCCGGCGGGCTGAGTCTAAGGCTGGACGTCTGCCTGCCTGCCCAATGTTCGAGGTATCTTCTTCTTTCTCCGGCGCTCGGGAGTTCAAAGGTGTATTTGCGATCGAAACGGGATGGACGATCGAGAATTGATGGATCCAATCGCTCGGGGTAGTTCGTCGTGGCCAAGACACAGATGCCAGTATTTTGTGCAAAACCATCGAGTTCGTTTAGGAAGAAGGAGCGATTTTGGGAATTGATGAGGGCGTCCAGATCTTCGAGCACGAGAAGGCATGGGGCGGTCTTTCGCGCGAGGTAAAAGACTTGGGAAATGTTTCCATGCTGGCCCGTTTCGAATATACCGCCCGACTCAATGCTTCGCAGGTAAAGGATTGGCCTTCCAATGTTTTGACAAAGGGCTTTGACCGCATGGGTCTTGCCGTTGCCCGGGGGGCCGAGCAGGAGAATCCCGCGTTTCCAAGGCACTCCGTGGCTGGCGTAAACATCCTTGCGGGTAAAGAATCCCATGACGTCATCGAACAACTTTTCTTTGAGTCCGGGTGCGAGTACGAGGGAATCTGGGCCGGTCTTTCTAATGGAGTCGTACAACTCCCGATCTTTGCGCCAAGCGCCCTTCTCAAATACCAAAACTTCGCCGTGTGGAACGTTGCTCCATGCACAAACCGCGCGGTAGAATGCCTCGACTATCTCCTCGCTCTCGCCAATCAGGAAAAATGCTTCTTGCGCCCGCATCATTTCCCGCCAACCGAGGTGCAGCGCGTCAAACGACTGCCCATTCCAGGAAATGCAGACAAATGCATTGACTGGTCGCCGAAGGATACCTTCTTCCCCAGTGTTGCATGTGGCACCCGTTTCGTTTTCCTGGCAGCCGCGCCATGAGGTGACGATCTGGTGGTGCCCACGATCCGTCAAGTAGGTGAACGTCGCGTGGCCGGCTTCAACAAAACCATCGAGGTCAAAGCCGCATGATGAACACTCGATGATGGCCTTCCCGGGCCACAGGTCGCGCAACGCGCGTCCCGCGTGGTATGCGATGGCATGAGGAGGTTCAGCCAGCGCCGATTGGATGAGCTGCGTGACGTCCGGGGGGCCACCGAATTGTGGAGGACTAGAGTTCATGGAGCGTCTGTAGATCGGACGGGTACCGGTTTACCAAGTTTCAACGCTCGAGCCAGCAGTTTTCCAAGCGGATTGGCGGGAAAAATCGTCTGAGGTGGAAGCCCTTTAGACAGGGCTGGCATGCCACCTCCGTGTTCCGATGGATCAGAAAAATACACGGTGCGTCCTCCACCACCAACCGTTCAATCTCGTGGTAGACCTCCAGATGCACCTGCCCCCGATGTTTCGAAGCGACTGTTATTATCGCTGATAAGCAGTGACAAAGCAGAGGACTGCGCGCGCTCCAATAATTTAGACTGCGGAGGTGAGAGGGACGCTCAGAATGGGCGAGACTTGACTGTGGCGTTCTGTGTCCGCGGTGTCATTAGTTTGGGTTACTCAGGCCACGGAGTCGATGGAGTCCCCCTCATGATCGAACTAAATTCGTCGTGGGCTCATCTTCGAGTTACCGACATTTGGAGCTGGATCGTCCTGGGAATTCCCTAAAGGCGGTAGAGGGCCACCGCGATCCAATGACGCCGCCATTCGATTGGCACGACCCCATGGATTTGGAGCGCGGCAGCCCTCTGCCGCTTTTCCCCCAGGCATCCAATGCGGCGCCGGCAACTCGGAGATGCGCCGATTCGTCGTGGCTAAGTACTTGAAATGATTGACATTAATCTGGGGGTGCCGACTAACACTACAGCGACAGTTCACTTAAAGTTTGGAAGATGAAGGGGAAAAGCGCCGTTCTTGGCGCGACGGCTGGAAAGCTGTCGATCGCACCCGACGACATTTTTAGCTTGCGCGGAACTGGCCCGCCCGTTAATCTGC
>SXSK01000197.1 GCA_005793375.1 Verrucomicrobiales bacterium | reverse complement strand
CGTACTGGAGCACCTTATGGGCGTATTCCTTGAACTTGACCTCTCCTTCTTTCAATGAGATCGAGTTCACAATGCCCTTTCCTTGAAGACACTTCAACCCGGCTTCAATGACCTCCCACTTGGAAGAATCCACCATGATCGGACTCTTGGCCACCTCGGGTTCACTACCCAGCAATTGCAGAAATCGGGTCATCGCAGGCACGCCATCAATCATACCCTCATCCATGCAAACATCGATGATGTTGGCGCCATTCTCCACTTGTTGCCGCGCAATACGGACTGCTTCCTCGAAGTTTCCTTCTTTGATAAGTTTCGCAAATTTGGGGGACCCCGCCACATTGGTGCGCTCTCCAATCATCAAAAACGTCCCCAACTGCTGCGTGAATGGTTGCGAACCCGCCAATCGCAATGGAACCGCCGCACCGGTCGAATAAATCGACTCACGGTCACGCGACCTCGGCGACCGCCGCTCCAACGCTTTCGCGATCGCTGCAATATGCTCAGGCGTGTTGCCACAGCAGCCCCCGGCGATATTCAACAAACCGCTCCGCGCAAACTCGCCCAGGTAAGCCCCCATGTCCTCCGGCTTTAAATCAAATCCCGTCGGCGACAGCGGATTGGGCAGACCCGCATTGGGATAGCAGGAAATGAAGGTGTCGGATTTCTGGGCCAGCTCCGCCAAAAATGGGCGCATCAGATCGGGCCCCAGACTGCAGTTCAAACCCACCGAAATGGGTTTGATGTGCCGCACCGAATTCCAGAAGGCTTCAACAGTCTGGGCGGAAATCATGGTCTCACCCCCACGTCCCACCGCCGCCGAAATCATCACCGGCAATGTCCGACGGTCGCTGTCGAAGACTTCCTGGATCGCCACCAACGCCGCTTTGGCATTCAAGGAATCAAAAATGGTTTCCACCATTAGCACGTCCGACCCGCCAGCAATCAAGCCACGCACCTGATGCATATACGCCTGCTTGACCTGGTCAAACGTACAGACCCGAAACCCCGCGTCGTCCGCATCCGGCGAGTTCGAGAGCGAGACCGTCAATGGCCCAATCGCACCAGCGACATAACGACGCCGACCGGTCTGGTTCGCCACACGATCCGCCCACTCGCGGCACTGCCGCGCTGACACCTCGTTAATCTCCCAAGCGAGATCGTTGAGAAAGGCATGGGTGATCACGCCCTCATAAAAATCCGGATCCTTCCGCTTGCCGTGCTCACGCGGGTCCTCCACGAAAAACTCGCTTTGACCAATGCTGGTCGCCGAAAAGGTGTTGGTCTCAATAATGTCCGCACCCGCCTCCAGAAATCGGCGATGGATGTCGCAAATCACATCCGGACGCGTCAGGGAAATAAGATCGCCATTATTCAGCAGGTCTTTCCGCGCCTCGATGAAACGCTCGCCGCGAACATCGGATTCAGTCAACCCATAGGTACGAATCGTCGTGCCCATCGCACCATCCAGGATCGCGATGCGTTCCCTCAACAACCGTTCCAAATCGAGGCGACAATCTGAAGGACGCTGGGCCAAGCTCATGTAATTAATTCCGTTCACAACAACCCTAAAGGCCTAGAATCCAAATCACAATTAAAAATCAACGCATCCAGATCTGACGATATGATGCTAGAAAGCCCACTTCGCGACTCGAGTCGCCTATCTCTGAGGCCATTTGCCCGGGCTTTCACTTGACCGTAACTCCACCGTGACAAGTGGCTTTAAAATTAGGGGTATGAACTCCAACCTCCATGGATCATCCCCGAGGCGACCGATCGCACCCGGGATGCCATCTGATGTCGCCGAATGGATCGGGGCTGTCCGACTGACCCGAGCGGCATCCGAAGCCGTCGAGGCAATCCAGCGGCAGGACGTCCGCTACGCGGCTGCAAAATTGCCCGACCAAGCCCCCCATGGCACCTCGTTGCTCGCGGTATTCGCCTATGGCCTAGCCCGAGGCATCTCAGGTTCCTGCGCTTTGGAGAGTCGCGCCCAGACGGAACCTGCATTACGCCATTTATGCCGTGGCAATGTCCCGACTGCCAGGGCGCTACGTTCCTTTCGCCGTGTGCATTCGGCCGATATCGAGAAAGCATTAACGCGTGTACTGGAGTCCTGCTGGGACGGTTGTGAGGGCCAGGCCCAATTGCAACCCGCGTTGGCATTCGAAGCTCAATCTCGACTCCGAGCCTCACTTCAGGCCGATAGTCTGAGCTTGGATTAGGCCTGGAAACGCGACCTCCGGCATGATCTCAACGCGGAGAGCCTCGCTCGCTTAATCCCTTATCGCTCGCCGAGGGGCGAGTCCGTCCATCCCATGTCGCGGATGGCGGGAAAGTCTCGGCGCCAATTGGCAACCGCGACGGGATCAGCTTCGGCTTGCAGCAACCGTTCCCCTTCCCCAGCGTCCGCCACCGTCACACCCTGCGGATCAACTAATGCGCTGCGTCCCGAATGATAGAACTGAGGATCTCGACCACACCGATTGACACCGAACACGTAGGCTTGGTTTTCGATTGCCCTAGCCTGGAGCAGGATCTGCCAATGCCGATCGCGCATCACCGGCCAACTCGCGATTACGACAAACATCGTGGCCCCGCGCCGAGCGCCTGCCCGAAAGAGCTCGGGGAAACGAAGGTCATAACAAATCAGCGGAGCAACAACGAAGCCGCCCCAGCTAAATGTCCTCACCTCTCGGCCGGCGGTATGCACTTGATGTTCTCCGCCTCCTGTAAAGGGTTGAATTTTCGAATACCGGCAGATCAGGGTACCCGACTCGCTAAAGACTACCGCATCATTGGAACAGCCGCCGCCAGGGGGCGATCCCACCACGCCACCCAGAATCGTGACGCCATACTTTCTGGCGAGGCCTGCCAAAAACTGTTCACACTCAGCCGTAGGGCCCTGTTGGGTAGCCGCCGTATTGGCACTGAATCCCGTGGCGAACATTTCTGGCAAGACGACCAGGCTCCCGGGCTGAGGTGGTTTGGCGTCGAAAAGGGCCTGGGCTCGCGCGAAACTGGCCACTTTGTTTTCCCATACTGAATCCAATTGGCAACCCACGATGTTCATGCAGCAGCGTGATACCGCGGACCGGGGGTGGTTGCCAAAGAGTAAAAACGCACGGTCCCTTCCCAAATCGCCCACGCCGTCCTACTCATCCCCTGGGTGACCGGATCGAACCATGCATAATAACACGCCAAAACGTGTCCTAATCGTCGGCTGCGGTTATGTCGGCATGGCCCTGGGTCGACACCTCGCCAGCGACGGTCACGTCGTTTTCGGCCTGAGACGAAGTCAGGCTGGCCACGAGGCGATGGAAGCGGCAGGCATTCGGCCGGTAATGGGTGACATCACGCGGGCGGATGATCTGCGTCAATTGCCCGGTCCGTTCAACTGGGTTGTCAACTTGGTTTCGTCCAGCCGCGGTGGCACGACAGAATACCGCGATGTGTATGTCGGTGGCATGCGAAATCTAATGAAGGCTGTCGCCGGGGACGATCTGCAAAAATTCGTCTATACCAGCAGCACCAGCGTGTACTCGCAATGCGACGGATCAACGGTCGATGAAAACTCGTCGGTGGTGGCACAGAGCGAGACCAGCCAAAGCCTGATCGACGCGGAAATGCAGTTGCTGCAAGCCGTGCCCGAAAGCCAGTTTCCGGCGGTGACACTTCGCGCATCGGGAATTTACGGACCTGGGCGTGGGCATTTATTTCGCCAATTTATCGCCGGCGAAGCTCATCGGATCGGCGACAGTTCGCGATGGCTGAACATGATCCACCGGGACGATCTGGTAGGCGCCATTGTTGCCGCCCTCGAGCGCGGAGTGCCTGGGGAGCGGTATAATGCGACCGATGACTGTCCGGTAACCGAACTGGAGTTTTTTGAATGGCTGGTGCGCGAGTTGGGCATGCCCATGCCAGCGGTGGGCGGAGCCGATATCGTTTCGCGCCGCAAGCGCGCACTCACCAGCAAACGAGTGCTAAACGGCAAACTTCGAGCGATCGGCTGGCAGCTCCGTTACCCGTCATACCGCGAAGGATATGCGGAAGACGTAAAACGAGCACTGGACCGACTGGAGTCCCGTCCATAAGTTCGCGCCGCGATATGGAGAATGTTGTGATTATCGGGACCGGCTGCGCCGGGCTTACCGCCGCTATTTATACGGCCCGGGCCAATCTAGCACCCCTGGTGCTCACCGGGCTCATGCCGGGTGGCCTTCTGACCACGACCAGCATCGTGGAAAATTATCCTGGATTTCCGGAGGGTATCGATGGCTTCGAGTTGATGACCCGCATGCAGCAGCAGGCCGAGAAGTTCGGGGCGCGTGTCAAGTTCGCCACCGTGGAATCTGTGGACCTGAAAAATCAAACCATTCGATTGACCGTCGACGGCGAACTCGTCGAAACCAAGACCTTGATCATTGCCAGTGGTGCCGGTCACAAGCACTTAGAAGTTCCAGGCGAAGATATCTTGGAGAAGAAGGGCGTTACCTATTGCGCGACCTGTGATGGGGCGTTGCCGATGTTCCGCAATCAACCCCTGGTCGTCGTCGGCGGTGGCGATTCGGCCTGCGAAGAAGCTATGTACCTCACGCGGTTTGCCTCCACAGTGTACCTCGTTCACCGTCGTGATGCTCTTCGAGCCTCACGGATCATGGCCGAGCGCACGCTCGCCAACCCCAAAATCCAGCCGGTTTGGGATTCGGCAGTGGCAGAAGTCTTGGACGCCACCGCCGGCAAAGTGACCGGTGTCCGAATCAAGAATCTGAAGACGGGTACAGAGAGCCTGCTCCCCTGTGCTGGGTTGTTCGTTGCCATTGGTCACCACCCGAACACCCAATTATTCCAAGGGGTCCTTCACCTGGATGAGAATGGGTATGTTGAGCGGGTCCGAGGCTCCGAAACCACCATCCCCGGGGTTTTTGTCGCTGGCGACTGTTCCGACCATGTTTATCGCCAAGCCATCACTGCGGCGGGCATGGGCTGCGCCGCAGCAATTGACGCGGAACGTTACTTGGCTGGCCTCAGCCATTAATTGACTTCAGACCTCTGAGCAACCATCGCACCATGTCGGTCATCACCCCAACCGAGCTCGCCAGACAACTTCAAAGCGACACCCCGCCTTACCTGCTGGATGTGCGGCATCCGGGTGAACATGAGTTTGTGGCGCTACCCAATTCGAAATTGATTCCACTCCCCGATCTGGGCGAACGTGTGGACGAAATTAAAGACTGGATGGACCGGGATGTCGTGGTCTACTGCCATCATGGGATCCGCAGCGCCGATGCCATCGGATTCCTTCGTGCCATGGGTTTCCGTCGATTGGCCAACCTCTCTGGTGGTATTGATCGCTGGTCCGAGGAAGTCCAACCGGAAATGCCCAGGTACTAGCACTACAGCGACGTTTTGAGGGATTTCCATTTTTTGAGTTCTTTGAGGCGGCGTTTACGATGGGAGCGGTAGGCCTGATCGTTGCGCCGTGTGTGATATTTCACCAAAATCACCAGGTAGGCAGGTTCGCGTTTG
>SXSK01000196.1 GCA_005793375.1 Verrucomicrobiales bacterium | reverse complement strand
TCAATCGTTCCAAGAGAGATTTTCTGACCCAACGACCGGCAACACGGATGGCGTCTAACATTCATCCAGCATGCGTAACACTTGGACAAATGTCTAGAGGGGATCTTTAGAGACAAAGATGAGGGCCCTCCACCGCTTTTGCGGAATTCCGGGGACGACCGATCTACCAATGGCCGGCAACCCGGAGATGCGCCCATTCAGACCGAGCTAGGCGAATGGCGGTTGCTGACCGGGTGGCCGTCGGGATTCGATCAAGGGTCGACCCAAAAACTGCGAAACTGTTTCACCAAGCCCTTTCCCCGGTTGCCATCGTCGCTCAGGACCAGCAGCCGCGGTGCGTCAGCGCCACCTATGGCAACCAATGCTTCGGGATTAAACTTCTTGAAGCCGGGTTTCTCGATGCGCTCAGGATGGGAGTCGCCGCCGCCCCAACGATACAATCGAGACGTGCCGCCGCCCGAGGCTTTGCCAGCTATAATAAACCAATCCCGACCAGTCCAGGCGATGTCGCGGATGCCAAGGCCATCCAAATCCAGCACTTTCGGTGCACCAAATCGTAGCGATTTGAGTTCGATTGCCTCGGCGGGATTGATCAAAGGGATCAATAGTGCCTTGTCTCGCGGGTTCGGCGAACGCAACCCGATCCAGAGCTCACCATTAGGACCGGCTGCAAGACCTTCAATATTGATTCCTCCATCCTCCGATGGAATGCCGCTGGCGCGGGCCAGATCGAAATGAGTCAATGAGCTTTCTCGGACCAAGGCGTCGAGCAGTGACCCACAAGGGTGTCCGATGGGTACCAAGGAAATTTCTGCGGCATTGGTGACAATCCGCGTGGCGAACAGCCGCTGACGATTGGGGCGCAACTTGCCGTCTTTGTTGCGCGAATGGGAACCAATCCAATAAATCCGATCGCCCACTCGCGCTGCGCCTTCGATATCGGTTTCCAACGATTTGCCGCGCAACATCAAGAACTTGGACACATCCACCGACGCGATGGCTTCGCCGTCTTTGTCCATCCGATACGTACGCAGAGCGCTATCTTCGTCGCTAGCTACACAGAAGAGATCATTCCCGAGAAAGGCCACTGCAGAAGCATTCGCCATGCCCCCGTGGCTGCTAACCTCTCTTGAAGCAGCCGTTCCGGAGTGTGGGAACAGAAAGCCGACGACGGCAAACCAAAGCCAACACAAGAGGTGCTTTCGAACGGGCGCAAGCCCGAGGCGCCGCAACCTTCCGGCAATTCCCAATTGAACTAACTGAGGTCCACCGGATTCTGTGGGGACTTGGGTAGAGTCAAGTCGACGTTGCCAAGTCCAACCCATGATGCGCGATCGCGTGATCGCTTGAATAACCGACGCCGTATCCACAGAATCCCGTGTGGCTTCAACCCCCTCCGTCCCTGGCATTGCACCGACGTCTTCGGAGTGATTCATTTCCAAGCTAAGTCGGCAATGTCTGTCCTCTGGAACGTCGGTAATAACTGCCATCATGGCTGCTTTAGACCATAATTTCGGTCGAGCAATTCAAACAAGTCTTTGGTGGTCTTGATGGTACCTGTGACGATGTTCGTCCCTATGACCGTTTGAGGCATGTTACCTGAGCGGGTCGCTCGTGAATTCGCCCCGTATACCTCGATCGCCAACTGAATCGTCTTCTGGATCCACGGATCCGCCAGGGCGCGATCCAACTTGTCGGTACCCACGAGAGCGACGGCTTCCAATCGTGCCTGCTCCAAACTCGTTTTCGGCAGGGTCCTCATCAGCCAATCGTCGAACTGGCGGAACTTGGTCTGGTCAGCCCGCCAGACAGCCAGTCCGAGTGAAGCAAACTGGCACGCATTGGTATGTGCCGAGGAGGTCTGCCGCACATACCGATTACAGTCGGAAGCCAGCGGCATCGGCAGACACAACACCGCTAACTGATTGCTAAAGGCGCTCTGCGCTTCAACAATCGGATGATGGGTCGTGCGGCAGTACTTGCAGGTATAGTCAAACAGCGAAAGCATCACATGAGTTGCCTTGGGCGAGCCAATCAAGGGGAACTCGGTGAGATCGAACTCGAATTGATTCGTGTGAAGGGTCAACTTTAGCGTGGGCGGTGGTTCCACCAATGGGGTCTTTTTTGCCTCGAAGTTTCCTGCAGTTGTTTCGGTGCTACCACTGCCCGCGACCTTGAACGATTTAGGTTCGACCGCGTATTGCCCACCAACCACCACTCCTAAGGCTACTGCGGCACCCGCGATCGCGCTCACCAGATCCGCTCCCTCCATGGGGTGGACCCAATTCAACAAGATTAGAGCGGCCACAGTGGCCACGGCATGGGTGGCACAACAAAAGGGGCAAAACTTGCCAATGGCGAACGCCTGGAGTCCAACGAACCAGATGGCTGCACCGACCACCGCGATACACCCTGTCTGCAATGCGAGCCGCGGTCCTTTGGCACCCGGCGCCCCCGCAGTTCTCGCCACGGGGAAGGTTAAGCCGAAGAGCATCAAATAAAGTAACCCTGCTGGAATACTGACCGGAACACCGAGCCAATAAGCCCAACGGCTATGCAGAACTTCTCCACAGCCACCCTCCGGACCACACCCGGCAATACCACCTTGGCTAAGGGAAGCCGTCGCGAGGTAGACTGTCAGGCCAAACGCAATCAACAACAGGACTCGTGCGATGGTCACACTCATAGGCAGGCTTTGAATGAGGGACACGGTCACGGGCTTGGCTGCCGCTCCCTGCGCTGGTGATTGGGAATGCGACGTCGGCGTTATGGGCGGCGTTGATTTCTTGGAGGCCATAGATTGCTGGGCAGTCTGCCGAGTGTCGGCGATTCGTCAACGGGGACCCATATTCTTCAGCAACGCCTCGACACATGCCTCGGCGAATTCTGGGTCGTTTATAGCGCAGTCCAATTCACGTACCAGGATGTCTGAACGCAAACCGGCCTTCCACGACGCGAACAATGCAGCATCCGCCTCGGGGTCGTAAAAGGGTTGGCCAGGGGCACTGATGACGCTGATCCCACGCAATGGTAACAACACCGTCACTGGCGCTTTCGAGAGGTTGACTTTCTGAGCCAGGATTCGACCGAGCTCAGCACATTCCGAGGGCGTCGTTCGCATCAGAGTTACTTTCGGGTTATGCTGATAAAACCGCCGACCACGAAATCGTTCTGGTACCGATTCAGGTTCCTGGAAATTAACCATGTCAAGACAACCGGGAGTCAGAATTGCTGGCACCCCCCGTTTCGCAGCCGCCTCGCAACGAGTCGGTCCAGCACCCAAAATACCACCCACCAGTTCGTCGGCCCACTCGGTGGTGGTGATATCCAAAACACCCTCCACCAATCCGGCGTCGATGAGGGATTCCATGGTGCGTCCGCCTGTCCCCGTGGCATGGAACACCAGAACTTCGAACCCCTTCGCCTCCAACAATCGGCGGGCGTGTTCGACACAGCGTGTGGTGTTTCCAAACATACTGGCCACGATGACCGGTCTGTCGTTCCCAGCCACAACCTCCACTTCCACCATGCCGCAAATAGCCCCGGCCGCGCGTGTCAGAATCGTCCTGGAAATTTGGTTTAAACCGCTCACGTCCACAATGCTGGGGACCATGACGATGTCCTTAACCCCGACATAGGGTGAGGTGTTCCCACTCGCCAGAGTTGAAACCATCACTTTGGGAAAACCTACGGGCAAGGCTTGCATGGCCGCAGTGGCTATGGAGGTCCCCCCGCCGCCACCCAGTGAAATCAGTCCGTGGATCTTCCCCTCATTCTGAAGTCGAACGACCATCGCGGTGGCGGCTTTGGCCATTGCACCGACGGTTTCACCTCGATCTCGTCGCGTGATCAACGCTCTGAGGTCGACACCGCCAAATATCGCCACCTCGTCGCGAGTGATATCCGGTTGAATCTGAGGCGCGTCCAATGCACCGACATCAATCAAGAGCGTTTGGTGACCGCGGCGGCGAATCTGAGCCGCGACAAACGCGTGCTCCATGCCTTTGGTGTCAAACGTTCCTAAAACAGCGATGGTAGCCATTGTCGTGCCTTCCGAACTTAGGGCGTCAGTCGACCCGTCTTGAGAAACTCGTGCCGCACCGGCGTCTGAATGCGCTGTCCAGATTGGGAGACTACGGTGATCTCACCGGGTCCAAACTCCAAGGTTCGTACCGTATCAAAGCTGTAGGGGATCTTCACAACGCCCTGGATGTAATTGACAGACGTCGCAGCGTCGGAACGTAGTTCGACCGTCGTTGCCACCCCTTCCCGCGTGAGGACATTCTCCTGTCGAGAAGCCGCGAGTCCATCGGCAAAATGCGCGGTGACGTCTTCAAGCCCGATGCATCGATTCCGACCGTTCCAGGGGTGACCATGCCGGCCTTGATTCTCGATCCAGATGACGGTGCTGTTTAGCACTCCAGGGTCCTTCAACGCGAACCAGACATACCCCGATTCCGTGAATGTAGCAGCCAGCCAGGCGGGACCGCCGTTCCGGTCCGACGACTCGGCAACCAGCTGCACCAAGTCCGCGAAACCGGTCCGCGCCGGGAATCGGGTCAAGTCGGCGTCCGCCGACTCCTTCCAAATCGTCGGGACCCGCGACAAGTCATTCCAGCGTGCCCCGGGCAGGAGCGATTGGTATTCGCCTTGTTTGGGATCACTAAACGTCGCTGGGTAAGTCATGCCGAATCGAAACGGGCTGGTCGCCAACCGCACAGAGCCTTCCTTGTCAGGTAATGCGAGCGTCGCATGATGGCCCAGCGGATAGCGACCCTTGTATCCCTGGATTACATGCTGGGTGTAAACCACGTTATGGCCATCCACGAGAAACAAGTGCTTAAACACCTCCCCCTCGCAGGCCCCGGGCTTCATGGAGAACGTAATCGACGTCACATCGCCCTCACGACGATTGTCCAAGTACTTCCATTTGGAGCCCGCCACTTCACCATGAGGTGGATGTTTTTCCCCCTGCACGGCGTCGGCATTGCCACCAAAAGGAAGGCAAAAGAAATCTCCTCGAAGCGGTCCCAGCACTGGCACCGGCACCGACTTCGGTTTTTCATCCTGCCAGGGGGAGATATGGTAAGGCTGGATGGGTTTGGAATCGTTTCGATAAAATGTCACCGGCGCCATGTGCCCTCCCAATCGCGTCACCGCCAACTCCACTTGTGGCGTGCGTATGACGTAGCTGCGCTGTTTATGAATACGTTCTCGATCGACCCCTGCCACCGAGGACAAGGTCACCAAGGACAGCACTGAAGTCATCACGAATGTGTAAGATGATTTGGTCATGAGGGGATTTCGATGCCGAGCCTAAAGAGCATTCCCCGACGTGGTCAACTCAGAGCCTGTCGGAAAATTACAATTTATCCTTGTTCGGTTCCTTGTTCGGTCACGGGCCCAAACGGCATCGGTTGAGTGTCCGAGGATTGATCACCCACTCGATCGAATTGTTCCAGCCATAAGTGGGCCGTTTCCAAATCCCCTAGCATCACAGCGGCGAGCGCAGCAATTGCCGCACTCCGAGCGGTATGCTTCATTTCCCAGGATCGCAAGGAATGTCCCATGGCTGACGCCGCATCGCCTTGGGCAAAGGCGTGACGCGCCTGGAGCAAATGCTCGAGAGCGGCGGATTCAATCTCCCAAAACACCCCTATCTCGCCCCCACAATGCTCACACACCTCAACGAAACCCCGATTGAGATGAGCACACGAGGGACAGTTTAATTCCATAGAGTCTTAGTCACTATCGGCCTGGGATAAAACCTGAGGTTACCCTTTCACCCGCCACCCCGCCACCCTCACGGGTTCTTTGCGTCGCTTCAACCTCGAATGAATGCGAAACCGTGTCCATTATGACAAAAACCGGACACGTTAAATTCACGGGACGCCGCCGCTTATTCTTGGTGGAGGACTTTGGAATGAGACAGTATCGCGAAGCTTTGCAATCATCATGAATCCTGACGATCTCTCTTCGAACGCCCTGCATCTTTCCAAATTCGATCCTCGGGTGGCGCCAAGCACCGAACCGATTGAAGAAGAAGGGCAGACAATCATGATCCGACGTATTGCCGCGGAAACGGCGGAGGGATTGGATCCGGCCGAGGCCGTTGGCAATGAGTTCGGTTTGCCCCTGAAAGAAATGCTCGGGGTGATCAGCCACTGCTACGCTCGCGGTGTGTTTTGTTCGAAAGACATTGGCGAAGTTATCCGCATCGAACCCAAACTGCGTGAAGCCATCGGTCGAAAGTTGCCAGGAGAGGAACTCATCCGACGGTTCCGACGGCGTTACGCAGAGGCAATCGAGGAAACTTTGGAGAATCTTTACCGCGTCGTTCCAGCGGATGGGGAATCAACAACTCCGGGTGATCACACTGCTGACACAGAAATCGTGCGTCGCCAGGCCCAAGATCGGGTCCATGAAGCGACCTGGACGGACAACACCAAAGGGCGCCTCCCATAGTTTCGGGTCTCGCAACTCGAGCCGATCCTCTCGGCTTCGTTGTCAGCACCACAGAGCCAAATCCGAACGCTGAATCCTTGAAGTCAGAATAGAACAAGGCGCGTCTTTATGGACGCGCCTTGTGACAATTTCGGTTGAGACCTAGTTATCGGCCCAAGCGATAGAACCGATTGCCTGTATTAGCAAGGTCCTCGGTATAGCCGCTGGCAGGAGCGGGAGTTACTGGCGTCCAGGGCCCGGAGACAGAGGGAGCCGATTCCAGCTTTCCAGTTCCCGTCCAGGTCAAGGTCAGTTTTCCAGCCTTCAAAACCGGAGCCAAGAACGCCAGCGGGGCTTCTGAGGGATTGTTCAATTGGACGTAATCGATACCCATCCAATTACCGCCGCCATCGGCATTGTAGTTAATGCCCCGCAGTGTCACCACATTATCAAAGCCAGAGCCGACCTGAGCCTTGACGGTCGCCAAGGTAAACTCAGGCGTGACGTAGTCCTTGTCCAAATCAGCAGGGCGGACAACGATTTCTGGTTGGACGAGGACGCCATTGAAGTAGACTTCAACGCCGTAACGGGGATCCGCCTGGCCATCGGTATGCAAATTCAATGCATCAAAACTGACCGTCATTTTGTCGGTCTGTTTTAGTGTAGCCGGCAGATTGAAGTGGTATCGCAACTCGTTGTCGGTGGCAGCAAACGCGCGCTCGGCAGCTTCTTCATTACGGGGAACAATGCCGACTGGAGCATAATCCGCGTAGAATGCTGTGACGCTGGGAATCGTCTTGGTGTAAACTCCAGCGAAGTAATAATCGTCATCCGCGCGCCCATTGATTTCAGGGTTGTTGGAAACACCTGGCAGATCATTGACTCCGGCTTCCTGCACGAAGGTCGCTTCGGCTCCGCCACCATTGCCAACTGGCCAGCCATTGTCATCTTTGCCGGCAGCCCATGGGAATACGGCTTTTGGCATGGGACTCAGCTGGACGTAATCGATTCCCATCCAACTGCCACCGCCGTCACCGGAGTAACTGATGCCCTTCAAGGCAACGATGTTATCGAAACCAGGACCCGTTTGAGCCTTCACGCTGGCCAGTGTGAACGGCGTTGTCGTGTAATCTACCCCGAGTTGCTCTGGGCGGATCAGGATTTCTTCCTGAACTTTCACACCATTGAAGTAAATCTCAACTCCGTAACGCGGATCCGATTGTCCGTCGGTATGCAGATTGTTCGCATCGAACGTAACCATCAATTCGTCGGTGGGAAGAAGCGTCGACGGCAGATTGAAGTGGTAGCGCTTGTCATTATCGGTGCCAGCGAAGGCGCGTTCAGCGGCTTCCTCGTTGACCAAGACAACGCCGAGGGGAGCATAGTCGCCATAGGCCTCAACCACGCTCGGAATCACTTTGGTATATTCCCCCGCGAAGTAATAGTCGTCGTCTGCTTGGGCGTTAACCTCAGGGCTGCTCGGATTTCCAGGCAACGGGTTCGTACCCGCTTCCTGCACAAACGTAGCATTGGCGCCACCTCCATTACCAATGGGCCAACCATCGTCATCACGGCCCACGTCCCAAGGGAACGGCGCAGGGAGAACCGGGTTCAACTGGACGTAATCGATTCCCATCCAGTTTCCTCCGCCATCCGCGTTGTAGTTAATTCCTTTGAGAGTGACGATGTTGTCAAACCCAGGCCCAACACCGGCCTTGACGCTAGCGACGGTGAACGGCGCCGTGTTAATGGTCTTGTTCAAATCATCCGGTCGGATGATCACCTCGGACAATACCTTGACAGAATTGACATACACTTCGACGCCGTAACGTGGATCTGACTGACCGTCGGTGTGGAGATTCAACGCATCGAAAGCTACCGACAATTCATCGGTCGGCTTCAGATTGCTCGGCAGGTTAAAGTGATACCGAAGCTCATTGTCGGCTGCGGCAAAGGCCCGCTCGGCAGCCTCCTCATTGACAGAGACCGTGCCAACCGGACTATAAGCGCCATTCGCCGGAATCACCGTGGTGTAAATTCCAGCCAAGTAATAATCGTTGTCGGCTTTTGTGTCGACCTCTGGGCTGGTGGGACTACCAGGAAGTGGGCTGATGGCACCATTTTCCTGAACAAATGTCGCATTCGCTCCGCCGCCATTCCCAACCGGCCAACCGTTGTCATTGCCGCCGACCGCCCAAGGCAGCACCGCCGGGGGTGGCGGTGTCGCCACCTTATCCAGTTTCACGTAATCGACACCCATCCAGTTCCCACCGCCATCCGCGTTGTAGTTGATACCCCGGAGACTGACGATATTGTCAAACCCAGATCCGACTTGGGCATTCACCGAGGCGAGGGTGAATGCCGGCGTGGTGAACGGCTTGTTCAAATCTGCCGGTCGCACCGTGAGCTCCGGTTGAACCCGCACCCCATTAAAATAGATTTCCACACCGTAGCGCGGCTTAGCCTGACCGTCTGTGTGCAAATTGAGCGCGTCAAAGGTAACCGCCATCAAATCCGTCGGTTTGAGGGAATTCGGCAGATTGAAATGATATCGGAGATCGTTGTCTGCCGCGGCGAAAGCTCGTTCTGCTGATTCCTCGTTTGCCGCAACCACACCCACGGGGACGTAATCGCCATTGCCAGGAATCAAGGTGGTGTAGGAACCCCCAAAATAATAATCGTTGTCGCCTTGACCATTCGTTTCGGGACTGGTTGCCGAGCCTGGCAACGGATTGATGACGCCGTTTTCCTGAACGAACGTTGCCAATGGACCGCCACCGTCCCCCGCCGGCCAACCATTGTCGTCATTGCCCACCGCCCAAGGGAACGTGGCAGCCGGGATTGCCTTAGCTTCCTGGTTGAGTTGGACATAATCGATGCCCATCCAATTGCCACCGCCATCAGCATTGTAATTAATGCCTTTGAGGCTCACAATGTTGTCAAATCCGGGACCAACCTTCGCATTGACGCTGGCCAAGGTGAATTGCGGCGTGGTGAAATCTGTCCCGATTTGTGCCGGGCGAATGACAATTTCCTCCTGCACCTTAACACCGTTGAAGTAGATCTCCACGCCGTAGCGTGGGTCCGGCTGACCGTCGTGCAAGTTCAGCGCATCAAACGTCACCGTGAGCAAATCGGTGGACTTCAGCGCGCTCGGAAGATTGAAATGGTAACGCAGATCATTGTCCGCGGCGGCAAAGGCACGTTCGGCTGCTTCTTCGTCTGCCCCCACGTCACCGAGGGGATCGTAGGCGCCATACATCGTCGTGACGCTATCGATGACAGTGGTGTAGGAGCCCGTTAAGTAATAGTCATTGTCGACCTGCCCGTTGGTCTCAGGATTGTCGGCAGCACCCGGCAACGCACTGATCGATCCATTCTCCTGCATGAAGCTCGCATTGGCGCCGCCGCCATCCAACGCAGTAGGCCAACCGTTGTCATCGGTCCCGACCGTCCACAGTAACTGCCCGTGAGCTGGGAGTGTGGAGGTGACCAACGCGGCCAAACCGGCTCCTAGCCAAAACGACACTGGGGGTATACGCATGGCGCACATCTACAAACGTGCTACACCCAACTGTCAAATGAATAGTGGCAACTGAGCCTGCAATTGTTGTGAGGACTGATTTTGGCGTGGGAAAACGCTTCAAAGCAGGGTTATCGCCCGTTCATGCGTCTCGCCGTCGCAATCTCCTCGACCTTTGGCCGACCCCTGATTATTCCACAAAGCAGTGAAGTTCCCCGTTGTATTATCGATCCTCGCATGCGCCACAGTTCGTCGGCATTCGGATTGGTTGACCGGGCTGGGGGCTGGTTGCCTTTGGCTGGTCTCTTGCACAGGATTCGCCGCCGAAAAAGCTGCGTTGGATAAGAATCGCGCCAACAGCGCGCTCGAAGATACCGCGAGAATCAGCGCACTGGTCGCGACCGAGGAGACCGACCTGCGGCTCAGTCTCAAAATGGCAGCCCTATCCCGGGGATTGCTCAATCTCCGACTGCCCGCGCCGGGTACAGACTCGATTTTCGGCCCCTCAGCCCGCGTACTGGACCTCGGTGTGTTCCCGACCTCTGCGGCAGCGCGCGCGGACTCAGTCGAAACAAGTTCGTGGCCAATCTCAAATCAATCCTCGGTGGTGAGCCAGGTCGATCTTTGGCGCTCGTTATTGGACGCAGTCTCCTGGTTTGAGCATGCCAAAGTTTTTATTGTCAGCGGTGAACACCCCCAGGGTGATCCGATGCGCTATGAATCCACCGCAGGGTTTGAAGCGTTAGCCCAGATGAAGTCCGGCGACTGGCGATCGTTTCACGGCAAGCTGAGCCTTTCCTGGCGGCGCGAGGCCCCGGCGGCTGGTCAACCTCCAACCGAGTGGCAGATCACTGAATGGAAAACCGAAGATCTCAAATGGATCTCGAGCCCAAAGCGGCTCTTCGCGGAGGTTTTGGACACCTCGATACAGCCCCGGGAAGACGTCTCAAAACTCAGGCGATCACTCCATTACGAAGCCACAGTCAAGTACTACCGAGAAGGAATGAAGTCACCGCCCCATGCCTATTTCGCACCGATCTCCGCGAATCAAAAGGAGGGCCTTGCCGTCGCGGACATCAATGGCGACGGGTTTGATGATATCTACATCGGAGTCCGCATCGGGAAGAACCAACTGTTGATCAACCGTGGCGACGGGACGTTTTCGGAGGAAGCCGCTAAGTATGGCCTCGACCTACCGGGCCACACCACGTGCGCATTGTTTGCCGATTTCGACAATGATGGCGATCTCGACGCCATCCTCGGGCGGAGTTTGCTGAGAACCACGTATTTGGAGAACCGCAATGGGACATTTTTCCAACACCCCATCCCCAAATACATGCCGATGGCCGTGATTTCCATGGCAGCCGCGGATTACAATCGCGATGGCTTGTTGGACATCTATTTATGCACCTACCGTCCGGCGGCCCCGGCTGGGGCCAGCCCCGCTGGAGGTGTTGCGCAAGTTAACGATGGCGATTTTGACTGGCCCGATGAATTCTTCCCGCCCGATATGGCTCGAGAGTATCGACGGCGAGTCGCGGAACACCGTCAGCGCAAGGGGGGAACCGTGCTGGATCAACTCGGCCCTCCCAACGTACTGTTGATCAATCGGGGTGGCGGACAATTCGAACCCGCACCTGACAATGCCGTGGTCGGTTTGTGGCGAAATTCACTTCAAGCTACCTGGGGCGATTATGATCAAGATGGGGACCCGGATCTCTTCATCGCGAACGACTGGGCACCGAGCGTTCTGTTTCGAAACGACGGACCAGCCGGTTTCAAGGACGTGAGTGCGGAAGTGGGTGTCACTTACTATGGTTTCTCCATGGGTGCCTCCTGGGGGGATTATGACAACGATGGGCACGAAGACGTGTACGTATCCAATATGTACAGTGCGGCCGGCCGGCGCATGACGGCTCGCATTCCAGGGTTGGACAAGATGTTCCAAGAATCTGCTGCCGGGAATTGGCTCTACCGACAGACGAGCCAGAAGAAGTTCTTGCAGGTGGCCGGGATGGAGCCACCTGCCATGACCGTTATGAATGCAGGTTGGTCCTGGGGCGGTTGCTTCACCGATTTCGACAATGACACATTTCTCGATCTCTACGTTCTGAGCGGCTATTTCACAGCTCCCCAGGAGCTTTCTTCGGAGTTGGACATCGAGAGCAATCTTTGGAGAACGATGGTGAGAACGGATGAGAACATGTCGCGACCGAGCTTTCGTTTTTCCCCTGAGTGGAAGCGCACCGGTGCGCCAGACAATCTCGGACCGCAAATCGACGCCCGTTTGTCTGGATTCGACCGCCAAGGGGACAAAGTGGCGGTCCACTCACTGAACGGAAACGAGCGAAACCATTATTTCGCGAACCTAAGCGGGCGGGCATTCTCGGATATCTCCTCCATATCCGGACTAGACAATCCCGCAGACAGCCGCGGCTTTGCCGTGTTGGATTACGATCGAGACGGCTGGCAGGACGTGGCACTGGTCAACGCCAACCAACCCCTGTTTAACCTCTATCACAGCGAGATGGCGGGGGCAGGACGGCGTGGGGGCATGATCGCCCTGTGTTTTGTCGGCGGCAATCAGACGGCGTCGGCCTCTAAGAATTACTCCAACCGGGACGGCTTTGGCGCGCGTGTTTCGGTGGACCTGGGTGACACGAAACTCGTGCGCGAACAGCGCTGTGGGGATGGCTGGTCCACTCAGAATTCTGGGACGATGATTGTGGGCATCGGGGCGAAGACTATGGCGAATTCAATCACGATTCGCTGGCCTTCAGGCAAGACGTCGACCACCCAGAACATCCCGGAAGGCACCCTGCTGACGGTCTGGGAAGACCCATCGAAAGCTCCTGGCGGCGATGCATTCCAGCGCCGTGACTACCGTGTAGCACTGAAAATTCCACCGGTCGCCGCCCAGGCGCGTCCAGTCTTCGACCTAGCCGCCGCGGACACCCGCGCCAAAGCGGGTGCGCGCCTCCGCGTCTACACGAGCTTTACCACGGAATGCATCGACTGCCGAAAGCAATTACCCATCCAGCGACACCTCAAGGAGCTACTCGCAGCCGAAGGCGTGGACCTGATCGCCGTCCCAGTCGAAGAGACAGACGACAACAATAAGCTGGCGGCATTCAACCGAGAATGGCAGCCCCCTGCCCGGCTTTTCAATATCCCTCCAGCACGAAGGAAAGACGTCGCAGTACTGTTTGCGAAGGCGACCGGGGCGACAACGTCTTCACCGTCGACCATCATCACCGACAGCGCCGGGCATCTATTGGCAGCGCAATCGGGTGTCCCAAGCCTTTCCACGCTTCGTCGACTCCTGGGGCAACACTTGCCCTGAACGCAGGCCCAAGACTATTTCTTGGTCATCTGCTTCAGGACCCTACCTTCGACCCATCGGCTGTTGTACTTGAGGTGCAAGACATCACTTGGGAACTTGGGCCGGGGCTCGTTCGCATACCGCTGATCATCCATGCCATGAAACGGAAGTGGTTGCACTTGGTCCCCTGTGGCCACGTGAAAGTCGGAGTCCTTGTCCCAGCCATCCACATAAAGGAAAAAGTCACGAACAAGGCCCGATGACTTCATCGGCACTGAACTTTGAGGGAACGACAGACTCAGTTCGTCGCCGCTGTTCACCAATAAAAGGCCCTCGTCCCGGGAAGCCACCAACTCGGACACATTGCCGAAGCGGGTGCACCATCCCTCCGGTATGATCGTCCAATAAAAATTGGGGCTGAACTGGTTATAATCGGGCGTTGGCGGCGAATCCGGACTCAATGACACGAGTGGACTGAAGCCACGGAAATGCAAATCGGCGACGCCTGGAGCAACGAATGCAATCGTCGTGCGAGGGTTTGGAACCCGTTCCAAGAGTGCCATTCGGTCCCAATGAATCTCGAAGGCGCTCGCCAACCGCAACCGCCGCGTTCCAGGCTCCAACTTCCCATTCAAGTCCACGAGAATCGTCTTGGTCTTGCCCGCAGGCGCTCCCACGGTCACGTCCACGTTTTTCCAGGTTCCCGGACTCACCTCAGCCTCGAGTAGGGGAAACGGGAATGGGAGCGATGGATCGTGTGATGCGGCAATATTGGCCATCCCGCCGCCAAACCGGAGCCAGCCATTCATGACCAGCACCAGTGGCTTGCCAGCGTCAATTTCTCCAAAATCCAGGATAAGACTGTGAGGTTCCGCGAGTCCTCGCAACTGGGGGATGCGCAAGGCCGGAGGCGACACACGTAGACCGTCCACCGCGCGCAGGGCGTCGGTCACGTCGCGTCTGCTTTCGATTTCCGCCCGTTGAAGCGGATGCTCCCGGTGCAATGTCCAGATCGCGCCGGGTGGATACGGAGCGCCGGGTCGCAATTTGTCCGTGGTATGAACCTCCGTGCCAGGTTCATGGTCCACGACCACCAGTTTCGCTTCATCGAGATAGAGGACCTCTCGAAGCTCTTCGGTGATTCGAACCTCGTAATTCCCATTTCGCGCCGGAAAGGCGCTTTCGCCTCCGATCCAGACGAATTCTTCGGAATCGGATTCGATGTATCGACCCGGTGCCAATGGCAACCCAATCGGAGCAGAACCCAGAATGTCCGTCACAAACCGGAACCGCTGACCGTCCCAGGCGTAAAGATAGGGACAAGAGCCCTCTTGGATCGTCAACTCCAGCGCCAGGAGAGGTTCCCGACAATTAATCGGCACTTCCGCGGATCCCTGCGGCCAATTGAACCAATGTACGAGAAACGAATCGAGCTTCTGATAGTTTCCCACGCCGACTTCCACAGGCAGTTGACGAACAGTACGAATCAGCCGCAATCCCCCGGAAGCGACCTCAATCCGACTGCCAATGCCGCTCGCATTCGAACGGTTCCCGACCATATGCACTTTGATCTGAGAATTGGCATTGCCCCCATCGTTGCGCACATACCGGACGCCACCTTTTGACAGCGCCACCACAAGGTCCGAGTCGCAATCTTGGTCGAAGTCTGCGAAATGCAACTCGGAAACCGCCAATCCTTTGAACCCGCCCAAACCCAATGAATCGGTATGTTCCTGAAAGCCACCCAAACCCAGATTGCGCCAAACCCGAATACCGTCCCCAATGAGCCACAAATCCAACCATCCGTCATTGTCGTGGTCGACGGCCAGCAACTGGCGGATTGGCCCGGACCCCGCCCCTGGCGCAATCGAAATCTGGCTGAATTCGCCACCATGAAAATGGATGGTGAATTTACCATCCTGTACTGAGGCCAAATCAGGGCGCAGGTCGTTGTTCAGATCCGCGACGCAAACCGTCGAACCCGCCGACCATTTTGCGTCCTCACGAGGTCTCAATGGACCCCCTCGTTGCTTTTCGAGAAGCAGTGGAGGCCCCTCCAATCGACTCACTAAAACATCGGGATTCCCGTCGCGATTCCAATCTTCCATGTGGACCGTCTGGGCATTCTTGAGTGAGGCGGGGATTCCTGAGGTTCGAGTAATGTCTTGAAATTGGAGCGGGCCGAACTGGCGCCACACTCTCACTTCGTGGGTGTCTGCCGTTACCGCGAGCAAATCGAGTTTACCCGTGAAATCCAGATCCATCAGGGTCCCGTCCACCGCGTTGAGCGTAGTCAGATGACTGGCGACAGAGATATCCGTCACAAGACGGTTCGTTGCAAACCGAAACAGTTGAGTTCCGCGACTCCCCAGCACGAGGACATCTTCAAACCGATCGTTCTGGAGATCACCGACCAACATTTTAACGTAGGTCGCGCCGGCTGTCGCTAGGTGTAACTCTGGGGAGGGATGAAACGTGCCGTTCGTATTTAGTAGCAGACGAAAACCCACACGGTCTCCCTGCTTTTCCATGAGGAAGAGGCTGTTCCAGCCAGTGTGGCTAGGGTCGATGACGGCGATGGGACCTTGAAAATTCTGCGCACTGTCACCCAACGCTTCGGTAGTCACATCCACATAGCGCACAACGATGCCTTCCGGGTTCGGCTGATCCAACTTGAAGGGTACCCGAGCCTGGACATACTTGCTCCGTTCAAAGGTGGCCCCGCCCATGGCGACCCCTCCGCTATCGACATTGGACTGGTGTTGTTGCAACTCCCGTTGGGCTTCCTCCACTCGACCCAGTCGAAGCAATGCTTGTCCGAGAAGGTAGTGTGCCGAAGAATGGAGACGGTTGGGATCGAGACCAATGCCTTCACGAAACGCCGCGATAGCTCCCTCCCATTGCTTCAAGCCAGTACGAGCCAACCCCAACTGGAACAGGGTTGCGGTGACACCCGGTTCAATCTTGTGGGCATTCTCCAATGCCTTGACGGCTTCCGCCGGGTTGGAGAGACGAAGATAAGCGGAGCCTTTGACGAAATAAGCCGCCGCGGAGTTTGGATCAAGTTTCAGAACCTCATCGGCCTCTCCAATCGCCGCAGCCGCCGCGCCAGCCAACAAATGGGCATTGGCCAGATTCAATCGCAGATCCGCATCGCTGGGAACTAGTGCCAGCGCGCGCTGATAGACCGCCAGCGCGTTCGTCGCATCCCCTTGGTCGAGATGGTTCTTCCCGGCGTTCATTAGACTCATGAATTGTTCGGAAGGAGGACGCGGACCGCTCGAGGACTCGACGGAATTCGACGGACTGCGTTGACATCCCGCTAGGAGCAACAGAAAGACCAAATACCACTCTGAAAGGACACGATTCATTGGCAACTCGCGGATCATAGGCATTGAGCGCCTCGCTGGCCAGATCCGCATGCGGAATCCGAATCGAACGTCCATCGGAGGCTCGCGATGGGTGACACAACACCTCAGCAAACGGCCCTAGCCACCAACCAACTCCCGAATGGCCTCCCCGTTTTCCACGACAAACCGAGGACGGCCTTGGTGGTCCAAATAAGTGGTGTCCTGCGGAACGCCCATATGATGGTAAATGGTCGCGGCCAAATCCCCTGGGGTTACGGGCCGTTCCCCAATCTCGCCGCCAAACCGGTCCGTTGATCCGATGACTTGCCCATGACGAAAGTTGCCCCCGGCCACGGTCATGGACATGACGACCGGCCAGTGATCACGGCCATCGGTGCTTCCTTGAGTGCCTATCTGCGGGGATCGACCGAACTCACCCAGGGCAAGAACTAAGACATCTTGAAGCAATCCACGCTCCTCCAGATCCAGGACCAAGGTCGAAAGCAGGTGATCAAAAACGGGCAATAACGGCCTTAATCCGTTCCAAATCCCACCATAAGGAGGGATGTTGTCGCCATGATTATCCCAGGTACCAGACGCTGAATGATGGCTCAAGTCGAGGGTGACAAAACTGACGCCAGCCTCGACCAATCGACGTGCCAGCAGCGTCTGTCGACACCATTCGTGGGTTCCATAACGATCCAGAGTGGACTGTGGCTCGCGCGACAAATCAAAGGCTTCCTGAGCCCGTTCGCCCGCCACCATGTCGAACGCTTGTTGACCAAAACGATCCAACGCCTCCATCGAGCCACTAGTGTCCCACTCGCTTTTTATTTGGTCCAATTGTCCCGACAAGGCACGCCGATCGTGCAATCGATCCAAGGTCAGACTGCCGGGCAACCGAAACATCTGACTCACGTTGCTTCCCAAGAATGGATCGTACTGCTGACCCAAATAACCCGCCCAAGCCAGGTGTGACCGGGATTTCAAATTCAACGAAACGTAAGACGGCATGCCGGGATGATTCGCTCCGCGGTGTTTCGAAACGATCGATCCAAAGGCCGGATAGAGATGACCGCTCGGACTCAACCGCGGTTCGGCATCAGGATTCGCCGTTTGCATGACCATGTTCGGTTCATGATTGCTGAACCGGCAATCCACAGAACGGATCAACGTCATTTTGTGAAGCATTGCCGCCTGTTTCGGCAGGTGCTCACAAATCCGCACCCCCGGCAGGCTCGTCGGGATCTCGCGAAACGGACTTCGATACTCCGAAGGCGCGCCCGGCTTCATATCCCACATGTCCACATGACTTGGCCCTCCCGTCATCCACAGCATGATCACACTCTTCTTGCTAGGGGCGGCCTTGCCCGATGTCGCGGCGGCAGTGCGCGCCGATAGCAGTTGCGGAAGTGTCAAACCTGCCAATCCCGCGAGGCTGGCTTTCAGTAGGCTGCGTCGACTGGAAACCAACAACCCTTCGCGGACTCGCGGATTGAGCGAGACAAACGCATGGGGTCTGGAATGGCTATGTCCAGCAGTATCCGACACTCCTCGACCCTACAGGGCGGTGTCGAACTATCAAGACAACTGTATACCACGTTGTAAAAACGCCATTTGACCACGGTAGTTCCCAACCCCAACTTACCCTCCTGGATATGAGCAGACTCGACGAAACTTATTCGAAATTGACAATTAAGACCGGCGCCAAACTTGTCTTGGTGGTGCTGGATGGACTCGGTGATATCGCCACGCGCGCTCAAGGCAACATGACACCATTGGAAGCCGCAGCGACCCCTAACCTGGACGCTTTGGTGGCCCAGGGTTGCGCCCAAGGACGCATGATTCCCGTAGCGCCGGGTATTACCCCGGGAAGCGGGCCAGGGCACCTGGCCTTGTTTGGATACGACCCCCTCGACTTTGAAGTCGGACGCGGGGTGATTGAAACGCTCGGCCTGGGTCTCGAACTCAAGGCCGGAGATGTGGCGGCTCGCGCCAATTTTTGCACCCTCAATGAAAAAGGGCTGGTCACCGACCGTCGCGCGGGGCGTATTGCCACCTCAGTGTGCGAACGCCTCTGTGGGATCCTTGCGTCCAAAATCAAGAAGCTCGGGACTAATGACGTCATTATCGTGCCCGGCAAGGAGCATCGATTTGTTGTGATTTTTCGAGGCAAAGGGCTCGAAGGTCCCCTCACCGACACCGATCCAAATCGCGAAGGTCTGCCCATCAACACGGCAGAACCTATCGATCCAAAGAGCGCCGCTCAAAAGAAAGTCGCCAAGCTGATCACGGATTTCTACAAGGTCGCCCTGCCCCTGCTGAAGAACGAGAAGCCCGCCAATGGATTTCTCATGCGCGGGATTGCCCATCAGCCGGAGATCCCCACCTTTGAGGCCCGCTACCAACTCAAACCAGCCGCACTGGCTGTTTATCCGATGTACAAGGGATTGGCCCAGTTGGTGGGCATGACCAAGATTGAGGGGCCAGGAACCATCCGCGAACAATTCGAGCGCTACGTCGCTGAATACGACAATTACGACTTCTTCTTCATCCACTTCAAGTACACCGACAAGGCCGGTGAAGATGGCGATTTCGCAGCCAAAAAGAAAGCCATTGAGGAATTCGATGCTGCATTACCCGTGCTACTCGCGCGAAAACCGGATGTGCTCGCCATCACTGGCGATCATTCCACGCCCTGCTCCCTCAAGGGCCACTCTTGGCACCCACAACCGGTCCTCTTGCATTCGGCCGCCAGTGGCAATGACAAACTGGATCGATTCACCGAAACCGGCTCCCATTCCGGATCTCTTGGCATCTTCGAGGCCAAGTACCTAATCCGACTCATGCAGGCGCACGGAAAAATGTTCGACAAATTTGGCGCGTAATCAGGATGACTCCTACCACAACTTAAACTCGGCCCACTCGTTCAACCCGCGGAAATCAACGCGGCGCAGCCAATGCCACATGACACCTCCCAACGGTTGCCGAAAACCGTTGGGAGAATTTGAATCCTACCTCGATAACAATCGTGGAAAAAATTTAAGTTGCGGGGATCGGCATCGTCATAACGAGCCGATTTCGACGTCGTTTGTCGAGTCAGCAGTAAATCAGGCCGTCAGCAAACGCTTCGTAATAAAACAGCAAATAGGCTGGACCAAGCGGGGTGCCCACCTTCTCATCCAAATTCGAACCAAAGTGCTCGACGAGGATTGTCGTGAAAAGGTGGCGGACCGGTACCCCGTTACGGCGACCGTGGCAGAATCACAATCACCGGCCGCGTAGCCCCCGGTTTTTCCCGCCCTCCGAGATGGCGCTGATTGTGGTAAAGCTCCTGCCAATCCGCGCTCAATCGACGCGCGATCCACGCCAACAGGTGGCTCGCCAACTGTGAGATACGAACCCAGAGAAGTATGAGGTATCGACAAGGTGATACGGTGAGTTTCGACAAAAGACTTCGACGCCAGGATCTTGCGTCAGATTAATCGCGAATCGTTGCCATACCCCGTTTTCATTTTTTGATAGCCTCCGCTTTGCTTCGCTGTCCAATCGTGCTTGTCTGCTGCTGTTCATGAACGAAATCACCCGCATCCTGGAGCGTGTTGAACAGGGTGACCCAAAGGCCGCGGAACAGTTGCTTCCGTTGGTGTACGAAGAACTTCGCAAACTTGCGGCTCGCAGGATGACCTCGGAAGCTCCGGGCAATACCCTGCAGCCAACGGCACTCGTCCATGAAGCTTACCTGCGTTTGGTGCGCTCAAATCAGCCCCAGCAATGGGATGGACGATATCATTTCTTTGCCGCAGCCGCGGAAGCGATGCGGCGGATTCTCGTCGAGTCAGCCCGACGGAAGCAGTGCCTGAAGCATGGCGGGCAGTTGGAACGGGTGAGTTTGGATGCAGTGGAATTGCCCATGCCCATGCCCGATGACGAACTCCTCGCGCTAGACGAGGCCCTGGACCGGCTTGAAGACCTAGACTCGCGTGCCACCAAGGTCATCAAACTCTGTTTCTTCGTCGGGTTAACGCAAGAACAGGCGGCTAACGAGCTGGGGGTGTCGATTAGCACTGCCGAACGGCTCTGGTCTTTCGCGCGTGCCTGGCTTTTTCGCGAGATGAAAAGGACACGCAACGCCTCGCCTTAAACTTAATCCGAACTCCAAGACTGACTTCACAAAAGCAAGCAAGCAAAACCAAGGACGAGAAAGCTCCACTGCTAGAAACGCGTCACTGACTAATTCGAGACGCCACTGAATGACTGTTCCATCTTCGTTCCCTTCTGTGAATCAAACTCGGTTTTCGGGCCGAAGAATCTTTTTGAAGGGTTTCAGCTGCCAACATCGCATTTCCAATGAAGGGAACGAATCCCTTCGCCCGATTCATCATGGCTAACGCGGACGCACTCATCAGCATTTTCAATGAAGCCAACGCCCTGCCCGCCGGTCCTGAACGCGAGCGGTTCCTGGCTGAAGTTTGCCAGGGGAATCTTCCGTTAAAGGAACAAATTGTTGCATTGCTGGAATCCCACGACGGCGCGGGTGACTTTCTCAAGAGCGCGGTCCTTTCCCCGGTGGTTCTGCTATTCGAAAAGCCCGGAGCCATGATTGGCCGGTACAAGTTGATCGGAAAAATCGGCGAGGGCGGGTGTGGTGTGGTCTATGTCGCCAAGCAAACCGAGCCGGTGCGAAGACGTGTCGCGCTAAAAGTTATCAAGCTGGGGATGGACACTCAGCAAGTCATTGCCCGGTTCGAGGCGGAACGTCAGGCGCTGGCAATGATGGACCACCCGAACATCGCCAAGGTGCTCGAAGCCGGCAGCACGGAGACGGGCCGGCCGTACTTTGTGATGGAACTAGTTCTACATTGTTATAATTTTCTTCCGGCTGGCTTCGCGACGGAACTTAGATTCCATCGCCAGCTTCCGTCGTCGATGTCGCGCCTTGATTCCCGCCTCCACCTCCGCCGCGCTTCGCTCCTCTTGGAAGTACCACG
>SXSK01000022.1 GCA_005793375.1 Verrucomicrobiales bacterium | reverse complement strand
GAATCGGGGGCTCGGGTTTCGGCTTGGGATCGGCTGGTTGGCCGTCCGTGGCCGAGGTTTCTTGCGTCTCGGAAGGGATTGAGGCGAGTTCGGCTTCTGACAAGGGTGGAAGAAACTCCACAGCTGCCTCAATCAATGCGTCTGAGCCGCGCCCATGGATGGCGGAAACCGGAAACATTCGGTCAAACCCGAGTGCCGCGAATTCGGAAGCACCGAGAGACGCGCGCTCCTGGTCGCATTTATTGACGACGACCAGGACGGGTTTGCGGGTGGCTCGGAGTTTCGCGGCGACTTCGATATCGAGAGGAACGATTCCTTCTTGAACGTTGACCACGAACAGAATGACAGTGGCGGCTTCCAGGGCTAGATCCACTTGCTCCATGGCGGCTTGCAGAATGATATCGGTCGATTTTTCGCCGCTCCGAAGGCCGATGCCGCCGGTGTCGACGACGGAGAATGGGCGCCCCTGCCATTCGGCTTCGGCCATGACGCGATCGCGGGTGACGCCAGGTTGATCGTGCACGATAGCGATGCGTTTTCGAACGATCCGGTTGAACAGAGCCGATTTCCCGACATTAGGCCGACCGACTATGGCTACGAGTCCTGACATGGGTGCAGCATGGCGGATTGGGGGGCGGGACGCCAAAAGGATTCCACCCGTCTTATTTTCGGCCATACGCCTAGATCTCGGCGGGATGAGTGAGTTGAGCGTGTCCGGGTCGTTTTCGGCAGGGTAATTGTGTTGCGACGACCTTGCCACCAGGGTCATGGAAGGTTAAATGCCCAAGAAATAATGAAACAGGTGAAGACATCCGAATGGGCTCTGCGATTCCTGGCGGTGCTGCTTGCGCTTTCGTGTGTGTGGAGTGTTTGGAGCCAGGCACCCTCCACTAGCACGACGAACACGCTTGGTGCCTCCACGAATTCGCCTATTGTCACGTTGCCAGGAACCGATTTCATCAAGCGAAATACGTCGGCGCTCTCTTTGGGACTGGATCGAGTCACTTTTCTACAGCCAGACCTGCTGGGCAGACCTCGGTGGCAATATGTTTCCACCTTGTTGTATATCGTACTGGCCTTTGTCGTTTCCAAGCGAGTCGATCGATTCATCAACAACCGACTCAAAGTCTGGGCGTCGAGAACCTCCACGCGATGGGATGACGTGGTCGTGGGCTTGGCAGACGGGCCGGTCAAAGTCGTGACGTTTGTCGTGCTCATGGACATCGGATTGCACCTTTTTGAGTGGCCCCAGTGGGTCGAAGGGATGCTCTCGACATTGGCCATCATCCTTGCAGGAGCGGCTGTGGGTTACGTGGCACTAAAAGGGGTGGATGCGGTGGTGGGTGTCTGGCGGTCGCGGTTGTCGTCCGATGGAGACAGAGCCTTCAATGAACAATTCCTCATCCTCATCGGAAAACTGTTCAAAGCGGGAGTTTGCATCGTGGTTGTGCTCACAATACTACCCAAGCTGGGAGTGGATACCACGGCGTTGCTCGGGTCGGTCTCCGTGCTAGGACTGGCTCTGGGTCTGGCGGCGCAGGACACCGTTGCTAATTTGTTTGGGGCGGTTGCGGTATTCGTAGACAAGCCATTTCGTATTGGGGATCGGATCCAGGTGGATGGAATCGACGGCACTGTGGAGGGGATGGGGTTGAGAGCGACCACCGTGCGTTCATTGGATGGGTTCTTGATTACAATCCCGAATAAGACTGTGGGAAACAACAAGGTGGTGAACATCTCTCGCCGACCGACCATTAAGTCGGAGCTGAATTTTGGGATCACCTACGACACCCCGACGGCCAAAGTCGAACGGGCGACGCAACTACTTGAAGAAATCTTCAAGAATCATCCGGAGACCTTCGATGTGATCGTGACATTCAATAAATTCCTGGACTCGTCGCTCAACCTTCAAGTGGTGCATTGGTGGAAGGGAGACAATCCTCGGACGCAACTATCGGGGTTGCAGCAAATGAATCTTGCGGTGAAATCGCGATTCGAGGCTGAAGGGATCGAATTCGCCTTTCCGACTCAGACGGTCTATAACAAGTTCACGGGCGACGTGGGGGAAGTCGCGAGGCCGACGATGAGATGATGGTTTCAGAGAGTCCGGATGTAATCACGGAGTGGATGGAGGTCGGGATCTTCAAGGGCCATCCTCCGGAACTCTTCCTTGCCTTCTTTGCCTTTGATCTTTAAGGCGCGCAATAGCCACGTCTGGGCGTCTTGGAGATCGCCGGTAGCACAGGCGTAACAGGCCAGGTTGTAGGGGATGATAAACTCCTTTGGGAATTTCTTTGCCAATGGGCTCAGGACATCGCGGGCTTCATTCGTTCGCTTGAGCTCATGGAGGCTGTAGCTTTTGTGGATCCAGCCGGATGGTCGCTCTGGGGCAACTTGAGTGACCGCTTGGGCTACCTCGAGTGCTTCCTTCCAATCGAGCTTGGCTGCGCACAACCGCCACCGGATCTCCAGGACATCTGGATGGCGGGCATGCTTCTGGGAGACTTGATTCAATTCGACCGCGGCTTCAGTCGGATTCCCCAACTCCAGCCAACCGGCTGCAGCTTGAACAAAATGGCGATCAGGATACTCAACAAGAACCACGAGCGATTCCTGTATTGAACCTTGGCGCGTTTGGCAAAATGGTTTTCGCTGTGAATTTTACGATGGCGACGTTTTGGATTGCGTTTCTTTTGTGGTCTGTATCTGGGGCTGCCTTGGGTCAAGCGCCATCCGTTGACAACCCCCGAGGGTTGATCGGGCGTCTTCATGAAATCCTGGCTCGAAGCGAATCCTCTAACGCCAATTGGGGAATACAGATTGTTTCCCTGAGTTCTGGGAGGACTTGGTTCGAAACCAACAGCCATCGACTGTTTGTCCCCGCATCGAGCGCGAAACTGTTCACAACCGCCCTGGCATTGAACCGGTTAGGTGCCGAGTTTCGTGTTCAAACATCCTTCTTGGCACAGATGCCACCCAATCAGGAGGGCGTTCTGGCCGGAGACCTCATCGTCTTTGGTCGCGGAGATCCTTCCATTCGATCGGGTGATGCCGGCCCCGGGACCAAGTCTACCCTTTCGGCGCTGGCCAAGGACATTCTGAACTCTGGGGTCCGCCGTATCCGAGGGGATTTGGTTTGCGATACGAGCTACTTTCGAGAGCCACCCTACGGCCCTGGTTGGGACTGGGACGATCTAGTTGAGGGTTATGCGGCGGGGGCTACTGCCTTGAGCCTGGATGACAGCTCGGTCCGATTAAGAATTCGTCCGGGACAGAACCCCGGCTCTGCCGCGACCCTGTTGCTGACCCCATCCATACCCACCTTGATGGTACTCCAAGGGACGGTGATGACGGTGTCAACCAACGACCGCACTCGGATCCATTACGCCCGATTACCAGGACAGACGCAACTTCGCGTGAGAGGCATGATTGGGGTGGGCTCCGCCGAGTGGAGTGACGAGGTGAGTGTCCCGGCACCAGTCCGCTATTTTGGTGAACTACTCCTGATGGAGTTGCAGAAGATTGGAGTGGTTGTGGACGGTAATGTCCGGACCGTCGATTGGTTGGAGAGGGAGGCCATTGGCGATCTCGATGCGACCTGGCGAGAACTGGGTACTTATGGGTCGGAGCCGCTGGGTGACTTACTCCCACGGATGATGAAACCCTCCAACAATGTGCAGGCACAGTTGCTGTGGCTTCTCTGTGGCGCAGAGAGTGAATCCAAAAATCCAGTTCCTGGTGCGCTGCGAGTTGTCGGTCAGACAACATCAGATGCCTCACGAAGGCTGTTGACCGAATTTCTGACTGCCACGGGTATCCCTGCGGGTGAGGTCCAGTTGCTGGAAGGTTCGGGGTTGGCTCGGGCGAACCTTGTCACTCCCGCAGCGTTCGTGCAGTTGCTAAGGTACATGAATCAGCATCGTTCCGCTCAGGCTTGGCACCGCGCCTTTCCAGTGGGAGGCCGAGATGGGACGCTGCGGACTCGTTTCACCCAGCCGCCCGCCAAAGACAATGTGTGGGCCAAAACGGGTAGCTTGCGAAATGTTCATTCGCTCTGCGGATACGTGACATCGGCGGATGGCGAAAGATTCGCGTTCGCCATCCTCAGGAACCAAGTGCTAGCCAGCGCGGGAATCGCCCGCGCTGAAATTGATTCGATGGTGACTGCAATTGCCGGGGCGAGAACTCGGGAGTAGTGGGGTCCTTTCAAATCCGCCATCTAAAGAGCCCGACGGCAACCGAAGATCGTCGAGGCGTGCATTGGATAGCCACATCCTCAGAGCGGAGGGCGGAGTCCGCCGCTCGATGCGTCCGGTTTTGACGTAACCAATCCCGAAGCAGGGCAGTTTCAAGATTTCGACTTTAAGGAGGCAGGTGAAACAAAAGGCGGTATAAAACTGGACAAAAGGCGCTGACTTTATTTAACTGCCGGCATGTCCGAGCCTATTACGCTACCCGAGCACGAGCAACAAACGG
>SXSK01000195.1 GCA_005793375.1 Verrucomicrobiales bacterium | reverse complement strand
TATCCGTAGGCTTGGCGGCTGAATTCATGTCATAAACCGAAATCAAACCGGTCAATGCCACGGGTGCCGTCGTGTTCAAGCGCCCGTTGGCAGCCTCAGATCCGCCCGTTTGACCCGTGGTGGACGTCTGAAAAACCTGAATTTGGTTAATCGAGATATACGGATTGAGTCCACTTTGGCTTTCAGCGATGTCCAACGAAAACCTGTAATAGGTCGCTCCGCCGAGATTCACCGCAATTAAGGAAGAAACGGGGAGATCCCGGTTGCGGTTTTTGGACCCGCTATGCTGGTCAAAACCATTCGAAGCTAAAGTCCCACTCGTGTTGTAACCAGATTCTGTCGAATCGTTTTTAATCGTAAGAAACGGGTTAAAGATTCCAGTTCCAGCAGGTGGCAACTCGGCGGTCTGAAATTTTCCCCCGTTAATAACGCCGCTGGCCCCGACGTTTCCCGTCAGGTTGAGAATTACCCCAGCCTGCGAGCGAGTGCCAACCTCGGCACTCAGTCCAAGGCCCACACCCAGGACTGTCAATTTGGTTATTGTTCTAGAATTCATGGAGTTGCGAGCTTGGTTATTACCTAACCCAATTCCCACTTAAGACGCGGTACCCTAACCCGCCGTCCCTGTGTCTGGTATGGGGTGAACGCTGTAGAGGCTGTTTGAAAACTCACCGGCTTGGGAATTCTTCAAAGAACCAGTGAACCGCCATACGGGCCACATCTGATTTTTTACATTCAAGACTTCCCCACGAGAACGAATGGTTTGAAGCCTCATATTCCCGGAAGGAACCCATTGCCATCGTCAAGCTCGGCGTTCCCTACGTGAGGGTGGCAGGAAGTCTATCGGGCTGAGATATGACTGATTGGCGAGGATTCGCGCTCAGTCTGAGAGAGTTGTGTTGGCCACTTTCTGGATCGTTCTGGCATACCCGCTTTCGTTCTTCCAACGCCGGCACAATCTTGCCATCGAAGTCCTGGCGCTGCGCCATCAACCATCTTGGCAGATTTCCGTTCCACCTCACGCGCTCGAACGGCTGCTTTTCCGCTCCGACGGACCTTCTGCCACCCACAGGCCTCCTAAAGTTCTATTATCGAGAGGCCGCATGAATTTTTTTGACCGTGCCAGTGGCAAATCGCCGATTCTTGCCTTGAAGAACCCTGCCCAGGCGGCATCTTTATGCCATGACGACCACTGTGTCTGCCGACAACACGGTCAAAATCCCGGACGCGCTGGCGCGGTTGCTGGACTTGAAGCCCGGTACCGCGCTCGACTGGCAGGTTTCCGGCCCCGGCACCCTGCTCGTTCATAAACACAGCCCCCGAGGCGAAAAAGCCGACAAGCTCCTCGGTATTGGCCGGCCCTTCTTGAAGCCAGGCGAGGATACTGTGGCAGAACTGATCCAGCAGCGAATGCAGGACGATCTCCAGGAATATGGCCCAGGTCACCCACGTCCTTGACACCTCGGCGCTCCTGGCGCACGCCTTCCAGGAGCCGGGATGGGAGCGAGTGCGGGAGATTCTGCGGGACGAAGAGGCCGTGCTGGGCTTGTCGGCCGCCGTCCTTTTTGAGTTCCAAGTTCGATTGCTGGAGAAGGGAGTGCTGGACCGGCATCCCGACACCGCGGCCGAATACGAAGCCCTTTTTGATGTCGCCATTCCGGTGGACAACGTGGTTGCCAGGGCTGCCTTCCAACTCACGCGACACTCCCCAACGCCTCCCAGCCGTGGATGCCTTGATCGCCGGTTGCGCCAAGATTCACGATGCCGTCCAGGTCCATCGCGATCCGCATATCGCCCAGATCCCGGCCCACCTGCTAAAACAGGAAGTCATGTCGCCGAAGACCTGCTGAAGCCGGAACTCCGGACTTCCAAACTGCGGTCATAGAAGCTGGCTTAGCAGCCGCGGGTCAACGGGGTCACACCCCATTGTTTAACATTCGCGGCTTCTCCACGGGAATATACGGTATGAAGCCTCAGATGATCGTGCCACAGAATGATTCAATTCTCAAAGACTGAGATTCGACCCGACCAAGCACGCGGGCACGCGGAGGAGCTTCGGAATGCGATTAAGAGCAAGCGCAAGAGCAAGATCAGGATCAAGAGATTCAGCGATCTTCTGGCTCATGAATGGCGGACGATCTGGCCCAGGCTAATTTACCTGCTGAAGAACGGCACGATCTCACAGTAGCCGTGCGCAAGGGCCGCAAGGCACTCAAGTCTCTCAAAAATCCGTGGGGCTGATCCTCGACAGTTCCTTGCTGATCGCCGACGAACGCGAGGGCTTTGACTTGCCAGCCTGGCTTCGCTCGCGGCCCCGGGAGCCGGCCGCCGTCAGCGTCATCACCTTCAGCGAATTGTGGTTTGGCTTCGAGGTCGAGGTGGACGCCGCCCGTGCCCGACGACGTCGCCGCTGGATCGAGAAGCTCTTTCGGCGCTTCGAACTCGTCCCAATGGACACGCGAGTGGCTCGCGCGCACGCACGAATCTGGTCGCGACTCAGCGCCTCCAATCAGATAATCGGCCCCGGGGAGCAGTCACTGATCGGTCCCGCGAACTCAGCGACCTCCGTGGTTATTCCGATTCTTGGAATGCAACTGAGGCCTGGACGGGGTTGGGGAAAAGCGGTGGAGGGCCACCGCAGTCAAGAAGGAGTGTGGTGTTTGGAATGATTCCGCATGCGGGACTTTCTGCCTCGCGGCCAGGTTCATAGCTCCCTGAGTCAGATCATGAACAGGATCAAGAGAATGAAGATGGCCTAATCCATTTGAGCCCGTCCGCGAGCATAAAGCACCCCAAGCAAACCCACCCACCAACGCCACAAATGCCCCGATAAACCAGTTGAATCGGTAATGCCATCCATGCCATTTCCAAAGCAGCAGGAAACCCAGGGTTCGACTCCATAACCACGCGGAGACCCACATGGCTCCCGTAGCCGCTGGCAAGCCGACTTGCTCTGCGTAATCGTCGGCGCCACCACCATCAGGGTATTGATCGCCATGTACGCGAAGGGATTCGCCACGTAAGCCAGTCGAAGAAAATAACGCGGTATCCGTTTGCCAACTTTCAGGGAATTTGCGCCAGTATTCACCTGTGCTCTTTCGGAATCGGCCCCGATGGACCTATCGCCTCCATAGCGATGCCATGATGGCGTTTGAGTTGTGGCAGCATCGCGAGCAGAAGTGCATAAAACCCGATGGAAACCCAGTACCAGCTGGAAGGACCAGCGGCCTCAAAAACCCAGCACGACAAGAACCCCCGGCAGCACCTGCCAAGGACCACACGACGTTGAACAACCCTTCTCGGATAGGCGTTTGATCGATCAGCGGAATAACAAAATTTGTACATAATCTGTTGTCCGTGGTAGGATGCTTTGAGATAAACGATGGAGATTCTGCCATGAACGTATCAATGACCCCGGAACTGGAAAAGTTCATCAACGACCAGGTGAAGTCCGGCCTTTACCAGACGGCCAGCGAAGTCATCCGCGCAGGGTTGCGCCGCCTGAAGGAAGACATGGATGGCAGGGACCGTAAGCCCGGATTCATGGTTTCCTCGAAGGAAGAACTCAAAGAAAAACTCCTCGAAGGGATTGCCCAGCTGGACCGTGGCCAAGCCAACGTGATCGACGGCGACGAGGCGTTGGGAAGATTCTTTAAAGATATCAAAGCCAAGGGGCGGGAGCGATTGAAGAAAACTCCCGGGCAACCTTCATGAAACCTTTCCGCATTGCGGACAAGGCTCAGGGTGATCTGGCGAGCATTTGGGATTTCATCGCTGTTGAAAACGATGCACCGGAAGCTGCCGACAAGGTTATGAATCAGTTTGAGCTCGTGTTTCGGCAGCTCGGAAAACACCCGCTTATCGGGCGGAGCAGCCCGGAGTTTGGTTTTGATCTTCGGTCATTTCCTCAAGGAAACTATATTATTGTTTACCGACCGACTGCCGATGGCGTCGACATAGTTCGCGTCTTGCATGGGTCGCGAAATATGGAAACCCTTTTTGAAGACTG
Source organism: Verrucomicrobiales bacterium (assembly GCA_005793375.1). Lineage (GTDB taxonomy): Bacteria > Verrucomicrobiota > Verrucomicrobiia > Limisphaerales > UBA9464 > SXSK01. The sequence goes on along the minus strand of SXSK01000195.1, from coordinate 2,153 downwards.
AAGCGCACAACCTCGAGAAGATCGGCCCTTGGGCATTTTAATGCTCTGTTTCTTTTGAAGCGCAGGCCAGAAATGGCCATTTCAGGGTAGAGTACAAAATCGGTGGTCGGTGTAAGCGAGCTTTCGTAGATTTGATCCTCTAATTTGTAACATCCTGGAAATCAATGGAGCGAGTCCAAATTGTTTCGCGCCGTTCCTGATCCGACCACGTCATCGCCATGGCGAGCATCGACTTTACTTAGCTCTAAACTGATTGGTCGAGGGTACCAACCAGAGTCAATTGGCGCGGTTTCGGATGTAAAACACCCCAGCCATCCCCACGCCCAAAAATCCACTCACAGCCCAAGCCGGACCGGTGGCGTGTTGGGGCAGCAGCCAGAGGGACAGGGCGCTGATGGCTGGGCCGCCGCAGATACCTGCCCCTAACAACGCTTCGTGGATCCCGCCGTGTTCGCCGTGAGCATCGCTGCCGTCCATGGAATAGAACAGGGAGGAGTAATAAATCAAGGCGCTGCCCGCACCGAAAAGGCATTGCACCACAATGAATTGCCACAGCGCGTGGCTCAACATGATCCCGACAAACCCACCCACCAACGCCAGGAACGCGCCGATGAACCAGTTGAACCGATAATGCCATCCATGCCATTTCCAAAGCAGCAGGAATCCCAGGGTTCGACTCCATAACCACGTCGAGGCCCACATGGCTCCCGTAGCCGCTGGCAATCCGACCTGTTGGGTGATCGTCGGCGCTACCACCATCACGGTGTTGATCGCCATGTACGCAAAGGGATTCGCCACGTAAGCCAGTCGAAGAAAATAACGAGGTCGTGGCTGGCCACCCGTAAGAGAATCTGAGCTCGTACCTTCCGGATCTTCTGGAGTCGGTACCCAGGGTCCTATCGCCGCCATCGCCAGGTCATGACGCCGTTTAAGGGGTGGCAACATCGCCAACTGGAGTGCATAAAACCCGATGGGAACCCAGTACAAACTGGAAGGACCGGCGGCCTCAAACACCCAACGCGACAAAAAGCCCCCGGCAGCTCCCGCTAAGGACCACACCACGTTGTACATCCCCACTCGATTTGCCAAGGCATGGGGCGTCTCACGTTCACTGACCAACGCTTCCAGCGGCGCCCACGTGAAGCACACAGCCACCGTCCAAATCACAAAGCCTATGAAGTGACCGGTGAAACTGGGCCATACCCAGCAAAGGGACACCCCTCCCAGCATTCCGCCGAACCCGACCCACAACGCGGCGATGTATCCATAACGTTGGGCAAATCGACCGCCATACCAGGAACTTGGGATGTACAGTAGTCCGTGGATGGCACCCCATAACAGTTTCTGCAAGTCACTGAAATGATGCTCGACGTGCAGCAAAAACATCAGGCTGACAAAGAAAAACGACGACGCAAAGGCGTTTAAGCCTTCCAAAACAAAGTAGCCGGTTTTGCTGTGTTCAGTGGTCTTCAATATCGCTCCCAAATTCAGGAGGCGGGAGTCAAGAGGCAGCGGCGCAGCGGCGCAAGGGTATTCCGAATGGAGCCAACCACAGAGCCAATGAAATGCGCTGAAGTCGCTGGCTGGGGATTTATTGAACCGCGGAGCGCGGAGGACACGGAAAGTGAGGGTTTGTGTAGCAAATACTGGCTGTTCCGCGAACTCCGTGCCCTCCGTGGTTCTAATGAGAAGGAACGATCAGTCAGCATCAGTTTTTGGTCCTAGCCTTCCTTTTCGCGGTCCCGATCCGACGTGAAGATCCGAGTTTCTGCTTGATCCCTCACGCTGCGAAACTTTTGATCGTTCGCACGACTTACGGGTGCCCCCTTGAGCTGGCTCGACTTCGGCCGGAACGGCTAAGTCCTTCGCCGGCAATCGACACCGCAGCACGGCGCCCGCTTCGATCCGCATGCATATTGTCCATTTTGAGGGCGGCAACGCCCTCTCGTCTTTTCGCGCCGCGGCTCTCCTGCCCCGGCTTCAGGAAATTCATGCCGCCATCTCGGGCGTCCATGCTCGGTACCTCCACTGTGTCCTGCTCCATACTCCACTGCCCGAGGACCAACTCCAGAAGCTCGCAAGACTCCTCACCTACGGCGATCCTTACCCGGGGCCAGTCAATGGCGTTGCCCTGATTGTGACACCGCGCATCG
>SXSK01000194.1 GCA_005793375.1 Verrucomicrobiales bacterium | reverse complement strand
GCCGTCAATCGTTCCAAGAGAGATTTTCTGACCCAACGACCGGCAACACGGATGGCGTCTAACATTCATCCAGCATGCGTAACACTTGGACAAATGTCTAGAGGGGATCTTTAGAGACAAAGATGAGGGAGGGCCACCGCACTCCAAAATGCGCACCGACTCACTGGATTCCCCGCGCTTCCAACTCCCTCAATTCCGCTACCCATCGACTCCGTTCGGCATCGGTAACTTCGGGATTCGGCAGCAGGCTGCGGCGCGTACAGTTGGTCAATGCTTGGAGAGTCTGATAGCGCCGAGTCTCAGCAATCGCCGGACTCAGCTGATCACGGATCACCGCGAGGATGGCGTCGATGGACAATGTCGATTGCTTTTTCAGACGCATACGTGCCTTCAACTCATTGCGCAAGGCAGCGAAAGCGGCCGCACTGAATCCGTTGGTTGCCTGTTCGAGACTCTGAATCTGGGTTGGATCCAATCCGTCAGGACAGACGGGTTTGACCACATATTGCAGCCACGCGGTTATGTCCTCACCCTCGGGATCCAGTGCTGGAATGATTAAATCGCCAGCCCGACCTGGACGCCTCAAGTCGGGCGATAAGCGATGGATACGGGCGGTAACCAGCAGCCAAACCACACGGCCTCGCAACGCCGGATCACTCATCATCGCCTGCAATTTACCGGTCAAACGCCGTTCCGTTTCGTGCGTGTCGGCGCCCACGCCGCCGAACTGAGTGTCCGCTTCGTCGACAAAAATGAGGACTTTCGACAAGGCCATGAGGACGCGCCGAAGACGTTCGAACAGGACATCTGTCTGGCCAAACCATTGACTCCTCAAATTCTTGAGAACCAAGACCACCATATCCAATTCGGTGGCGACCGCTTCAAAAACAAACGTCTTGCCACCACCGATCGGACCGCACACGGCCGCGCCGGCAAGTGCTTCGGAGCCGTGAGCTTGAACACGGGGAATGAATTCCTCCTGTAGAAAACGTTTGAGCCTCGTGTTGCCGACCACATCCCGAAACGTGTGACTAGGCTTCTTGAATTCTATAATGTCGTCCCCGAGCTGACTCTGGATGAACGATTCCACCTTGCCAACCACATCCGCCGCGGTGAGAGCACGTCGTTCGTGCCGCGCTCCCCGCAACAATTGGTGCAATGCATGGAGGGACAGACCCGCAGTGAACCGCGCCAATTCCGAATTCGTCGACCACAACGGCACCGGAGTCCCCTCGGTCTTGGTGGACTGAAACCAACCAATGAATTCTTCCCGCACCGCCGCGTCCGGCGCCGGGATTTCAATCTCCACCAACTGTGGCAAACGGCTGATCCGGTGATGTAGAAAGCTGCGCGATTCAGCCAGCAATACCACACTGTCAGCCCCATTCACAAAACCCGGATCGGAAAACCAGTCGTGACAAATGCTCACACGATGCCGATCGGATTCATTGAGCTGCGGAATCGGCGCGTCGGGAAGCAAGAGGTCGGCGCCTTCAATGAGTACTAAAAGTCGCTCGGATAACGCCCGCTTCTGGGTTCCCCCACCCCGGGCGCACAAGCACAACTGTCTCAAGAATTCGAGAGCCAGAGTTGGGTTGCCGGTAGCCGCGCGCATCGTTTCATCATACACAGCTGCCGCGGCATCCACCTCCTTGCGCCCCTTGTCTGGAGCCAGCATACGCTGAACGGCCAGTTGGTTGGAATCCATCCCAGTCCGCCAACGCAACCACGCTTCCCGCAATTTGTCCGCGTCTTCGTCGCGAAGGAACCGAATCGGCGCATTGAGTTCATAAACAACAACAACCACATCCGGTAATTTCCACGAAGCTCCTAAGAACTCGATCACCGGCACATACTCCACCCCGGTCGGCTGTGCCAATGGGAAGAGGTCGTGCAAGTTGCCCGTCAGAACCACAGTTCGAGATTGACCCGAATTGAGGATTCGTCCGGCATTACGCAAGAATTCAGGCATTTTAGACATCTTAGTCAAATGATTCTCAAAACAGTGCCAAGGGACCGGATGGCATTCGCGGGTTTGAACGTATAGAAGTGTTTCAGGAACCGTTCTCGGAAACGACGTGTACCCCTCGGCGAGATGGAGTTTTGGGTTCGAACACAACGTCGCGGATCTCATCGCGTTGGTTTTTGAACTGCTCAAAATCCCGGCTGTCGCGCACTTCAAAAACCGGTGCGGGCTTGTCATAGACGATTGTCGCACCGGGACAGCGCTCGTGCCCTTCGCTTTTCCAATCCCAATATTGCGACAACCCCACGACTCGATCTCCGACGTACAAGGCTTCGTTCAATTCGTGAGTGACGATGATTAAGGTCAGCGACGGTAGTTCTCCGCGACGGATCGCCGACTGATTCTCTGAGTGCAACTCGATCAACATACGCTGCAACTCCTCGCGAGTGGATTCGTCCAGAGCTCCAAACGGTTCATCCAGCAGAATCAATGCGGGCTGCATGATCATGGATTGAGCCAGTGCCACCCGTTGTTTCATGCCCCCGGACATTTCGTGAGGATACAAACGAAGCGCATCACCCAATCGCACGCGACGCAACATGTCCGCAGCTCGTTCCATGTGTTCGCGCTCACACCGTCGGAAATCAAACGGCCTCAAGAATCGATGACCCATGGAGGTGCCATCCAAGGTCAACCCAATCGCCACGTTCTCTTGCGCCGTGAAAAAGGGGAACAAAGAATAATGCTGATAGACAATGCCACGATCCCTACCCGGTCCCGCCACGATCTCACCCTCCGGCCTGGCTGGATCGTGAAACAATCGGTTCTCACCCGCACGCGGCAGGTGCGTCCCCACAATCGTCCGGAAATAGGTCGACTTCCCACAACCACTCGGGCCGACCAAGGACAAAAACTCGCCACGCCGAATCCGAACATTCACGTCGTGCAGCACGCGTTTCTGCCCGAACCAATGCGAGATTCCTCGTGATTCAAGTAAGCAGGACGGGCGGGCGGGAGTCTTCATGAGTGGATCATCCTCGATGTCCTTCAAACCACGGACACCAGGTCCGTCGGAGCCAGCGCAGCCCCCAATCCGCGAAGAACCCGAACCCCGCGAGCAATGCGAGGTACGGATACACGACGCTCATGTTCAGCAGCTTGCTTTGCAGCCGGATTCGGTATCCAAAACCCACATCTCCAACGACCATTTCAGCGGCGATGAGATACACCATGGCCGGTCCTATACAGAGCCGGATGGCATCCAGGAGCTTCGGCAAGACGTGTTGGAACAGAACACTCCAAATCACTTCAAGATGCGATGCGCCCAAGGTATAGGCTTTGAATTGCAATTCCTCAGGAAACTCCTTCACCGCCAAAAACACCGACATCGCCAGCGCCGGTAGGATGCCAAAGCCGATCATGCTGACAAACATCGGGTCGCCGGTTCCCGCGAGCACAAAGAACACGGCCAAAGCCGCCGTGGGGGGACTTTGAGCTAGTAACGCCAGTGGCGGGTGAAAGAAGGCCTCGGCGGGAGTGTAGCATCCCATGAACATTCCCAAAGCCACTGCTGCAGCAATGCCGGAGAAGAGGCCGCAGGCCAAGCGGAATCCGCTGGCCTTGAGGTCCTCGACCAACCAGCGTTCTCCGCTCCGCTTATTCACCTCCACCGCTTGTCGCACCCCGCCCGCAAGTTGCTTCCACGAGGGAATGGTTGTGTCGTCTGGATTGCGCTGATGTTGCCGGTGAGAAAGCCACGTGTACCCCGCAATCAACAACGCGATGGCTATCAGGCTCAACACCGTGGCATATTGGCCGGAGATAGGGCGTCGGATCACAAGTGTCTGAGTTACTTCGTATCGTTGATTAGACGTTGGATAAAGCTGGGGTCAAAACGCAGAGCGCCCGGCGCCGAGCTGCTGTTGCCGTAGCCGATCGTCGGGGCTTTCGACGTGATCTCTTTGGCGACACAGAATTCCACCACTTTCTTCATCGTCTCCTTCGTGCCGGCAGCGTTCAGAACTTCCAGTCCTGATTTCGGGGTGCTGTAAAACCGCGTTTGATCCACCACCTTCTTCATCGATTCCACATCCAGATGACTAAATTTTTCGCCCAGGGCAATCAACGTGTCATTGCGAGTCGCAGGATCTTCCATGCGCTTATTGACGATATAAAATGTGTCGGCGATCGCGCAGGCGAAGTTCGCGCCTCCGGATTTCTCCAGGGAGGCTTGAGCCATCGTCACGGTGTCCACGATTTCGCCAGGAATCTTCGTGGAATCGAACAGTACACGCACGTCCTTGCGCTTGTTCAGGGTCTCAAGAACAAAGGGATTCCAGACCAGGATGGCATCAATGCCGGGTTGCTTCTGCTGCAACGCCACCGCCGCGGCCCCGGGATCCATGTTGCTGAAGTTGTAGTCCTTTTCGCGTTCACCCATGGCTTCCAGATTCCGGACGAAGCAATACTCGCTGACGCTTTTGCCCAGACCGTAAACCTTTCGGCCCTTCAAATCTTGGACGCTCTTAATGGCATCGGTCACGAGCAAAGCATCCGCCCCGAAACTGGTGCTGGTGGGGAGAATCACAACCGACGGCCGAGAGAGGGCTGGATTGAGCGCATCCATCGTCGTGATGCATACGGCATCGCAGTTTCCGGCGCCATACATCTGGAGGCAAGGATCATACTCTGCTTCCTTTAACTCGATATCGACGCTCCATTTCTGCTCCACGGGCCCCATTTTTCCCTTGGCGCCATCCACCAATTTGAACGCATGGGCCACCCCAAAGACACTCCACGAAGGGTACTCGCTCCAAGCCAGCGAAAAAGTGGGCGTGCCTGGTGGTGTGGCAATGACGGCATCGGCTGGGTTGGCGGCCGACGGCGTGCCACCCGAAGGCGCAGCTTCCTTGGGACCACAACCCACCAGCGCCAAGGTGCATGCTGCCGCGGCCACAATGGGGTGATTCCAACGGCGTGTTTGAATGAAGGGCTTGTGTTTCATAAGATTCGGTCGATTGCTGAAGTGGATTAACAGATTTCAGCGGAGTTCGTAACCGTTATTCGGGCAGTGCCGTGGGTTTGTCACTCTTGGGTTTCTCCGGAGTGTTGCCGGTACCGCCCGCCAACCCGATCAAGGAATCAAATTCTGCAGACGCCTGACTCTTGCGCGCGTATTCCAGGAATTCGGCCTCTTGCACCTTGGTATCCGTCCCGGCAAGTTCCTTTGAAATTCGCGCTTCCGCCTTCAATTCCTGCCGCATTTGGCGCAACCGCTGTAATTCCTCGGCGGTACCATCCCGTGCAATGCCCGCCAGAGTATCGGAAATATCCTTCTCTTGTTTGGCCGTGATAACATCCGCAACGGCTTCGTGGGCTTCGGAGCGGATTTTATCGACGTCCCGGAGCAGTTGCTGCAGCTGCACCTTGTGATCGCCGATGGTCTTGGCATAGCCGGCAATGTCGGTTTCAAGCTCGGCGATATGCTTTTGTTTTTCAGCCAGTGTGGAGCTGAAGTCGTTGAAGGCCGCCAGACATTTCTTGTAATCCTCATCCGCCTTGACTGCGGCGTCGTCTTTACCGGCGGCCTTCAGTTTTTCGACGGTCATCTTGGCCTTACCCAACGCGCCCGCCTTGAGCCGTTCGAGGTTCCCGACCTCCTCACTCAAGGTTTTGACCTTCGCCATCTTCTGTTCTTCTTGGGCGATCAGGCCGGCCACGGCTTGCTTGTAGGTCTGGATCTGATTGATTTTCTGTCGCGTAATCTCGTCGTACTTGGCTCGAACCACATGCGGGTCCTGGTCCAGGACTCGCCGGGAAGAATCAATTCGACCGGTGAGCAAATAACCAATCGCCTTAAGCCAACGTCCAAATGCGCCAAACATAGATTACCTTTCCGAATCGGATTAACGTTTACAGCGAGTGGGGCTTAGGCGCCCTCCCCGCTTCCATTCAGTGTTTTGTCGACAAAAAATCATTCGCTCAGGACCTGACCGTATCTCCGGAAACCGGCGCCAACATGGACTCCAATCGAGCCTCCGCCCGCGCCGCGGCCTTCAGACTGTCATCCAATTCCGCCCGCAACTGACTCAACCCCGAGGCGGCTGTTGGACTTGTCCCCAGATTCTGTATCGCCACCAGAGTGTTTCCCAGCTGTTTCACCGTCGCCTGAACTTCCTCAATCAACCGCTCACGCTGTTCCAAAATCGGCTGGCGCGCGTTCGGAGTCGTTAGTCGGACCGCGATCTGATGCAACTGTATCGTCTGCTCCAGAGAACGTGCCGAACGATCGTGCAATTCCCGCACCTGCGACAAGACTTCTGTCACGGTAAAGGAATTCGTCGCCAAATTCTCCCTCGCCAACTGTTCAAAGGATTCGCGAAGCGCCCTTAAGTCGCGAAGACTCGCCTCCGGACGTGGGTCCTTGTCGGAATTCGCCAAGCGTTTGTCCAGATCATCCAATGCCGATTCCCGGGCGGAGAGCGTCTCGTGCTGCAGTTCCTTCTGGATTGCCGCTCGGATTTCGGGGCCATTCAGCAGAAGGCGCGTTACAAACATCCCCGCAGCGCCCAACACACCTGCCAGCAGCGCAAACAAACCTAGTCCAGGACGCGAGTTCAACGCCCAACTCGCCAATCCGAGGCTGCTTCCCATCAGGAAGGGGGACATGACCAGGGGACTGCCCAGCAATCGGAGCAGAATCCGTCGGCGCAAGTGGGTGTCGTCAGACATCTCGGTGGATGAAACAGGAAAATCGACCCGGAGAGAATCGAGAATCGCGCAACATTCGTCGACCCAAACCCTCGTTGGAAAGAACGCGACCACCAGACCCCGTGCCCGCCGGTTCACCGCCGATAGGTACCCAGGCCTTCCGGTTGTCATACCTAGTGGATATTGGACCCTAATCATTCACGGGAACCTAGTCGGGTGTGCCAGTCGCGCCGCTTGCAAGTTCCGTCAGTATGGAACTTCACCCACGACAAACGCCACGGATTGGGCTTCGCCACCTGTGACCCTTGTCGCCGACACTTCCGCGCGCATCCGACCTCGGCTCAACCCGTTTCCTGACAAAAATTGAAGTACCGCATCGGCTCGAGCCTGTGCCAACTGTCGATTAGCTTCAGGATCCCCTTCCGAACGTGCCTGCCCAATCACGCGAAGGTAATAGCGGGGAAAGGATTCAAATCGCCGTACCAGCTCCGACAGAGCGCGCTCACCATCCAGGGTGAGGGTCGGGGATGCGCGACCAAAGCTGATGGGCTCAAGCTGCAATTGACCGACCGGTCTGAGGCGCTCCCATTGTTCCTGACTTAAAACTCCCAATTCCTTTTCACCCCGAACTTGCTCACTAGCCACATTGGTCAGGGATGGGTCATCGACCAAGTTCAAGCCACGACCCGGATGGAACTGGGCGCTGCGCATGGCAGACAGCGGTTTATCGCTGAATAGGGTATTATGGCGGCCAGGTAATGGATCAGCGTCCAGCGCACGGGTCTTCACCAGCACATTGAGAATATTACCCACAGAATCTTCGAGATTGGGAATGCCCCCGGCATCAATGCCCGTGGTCAGACCAAAGTGAGCGTAATTCTCGACGGTATTCTTCCATTGGATTCCCTGAACGACCTTTCGTGCCTGGGATTCATCCAAGCGATCGGCCCCCGTTTGACGTGCATCCTCCTGCACTAATTTGATCCAACCTTCGGGTCGTTGACTGTAAGCATAAGCCGCTCGTTGATGGGCTTCGACGACCGCTTGCACCAATTCCGGTCGGTCGCGCAAAAACTCGCGGCGCGCCACCAAAACGTCCAGGACGTAACCACGCAGCTTACTGCTGTCGATAAGCACCGACATTCCTGGCAACTCCAGGGCTCGGGAGACATAAGGCTCCCAGAGGACGTAGGCCTTTCGTTCGGACGAACCACGCCGACGGGCCGCCTCTAATACCGCCGCCGCACAATCCGCAGGCTCCAACCACTTGCTGGCAGCGCCGTTCAGCTGAAACTGCGCTAAAACCACTCGGGCGAAAAACTCACTCGGCGAATTGGGGGTGAGGACAAATCGGGCATCGGCTGTGTTCAGGTCCTCCAGGGATTTCACCACGTTGGTGTTCGCCACCAACGCATCGCCACCCTTTGTTTCATCAATGACCAACACAATCGTTCCCGGAAATTCCCCCAGCTTCGCCGAAGCGGTCACCAAGGAATCGATGGTAAAGACAGCCATCTGGATCTTGCCCTCTCGAAGTGCTTGGATGCGCCCCGAGTAATTGGCGCGATCATCCGTAATGCTCAACTTGATTTTGCGCGCCTTGAGATCGGCTCGCACCATCTCGGACCGAAGCACAGCGTAGCCACTGAATGAATCCGCAGCCACCGTAATCTCATCCTGATATTGACTCGCCGCACCGGTCTCCCGCGCCAACCGGTCCGACAAGCGAGGGTGAACCAAATAGCGATACCCCACCGCCAACAAGCCCAGAATCACCAGCCAAAGGAATGCCGCGACAAGGCAGCCTTTGGCACGACGTTCACTCGAAGAGGGTTCCGGCATGATCTCCGTTCAATATTTCAAGGTTTAGGCGGCCGTCCCGCTGGGTTGGTGAGTCCCGGGCGACCTTGGCGCACTCGACCCCCGATCGGCGTATTTTCCGCCTTGGACAACGCCTGGATCATGATCGCCGCTTTGTCCACAGGCAATCCCGCCAGCAGCGAAAAATCCGACGTGCGACTCGCATCCGTGGCTGTCGAGGCCACTTCGGCAAAAACTTCGGACAACGCCTGCTGGAGTGCTTTGGGATCGTTGGCCGGTCGATATGAATGAACCCGAGTCGCCAGGGTATGTCGACTGTTCATTGCCACACCGATCACATCCACCCGAATACCACGGGAAACCACTTCCGGCGTGAAGCGCTCAACCAGGTCGGCGTCTTGCGCTTCGCCATCGGTCACCACCAGCAACCGATAGGTGCCGTAACCAAATTGCTTTGCCCGCTCTTCCAAAAGCCGGTCAGCACCTTGTTTCAGGTAAGCTCCGAGTGGCGTTCCCCGGCTAGGGACCAATTGATCAATGGCTTTGTTGAGCACCTGGTCATTTCGGGGCCCAAGCGGAAACGCCCAGTCATTGGTCAGATTGGAAGCACTGAACACCAATAACCCTATTTGTGTTTCAGAAGGCACCTTGGCGATCACCTTCTTCAGCGCTTCCTTGGCAATCGTCATGCGATCCTTGCCGTCCTGGAACGGAGTCCGCATGGAACCACTGGCATCCAAAACAATGACGACACTGTCGATCAGGCCTTTGTCAGCATGGCTGTCAGCCCATATCCATGGGCGTCCAGTGAGCAGCATGAGCAACGCTGCGGCTATTCCGCGCAGTCGAGCCAACGCCGAGATCACTGAACGAGGACTCCGACGACGCGGGCATTTTGTGGATTCCATAGGCAATGTCGGCATAGCGGTCAGAAACGAATTAGCGAACTGTCATCCTGAGGCGGTACGAGGCACTCCGGCAAACAGAGCCTCAAACTCAATTCGATTACCGGGCTGAACTCATGAACCAACCTTCTAAAAATCAAAGTCCGTTTGTTTGGCGGCTTCCGCAGCCACTCGCACCAAACGAAACTCCACACGCATATTCTGCTTCGCCTGTTCCATATTGGCTGGTTTGGCGATAAATGGCTCGCGGATCCCAACACCCACCGGCTGGATTTGGCTGCGATCCATCATCAAGCCCTTGGATTTCGCGTAAGTGATGATCGAATCCCGTACAGCTTCCGAGCGCGCGCGGCTCAAGTTGAGAGCGGCCTGCATGGTCTCCCGTGGATTCAAGTCCGTGCCACCATCAAAGGCTCCTGTCTCAATGAGCTTGGTCAGAACTGCCGTGCTGGCGAGGTCAATCGGCTGGCCATTCAACGAATAGCTGTAGTTCCCGGTCGTGCCAGAGCGCTTGAGCACGCCCTTGGCCATACCCGCCTTGACCAAGTCCACCAGGGTCTTGGTGGGGTCCGCATGACCTCGAATCGCAATGACTGCATTGCCAAATTTGTCGGCCGCTTCCACGACCCGCTGATATTCCGCACCATATTGCTCGGAACTGAAGGTGTTCTGATTCGGTTCGAAATTAATGCTGAAACTTAAGATCGTTCGATCGTCCAGCCCCGCCCCAGCCGACAATCCCTCGATTTCTTCCCGAACCGCTTCCGCCCGGAAACGCTCGTTATCCCCGGTCTTGGTCTTGGTCAAGTAGTTGAGGAAAACCGGCGATTGATAATCCAATCCGCTCGGAAACAACCCGCGCCGTTCCCGCGTATACCCACGCGCTGTCGCCAAATCCAGCGCCGATTTGTGCAGGGACTCAAATCCACTGAGATTGTTGGCCTGGGTGAAAAGGGCCACATTCCCGGGATATCCCACCAAGGTCGCGTCCGACAAGAGACCCGAGGCATCTTCCAATGTGGGGATGGTTTGTTTGCCGTAGATATCCTGAGTCAGTTGAAGCAATTGACGAAACGCCGCCGACCCTTTGGTTTCTTGCTCCTTCCTCAAATCCAGGATTTCCTCACACGCCTTCAGGTAACCCGCCACAAACTTCGTCACCAACGGCTGGTTGGCATCGAAAAAATCTTTTCGGCAGACGTAAACATCCGCAATCGACCGGGAAAGCTCCGCAGTCGACACCAAAACCCGTGCCCCCTTCACCGTTCCTTCGGCGCCAGTTCCGGTCGCCCTCAAGCCACCTGTCAGACCCACCATGTCCGGCGTGATCGCAAAGGCCGCATCGATGTCGGAACGTTTTTTGAACAACTCAGCCGGGGTGTCGCTGGTACCTGTCAGATCCTTGGTCCAAACCACTTTGATGTCATCCCAGGAAAGTTTGGCAGATCTTAGCGCGTCATCCAACATACCCACATGCGGACCATGCTGTTGAAGGGCCACGGTCTTCCCCTTCAAATCCCCCAACGTTCGCAACGCCGCCCGTCCCACCAAATGGTCACCAGCAGACCAGGTCATCTGCAAAATCACGACTCCTTTGGTGCGAGGATCATTCCCCAACACTTCACTCGCCAAACCGACCATGTGCAGGGTGCCCCGCAGGAAGGGCGATTTGCCGCTGCGATAATCGCGAACCTGTTGGACAAAATCATCGCCAGCGGTCAACCGCAGATTGAGGCCTTGGCGGGCGAACAGTGACCCGGGTTTGGTAGTGAGTCCGCCATTGCCATAAAACGTGGCCATGTCGCCGCCCCACGTAATGTAGGGCACCGTCCAGGCTCCCCCGGCACTCACAGTACCCACCGCGCCCGCACCGACCGCTTCGGCAAAGGGTCGTTCCTGAGCTCCACCGCGTGCCAGTCCGAGACACACGATTGAAACAACCATGGCCGCCCAGCCGCGCCAAGAATTTCGAGTCGTCACTTCGGTAAAGAACCAGATTGGATAGAAAAGGTAACGCTTCATTTGAAGTCCCAAGAGGCTAGAGTATCACCGGCAAGTCCCTCATAGCTCAGGAATAGAGCTTCAGCAATGCGTTTTCCTCCCTCGCAACGAGGGGGGACGGCTCAGAGGCAACCCCTAAAGTCGACGCTAAACACCCACCCAAAATCGCACCCCACAGGCGAGGTGTTGGCGCACAGTGTGCCTTGGTTCCCCAAAAATCACTTGCAGTCGACAATGGGATCGCACAATTCGTTCAAAAAATCGGATTCCAAAACGACCCGGTTGCCTCCAATCGTTCCAGGCTCTAAGAGAAAGGCCACTGGTTGGATGGCTCTGTCGTCCAGCCCGATAACAGACGAAATCTGACTATGACACTGGCACTCTTTCCAATGGGTTTTGGATTCGATCCGATCTGGTTTCTATTTATGATTCCAGCGGGTCTCCTGGCGATGTGGGCTCAGCTAAAGTTGAAGTCCACCTATGGCCGTTATTCCCAGGTTGGCAACGCCCGTGGAGTTACCGGCGCGCAAGCTGCCCGCGTGATCCTGGACAGAAACGGACTATCCAACGTGAACATTCATGTGGTGCCCGGAGAATTGACGGACCATTACGATCCAGCCAAACGTGCCGTGTTCCTGTCCGAAGAAAACTTCTCCAGTTCCTCGCTGGCGGCCGTCGGTGTCGCCGCCCATGAGGTGGGCCATGCCATACAGCATCGCACCGCTTATCCACCGCTCCACCTTCGGATGGCGGTTGTAAAGTCCACGAACATCGCGTCGAACCTGGGCACTTGGTTGATCATGATCGGCCTCTTCATGACCGCCGCTCAGGAATCGCGGTTTGGATCGCAAATGCTGTGGCTCGGCATTGTGCTGTTCAGCTCCATGGCCCTGTTCCAGGCCATCACATTGCCCGTAGAATATGACGCCAGCCGCCGCGCCAAGGAGGAATTGTCACGGCTCGGTCTATTGACCCAGGAAGAGAACCGGCACGTCTCCAAGGTGCTGGGAGCCGCCGCATTGACCTATGTGGCTGCGTTGGCGAGCGCCCTCTCACAGTTGCTTTATTATATCATGATCGCCCGCCGACGGGATCGCGATTGATGCCGCCGTAGGGGCCCATACGGAGTCAATAGCCTCATCCATGGCTGAAGGTTAGACTCTCGACATCTAACAGCTTAAAGAATCGCTCTGACTGCTAGGCCGGAAGCTCTAGCTGTAACCTTGTGAAACGCACCTGGCTGCGGTGACACGGTGTGGCCAGACGAACGGTGTTACTACCTCAATGAGGTCTAGTCTGAACGTATGGCTTGTATAGCTTGCAGGATTCAGTTTAGACGACTCATAAAAACCCACTCGTACACCGGATTGATCGACACTTCGGAAACTCGCCATTCGACCACT
>SXSK01000193.1 GCA_005793375.1 Verrucomicrobiales bacterium | reverse complement strand
ATCCGCGACCGCAGGGGAGAAGCCGGGGGCAATTTGGGCCAACAGCGGCAATGGATGAGCCTCCCATCGCTCACCCAGATTCAGAAATACCACGGAATCCAGGGTGACGGCTTCGAGTCGAACCGCACGGGTAAGCGTTGTGCCAAAGAGTTCTTGGACACTATTCGTGGCGTAGGCCGCGTAGCTGCGAATCTTCTGGGCCACCATGGGAAACGCCCGGCTCAGGGTAAAATAATCGCGCCATGGCACTTCTTTTCCCAGGCCGGGATCCCAATACGTTTCGAGGATATCTCCTGTACTGCCATCGGCGAGTTCTCCGTGATAAAGGCGAAGCCCTCCATCGATGAATTCCTGATACTTCGAATTTCGTCCCCAGTTGCCGCCGACGATGTCGAGGCGCCCGTCGCCGTTAAAATCCCCAACGGCAACACCGGTCCACCATCCCGAGAATGCGGAGAGCTTTGTGATCGATGCGGCTTTTGCGGCGACACCGTCGAAGCGCAGCGGCGGATCCCACTCCGTCAATTGACCCTTTTGGTTTTTGAATACCCGGATGGGTCCCCATTCGCCGGCGAGAATCAGGTCGGGCCAGCCATCGTTCTGCAGGTCGGTCCACACCGCTCCATTGACCAAGCCCACCGTTTGAAACAGGGCACGATCCCGATCGTCCCGCAGGAAGCGGCCCTCGCTTTGGCGCAGCAGGGCAGATCGGGTTGCCACTGGATATCGGCCCGGCTCCGGTTGGCCTCCGACAAAAAGATCCAGATCTCCATCATTGTCGATGTCCGCTGCCGCAATCGGGCCAGTGTTGCCACCTAACTCAGGACCGGAGACAGCCCGGATCTCCGAGCCTGAGAGAGTGTAAACCGCCAGAGTGGGCGGCGATTTCTGGATGGGCTCAGATCGTGAGACCCCGGCGACCATCATTCCTGTCCCTGGCCCTGTCATCCAGCTGAGGAATGTGGTTTGTTGGCTGGATAACTCCTGGGAAGTCGCAGGGATGGCAGCGCGGACGAAGTTACCGGTACCGTCATTGATACGGAGGTGCACAGGATCTGGATGGCTCGCGGGGAATACAATATCATCGTGGCTATCGCCATTAATGTCGGAGCAGCTAACCCCAGGCCCAGCGTGACTCAGTTTGAGGGGAAGCAGCGGCTGTCGGGCGAGTTCGTTATCGGGTCGGTGGGTTGAAACAAAATCCAGTCGTTCACTGACATCCTCAAAAAGCGGTTTCCGCGAAGCATTCGCTGGCCTGGAAATCGAATTTGTCGCCAGCTGAATCCAGTCTGTGGATCTTGCAAAGGAAGCGTACCAGGAATTCGAACCACGCACTGCTATCGAGGATTTCTTTGACTCATTGGGAGTCGTGTCGGGGGTCTCGATGAACGTCAGAATCTGATTGGGAACTCGATTCGAGAACGTGTTCCTCTCGCCACTGCGCCAAACAATTTCCACAGTCGCCAGGTTCGTCGCATGCCCGGCCGCAAAGGACCGGATGCCGTCGTCGCTGGAGAGGTATCGACCACCTCCGATAATTTCCTGCGATTGCTGGGGCAACCCGGGAGCGAAAACTCGGATACGAGCGCCAATGCCTCCGGTATTTGGGGCGCGGCCGCGAGTTCGAATGGCGAGTCTCGGTCGTGTAGAATCATTCCGCAGAATGGAGGCATTTGCGTCCATGTTGTTCAGAACCACATCAAGGTCTCCGTCGTTGTCGAGATCCGCCAGTGCCATTCCAACGGAAACCCCAGACTCATCGAAGCCCCAATCCGTGCTTCGATCCTCGAAGGTTACATCCCCTCGGTTTCGAAAGATTCGATTGGGGAGGGAGAGCCGTGGAATTTGCCCAAACAAAACCTTGCGATCGGCGGCATTGCGCGGCGCTCCGGCTTGGGCCAACTGCGATTGGATATCTGAATTTAGATGATCGCGAACATGGCCATTGGCAATCAGCAAGTCCGGGTAACCATCCAGATCGACATCGAGAAAGGCGGCCCCCCATGTCCAATCGGATGCCTGGACCCCCGCGTAGTAGGCTACCTCGGCGAAGTGACCGCCCCCGAGGTTGAGGAATAGGGTATTGCGCATGGCGGAAGTCACCTGAGTGACCTCGCCAGGAATCCATCCCCACCCCCGGTGAAGGATGCCCGGGGATTCTACATTATCGCGCTGAGTATGTCGGCGAACCCGGGTCGAGCCGAGCATTTCAGCGACAAAAAAGTCATCCAGGCCATCTCCGTTGATGTCGGCGAAATCCACCGCCATGGCGGCCCAACTATTCTTTCGCAAGGCCGAGGCAGGTGCTTCCCGGAATCGGCCGGCCCCATCGTTCAGCCAGAGCCGGTCGGGGGAATGAAAATCATTGCAGACGTACAGATCTGGTGCACCGTCCTGGTTGAGATCACGAAACATCGCCGACAGGCCCCAATCTCGAGGCGGTCCGGTCAGTGCCCGCCCCTCGTGATCCAGGAAATTGCCGTCAGTCCAGGGAATCTTCTCAAATCGACCGCCTCCCAGATTTCGATAGAATCGATCAGGTTCCCCAAACTCATTCAGCACCACACCCCCGATCTCATTCGCGTCGGCGGCGAAGCGCTCCCGGAAAGCTGGGGGCACTTCATATGTCTTTCCACGACGGGAAATGCGGATTGTCTGAGGCTCGTCCCGGGAGGTGGTGGGACGGTAGTTGGTCACATAGAGATCCAGATCCCCGTCCGCGTCGATATCGGCCAGCGCGATCGATCGTGCTCCGGAATTACGCACCAGTCCGGCATCGATTTTTTCGCTGAAATGTCCCTTACCATCGTTCAGGAACAGTCGTGTTCCGACACCTAGTCCATTGACGAGTAAGTCTAAGTCGGTGTCGCCATCCAGGTCCGCGAGCGCTACTCCGGTGGTCGCCTGGCCGGGACAAGCGACGCCAGTGGAATCGGTTGCTTCAACGAAGCGGAAACCTCCCGTATTCAGAAACAAGGCATTCTTTCCCTCAAGATTCCCGAAATACAGATCGCAAAGCCCATCCCCATTGACGTCACCAGCCGCCACACCTGAACCGTCTTCGATTAATCGGTTCTTGGCGACTGCATCCAGGGAAACGCCATTGGTGAACCGAATGCCGGTCTCGACAGAATTCAACCGTGTGAATCCAGCGTATCGGTCGGTAGTGTGACGAAGTACGATTGCCGTCTCTTCTATTATCCCGGGGCGATCGCGGACGACTCGGTCAGCGGCATGGGTGGTCGCCATTATCCAGAAGGTTGCCACGGCCGTCGGCAAATCGACGGCACGGTGGCGCTGGATTCGAGGTCCGCTTTTGCGCATGGTTTGCGTCGTCGTACCAAAGACGGATGATCGAAGAAAGAGCCATCGTCATCTGCGGTTGATGAGACGATGACCTTTGCAGGCACGATTCGAATTCTCGACTGACTTGGGGAATCGCCTGACTACACGCGCGAGGCGATGTAGGCGCGCCAGCCGCCGAATTCTGTGATTTCTCGTCGAGAGTCGCAGAGGGCGGGTTCGCCGATGGGTGAAAGCAACAAAGGAAGCGGTGAACACGGGGGGCGAAGTGGCAGCGGACTGCCGACACTCCAGAAACAGTGCCGAATCGGCCGTATCACGGATAACCGTACCTCACAAGAAGTGGGCTTGCGTCGGAGCGGTCGGATTCGCAGCATGTGGGTGTGACCGCAGATTATTTGGCGCGATGTCGAGAGTTGATTGACGCCGTGGAACGGCAGACCGAATCCATTCAGAAAGCCGCTGATTGGTTTGCGGCGACCATTCTGGCGGGGCGGATGGTTCATTGTTTTGGTTCGGGTCACAGCCGAATCCTGGTGGAAGAGATGTGGCCGCGATATGGGTCGTTCCCTGGGTTCAATCCCATCGTCGAACTCAGTCTGAGTTTTCACAATCTGGTGGTGGGGGCCAATGGGCAGAGGCAGGCCATGTTTCTGGAGAATGTGAGCGGTTTGGCGGAGCGAATCCTGCGGAATTACGAGCTGTCACCGCTCGACACGGCACTCGTCGTATCGTCCAGCGGCTGTAATGTGGTTCCGATTGAAATGGCGGAACAGTTTCGCCAGCGCGGGGTGCGGGTCGTGGCGATTGTGTCTCAACAGCACAGCGATGCGAGCCGAAGCCAGCGTGCCGATGGACGCAAGCTGACAGATTTTTCCGACCTCGTCTTGGATACCGGCGCGCCTGTCGGAGATGCGATGGTGCGGGTACCGGGCCTGGAGACGCCGGTCTCGCCGGGGTCGACCATTGGCGGATGTCTGTTGGTGAATTCGATCAAGGCCGAAGTGGCATTGCGTCTCACGAATGCGGGGCATTCCTTGAAGGTGCTGACGGCGGGGGCTGTGGTCGGCCCCGAGCGGGCGCGCGAGTTGTTCGAAGCCGCCTACGACGAACATGGCCGTCGGTTGGCACAACTGTACGCAACCCTGGGGGCCGGACCCGAGATATCTAGGATTCCTCAGGAACCTCGAACCACTGGATCTTTTTAAATGAACTCTTGTCCTTTAAGAACCTCGGTAATCGGCAGCTATCCATTTCCTGGTTGGCTCGAACTGGCCTCGAATCAGTTGGATCGTTTTGGCCCCGACGATTTGGCGGAGCTTCAGAACGACGCGGTGATCGTCGCCGTGCACGACCAATTGGAGTCCGGACTCGATGTCATTACCGACGGCGAACAAACGAGGTTGGATTTCAATCTGTCCTTTTATGGGTACATCGACGGCATCGACCTGGAGTCATCGCCACCGCGGCGTTGGGGTCCACCGGCGCACGATCAACGAGGCAAACATCGGGTAAAAGGGGAATTGAAGGCGCCACGCGGGTTGGGTGCGGTCGAGGAATTTGAGCGATTGCGTCGGGTGGTTGGTGGAATCCCTAGCGTGTCAGGATGTCCTGGGGTGACCTTAAAGGCGAGTGTGCCCGGTCCTTACACCTTGTCGGGAAGATTACTGCCGAACGCGCAGTACCTAGATCGTTGGGCACTGACGGAGGCCCTGTTGCCACTGGTGCGATCTGAGTTGGAGGCTTTGGTGGCTGCGGGATGCCAGGAGATCAGTGTGGATGAACCCAGCATGAGTTGTTACGCGCATCGGGAGGATCCCAGACGTTTTGTGGATATCTTCAACCGGACCGTCGAGAGCGTGCGCGGGAAGACTCGGGTTTGCACCCATCTCTGCTTCGGAAACTACAAGGCCCGCGCGGTTGGGCCTCGTCAGTTGGCGCCCATGTTTCCAACATTCCTGGATTTCCACTGCGATGAAATGCATGTGGAGATGGCCAGTCGCGAATTTGCTGAACTGGACTGCATCACTGCCATCGCGGCACGGACGGACGTGGCGGTGGGGATTGTGGATGTGAAGAGTTACTATATCGAATCGGTGGACGATATAACGCGGCGGGTGCGTCGTTGTTTGGAATTGGCGCCGGCGGATCGATTGGTGTTTGCGCCGGACTGTGGATTGAGCCAGACGGCGCGTTGGGCTTCGAAGCGGAAGTTGGCGACAATGGTGGCTGGAGTGCACCAAGTAAGGCGCGAGTTGGTGTAATGACAAACGATTCGACCCCGCCACGAAATCCTTGGGCCATGCCGGAGAGCGTCGACATAGAATGACGTCTTCAGTGCGATCCTCGAATCCGTCGGCGTCCAAGCGATCAAATGCACGCCATGCAGTCCCAACTGGATTTGGAGCGCGGCAGCCCTCTGCTTTTCGCCCAGCATACAATGCGGAGCTGTTTACTCAGAGATGCACCCGCCGCCAATGTGCGCATCTCAGTTTTTTGCAGAGTGTGAATGAGAGAGACTGAAATTGGGTTTGGTTTGGAAGGAGAACTGGGGTTCGTGATCGTTTTTCAGACTGGTTAAAATAGTTCAATTTTTCACGGGACTCTGCTCTTTCTTTT
>SXSK01000192.1 GCA_005793375.1 Verrucomicrobiales bacterium | reverse complement strand
GGGCTTATGTCGCCGTCTTTGCTCAATGCCAACCCGGCCAAGAGGATTCCACGTTCCTAAAACTCAGTGAACTGGTAACCGACGCGGTACCGGAATTCCAGACCACCACCGGACTCCATCTCTAGCGACAAGGACCCGTAAAAGCCATCCGAAGGTCTGGTAGATTACGCACCCTAGTAAATTCCATGTTCCAAGTCTTGGCGACGCCTCGCCAAAATGATTTCATGGTTTGTTGTTACAGCATTTGAAATTCCAAATACACTTGCTTTAGGATCGTCTCGATCATCCGCACCACATCATTCGCATGAAAACTGTTCTCATCGCGTTCGCCGTCGCCTCGACGCTCGCTGCCACCTCAACGGGACTGGCTCAATCCAAGCCCGACTTTAATAAAGACATCGTTCCCATTTTCCGGGACAACTGCGTTAAGTGTCACGGTGCAGAGAAGCAAAAGGGCAAACTTCGCCTGGATTCCAAAGCCGATGCCTTGAAAGGCGGAAAGAGCGGCAAAGCCGTTTTCGTTCCCGGAAAGCCCGCCGAGAGCGAAATGATCACTCGCGTGGGCCTTCCAAAGGATAACGACGAGATCATGCCTCCCGAGGGAGGCCCGCTGCCCGAAGCGACCATCAAACTCCTCAAAGACTGGATCGCCGCAGGTGCCGATTGGCCCGAGGGCGTCACCATCCAGGAAGCCGCCGCGCCTGCTTCCGCGCAAAAAGCCGCGGTCGTTGTGAAACCCCGCCCGCCCGCCCCCGAACTGCCCAAAGATTTCAAGCCGGGGGCCAATGAGGCCGCCGCCATCACTTCCATCGCCAAAGCCAGCGTCGATGTCCGTCCCTTGGCTCAGAATGTCCCTTGGAAGGAAGCGAACTTCCGCCTCCAAGGCACCAACGTCACCGATAAGACCATCGAACCGCTCAAAGACGTGACCAGCTTGGTCGAACTCCGCCTCGGTACCACCAAAATTACCGACGCCGGATTGGCCGTGGTGAAAAGCCTGCCGCATCTCCAAGTGCTCAGCCTCGAATTGACCAGTGTCTCGGACGCCGGACTCGCCCACCTCAAGGGAGCCAAGAACCTGACCTACCTCAACCTCTACGGCACTCAGGTTTCGGATGCCGGCCTCGATACTCTGCGCGACATGAAACACCTCCGCAGCCTTTATGTCTGGCAATCCAAAGTCACGGAAGACGGTGTAAAGAAGCTGCAGGAAGCTCTCCCGCTCCTCGAAATCAATAGCGGCTGGAAACTCCCACCTGCCACCAACGCTCCGGCCACGAACGCTCCCGCCGAGAAGAAGTAATCCGGCAGCTTTAACTCCCCCCAACCCGGCTCGCCACCTGACCTGTGGTTTGCCGGGTTTTTTTGCCGCTTCCGAAATCGCTTCTGGCAGAAAGGCACCCCGCCAGTGCCACCCGCGAAACCACCAACGACTAACCATTGACCACATTCACTGGTGACTGTCCCAAGAGAACTCTGCGGCAATTCTGCGCCGCTTTCACCCGCATGTCGGTCGCACCTTCTTCAGAGTAAAACGCCGAATGGGGATTCAAGATCAACCGCTCATGTGCTGGATGTTGCGGGTCGCGCCAGGCTTTCAAAATCGGATTCTCGTCTGAGGGAGGTTCATTCTCCAACACATCAATCGCCGCTCCCGCCAAATGGCCAGCCGCCAGCGAATCCACCACCGCCATCACATCCACTACCGCACCTCGCGCTGTGTTTACCAAAAACGCACCTTTTTTCATCGTCGCAATCGTGGCTGCGTTGATCAGATGACGGGTGATCGGCGTCAATGGACAGTGCAAACTCACAACGTGCGACTGAGCCAGCAGCTCCTCCAGGGTTTCCACACACCGTATCCCAAGGGATTTGTCGCGGCCCTGCGGCACAAACGGGTCATAATACGCCACATCAAAGCCCAGAGCTTTCGCGCGCAAGGCCGCAGCCGTCCCAATCCGCCCAATTCCCACCACTCCAAAAACCCGGCCCCTCAGACGCGGGACCGGCGCCGCATGCGTGTGGGTCCACTCCCCCTTTCGCCCCTGGAGAAGCCGATTCAGGAAATGAATGCCACGCGCCAGCGTCAACGCCATACCAATCGCTGTATCCGCAACATCTTCCGTGCCGTAATCCGGCACGTTTGCCACCGGAATCCCACGTTCACGAGCTGCCGCCACATCGACATTATCGTACCCCACACCTCCACGCACAATCAAACGGCACCGCTCCAATCTCGATATCGTCTTCCGACTCAGGCTCAGCACGTGATACAACATCACGCAGTCCGCATCTTCAATCCGCCCCACCAACTCGTCTTCGTGAAACGCGTTCAACGCCACAACATCCGCCAGATCACCGAGAATCTGAAGTTCGACGTCCAGCGGTTCCGAGACGAAATCTGTGATGACAAGACGAGGACGGGGCTTTTGCATACCGACGAATTAGCCTCAGCCAGCCCTGGTTTGAAGTCAGAAATGAGAAAAGCGTGTACGAAAAGGATTCCTATCCAGCTAAATTCATCCGACTACTTTCCAATCGCGTACAACTGCTTCTCGCCGCGCAAAAATAATTGCCGGCCAACCGCGACTGGAGACGCTGTAAAAACATCGTCCAACCGGTTGACCGCCAGCACCTCATTGTTGTTTAGGTGGCTCAACACCACGGAAACGCCATCTCGGCCCGCGATATAAATCCGACCGGCAGCCCCCAGGGGTGACCCGAAGATTTCCGTGATTCGCGGCAACCTCATTGGCTCTTCCCTAGGCTTGCCCGTCACCGCTTCCAGCCTCGAGAGAATGTTCTGATTGTGGCGGAGAAAATAAAGCGTCCCGTCGTAGAGCAGCGGGGAGGAAACATAGGGCGTTAGTCGATTCATCCGCCAGGCCACTCGATCCGTCTCCGTGATGTCCCCTTTGGCCCCTTCCAACCGAATAGCCAACATCGCTTGCCAATCGTAACTGTTGCCAGCAAACACCATGCCTTCGCCCGCCACCGGAGAGGACACCACATTGCGCGACAGCCCGGCGCACTCCCAAATGAGGGATCCATCGGACAATGCGTAGCCGCGAACCCGCTTGGTCGCACTGATCACGACTTGTTTCTTACCGCCATGTTCCACCACCAACGGCGTCGACCACGACGTCTTGTCGTCGCGCGCCACTTTCCATCGCTCCTTTCCTGTCCGCACGTCCAACGCATAAAGCAAAGACTCTCCTTCATGATCCCAGTTGATTATCAGAAAATCCCCCGAGATTACCGGCGAACTGCCTTCACCATGTGCATGAAGGGTGTTCATCCGTCCCAGGTCTTTTTTCCAAACCAACGAGCCGCTCAAATCGAAGCAGTACAGCCCGCGGGAACCAAAAAACGCATAAACCCGTTCCCCATCGGTCACCGGTGAATTCGAGGCCAAACTTCCGGTTGTGTGACCACCCTCGTGCGGAAACTCGTCGCGAACCTCACGTGTCCAAACTCTGGAACCATCCAATCGGTTGATTGCCATCAAAATGAATTGATGATCCTGTGTGACCGGC
This sequence comes from Verrucomicrobiales bacterium, assembly GCA_005793375.1. Taxonomy (GTDB): domain Bacteria; phylum Verrucomicrobiota; class Verrucomicrobiia; order Limisphaerales; family UBA9464; genus SXSK01. The sequence continues at coordinate 69,746 of SXSK01000192.1, read as the reverse complement.
AGGTTGTCGTGTGTACCCGGAGCCGAATCATAAAATGGCGTCTTCACTGCCCCATGGGGCACCGACGCCGTCAAATAAAGCGTGTCTCCCCAAATAACCGGCGTGGAATGGCCCTTGCCGGGTAAAGCAACTTTCCAGAGGAGATTCGTCTGCTCGCTCCAATGAATCGGTGGATCGGCCTTTGGCGCCACCCCGGTCGCCAATGGCCCCCGCCAGTTCGGCCAGTTGGTCAGCGAAGCATCCCAACTCGCGCCATGCATGCCCCCAACCGCCGCGCCAGAAATTCCGGCGAAGCAGATCCTCAAAGCCCAGGCCAGGCTACGAAAACGCCTCATCTTCCGTTTCCCTTCCAAGTCACGCCAGCATCAAGCACCACCTCACTCATGGCATCAAGGCAATCATGCTGAATCTTGTAGGGTTGTTTTGTCGGATACTTTCTCATTTTCACCGGTCCTGACCTCGGCTTTGCTTCGCCCATGCCATCCGTTCGAGTCACCCTCTGGAATGAATACGTCCATGAACGCACCAACCCGGACGTCGCCCGCATTTATCCCGAGGGGATCCACAGCGCTTTGAAGGAAGCCCTCTTGAGACATGGCAACGTCGAAGTCCGAACCGCAACCCTCGCCGAACCTGAACATGGCCTTACCGAGGAGGTCTTGCGCCAGACCGATGTCTTGACCTGGTGGGGTCATGCCGCCCATGACGACGTCCGCGACGACATCATAGCCCGAGTTCACGCCCGCGTGCTTGAAGGCATGGGACTGATCGTCTTGCATAGCGGTCATTGGTCGAAACTCTTCAAACGTGTCATGGGAACCAGTTGTGCCCTTTGTTGGCGTGAAGCCGGCGAACGCGAGCGGGTTTGGGTGGTTGACCCCGGCCACCCCATTGCCAATGGCGTCGATCACTGCATCGAATTGGAGCAATCCGAGATGTACGGGGAGCCGTTCGGCATTCCCACGCCCGATGATATCGTCTTCATTTCCTGGTTTCAGGGCGGCGAAGTCTTCCGAGGCGGGTGCACTTGGCGCCGGGGCAGCGGTCGCGTATTTTACTTCAGTCCAGGCCACGAGAGTTATCCCATTTACCATAATCCCCAGATCCAACGCGTGATCGCCAACGCCGTTCAGTGGGCCGCACCCCAGGGCCGCGCCGCCAACACCCCCCGAAACACGCCCGTCGAATCCGCCCTCGAACCTATCATCGCCCGCGGACCCAGCGTCCACGATGCCCACGGAACATTGACCCGCTAATTTCAGAGAACCATCCCAACCATGAAACCCTTGGACGAAAACACACTCAGCTCTCTCTGGCACGACGCCGATGCACGCGATGAACAACTGCGGAGGTTGATCGCCGATCGTCTTGCCGCCAAACCAGCTCCATGCATTGAGGATCAAATCGTCGCCACCTATTTTTTCGCGCTTCGCTCTTGGTCCTTGGAGCACGCTGGCAAAGAAATCAGCTACCATGCCACCAGCGGTACCAAGGACATTCCCCCGGGTTCCCTCCTCGCGGAGTGCACGGGCAAGGTGGTAGGCATCGATCCGTGGGACGCCACAGGTCGACTCGGTCTGTTGCACATGGCTTACCCCTTGAAGATGCTGCTCAGCGATCAGGGTGGTCTCACGTCGACCGACCTCTTACACACCACGGCAGGAGCTATATTGTTCGATGTCTATGAAAACCAAGATGCCCGACTGATCTCGTTAGAAATTCCAGAAGCGGTCATCCGAACGTTCCCAGGTCCCGCCCATGGACCCACGGGCATCCGCAAACTGACGGGTTTCGAAGGGCGCCCAATGTTTGGCACCATCCTCAAACCAACCGCCGGTGTGGTACCCTCCGAAGTGGGCGCGCTGGTGGAAGAGGCCGCTTCTTGCCCACTGTTTTGTTTCATCAAGGAAGACGAGAATCTCTATCCCAGACTGCCCTACTCCCCCGCCGCCGATCGTACCCGCAAGGCCGTGGAATCCATTCAACGCATCCAAGATCGGCGCGGCGGCCTCGGGTTGGTCTTTGCACCGCATATCACCGGTGCTCCCCATGAAATCCTCGATTCCCTCCATCAGGTGCTCGCCGCCGGCGCCAACGGCGTCATGTTTAGTGAGAGCTTCGCCAACGGCACCGTCCGCATGGTGCGAGAGGCCACGAAGCATCTCGCAATACCACCCGCCATCTATGGCCACAATGCGGGCATTGGTGTCCGCACCCGCGCCATCTTCCGCGAAGTCCTCGACTTCCTCGCACGTCTCGATGGCATTGATTTCCGTCAGACTGCCCCTGTACGCCCTGGAACACCATTCCTCAAACCCTACGGGCTCGAATGGATCGCCTCCGAGGCCACACTGTCCAAACCCGTACCAGGAATTCGCCCTACCACGGTCGTGCGCGCCGGCGCTCTCGACCAGGGCAACATCGGACCAAACCTCACCGATGCCTCGTCTCGCGGGTTTGCTGAGGGGGTCATGTTCCTCAGCGGATCAGCCATTAACTCCATCAAAAATGCTGTAGGTAAACCGGATCCCAAACTGGGCGCTGAGGCCATGCTGCAAGCCATTGAGGTGCATCGAAGCGGCACCTTGCGAGACACACCGATCGCCGAACACGCTCCTGCCCTCGCCGCTCTCGCGGAGCGCAGCGGACTCAAGGCGCTGCGCGAAGCCTTGCGCCAACGGTATCCGGAATTGAGCTGATTTAATCGCTCTTCGCACTTTCAACACCATGATCCAAAAGGACCCAGATCAGCTGCGGCTCGGAATCCTCGGCTGTGGCCCCATTTCCCAGATCGCCCACTTCGACGCCGCCAAAAAGGCGCGGAATGTAGAACTCCATGCCATCTGCGACCTCGCGGAGGACCTCCGCGAGCGCATGGCTCTTATACACCAACCGAAGAAGGTCTACCGCGAATACGCCGAGATGCTGGCCGATCCCGATATCGACGCCATTCTGATCGGCGTCGCCGATCAATTCCACGTCCCACTCGCCCTTGAGGCTGTTAAAGCGGGCAAGAGTGTGCTCGTGGAAAAACCCCTTGGCGTAACCATCGAGGAGTGCCTCGAACTCCGAGCCGCCGCCAACGCCCGATTGCTCGTTGTTCAGATCGGCAGCAACCGCCGCTTCGACCCCGGCATCGCCTTCGCCGCGAAGTTCGTCCGCGAAGAACTCGGCACTCCGCTCTCATTCAAAGCTTGGTATTGGGACTCCATCTATCGGTACACCATGACCGACAACCTCCAGCCGATTCCCACTCAAAGTGCATCCGCTCGACGCCCCGAAGGCAACCCCAAGGCCGACAAGCGACGCTATTTCATCCTCACACACGCCAGCCATCTAGTCGATACGACGCGACTGCTGGGCGGCCCTATCGCCGCCGTACGTGCTCGATTGCTCGAACGATTTGGAGCCTATTGCTGGTGGATCGATGTCGAATTCGAACACGGCGGCCTCGGTCATCTCGACCTCACCATTCCCGTCCGGGGCGACTTCGAAGAGGGATTCCAGATCCATGGCGAGTTCGGCAGCGTTCAAGGCAAGGTCTACCTTCCCTGGTTTCATAAATCCTCCGTAGTCGAATGCTTCAGCACCAAAGACCGCCAGTACCGCCGGGTCATCGGCGAGGATGCCTATACCTACAAGACGCAACTCGAAGGATTCGCCGACTGCATCCTCAAAGGATCCACACAGCACGGAGCGAATGTCGACGATGGCATCGCGGCACTGCGCGCCCTCGTCGCCATCGCCCGCTCCGTCGAAAGTGGCACCTGGGTGAACCTCGCCCAGACGACTGGCGCCGTTTAAATCTTTGGAGTGTCGGCGGACCGCCGCCGCTTTGTCCCCTCCGATTTTGTCCCCGCTCATTTACTGAGAGCGCCATCGAGTTTCATTATCAGTCTCACCACACGACAATCGAAATCACGCTCCCGTCATGACCCTCGGCATCTTCGCAAAAACTTATCAGCGTCCGACCCTCGACGCGACCCTCGACGCTGTAGCCGCGCATGGGATTCATTGCGTCCAATTTAATTTCGCTTGCTGTGGACTTCCCACGTTGCCCGACACGATCCCCCTGGAACTCCTCGCCATGATCCAAGCCGAACTGATGAATCGGCAACTCGCCGTCGCTGCCATCTCCGCCACGTTTAATCTGATCCACCCAGACCCCTCCCATCGAGAAGCCGGCCTGAAACGCCTGCCGGAACTTGCTCGAACCGCTCAGGCCCTCGGCGCCCCCATGCTCACACTTTGCACCGGTACCCGAGATCCCAACGATATGTGGTGCGCGCATCGAGAAAACAGCTCACCCGAAGCTTGGTTGGATCTCTGTGAATCGCTCGAATTAGCCTTGCAGCTCACGGAAACCACCGGCATCGAATTCGGCATCGAGCCCGAACTTGCCAACGTCGTTGACTCAGCACGCAGCTGCCGAAAATTGCTCGACGAATTGAAGTCACCTCGATTGCGTGTTGTGCTGGATGGCGCGAATTTGCTTCACGCGAACGATCTCACTCGGCAACCCGACATCTTCTCCGAAGCCTTCGATCTGCTGGGTCCGGACGTGAGCATGGCTCACGCCAAAGAACTTGATGCGCAGGGCAACCCTTCAGGTCTCGCTCCCGGCTTCGGCGCCATCCGTTGGGACGCCTTCTTCGCTGGCTTGCATCGGATCCAGTTCCAAGGCCCCGTCGTCCTCCATGGCCTGGCCGAAAGCGTGGTTCCATCCGCTGTCCAATTCATCTTGAATAAACTCCAATCTGCAACGCCTGGCGCTTGACTCCTAACCCTCATGCCCACCTTCACCCACGACGGACTCACGTTTCATTATCGCGATGTCGGCGACGGCGTTCCATTCCTCTTCCAACACGGCTTGGGTGCCGACACGTCTCAGACTTTCTCACTTTATTGTCCACCCAATGGCATTCGTCTCATCACTCTAGATTGCCGCGGTCACGGGCTCACCACACCGCTCGGGCCGGTGGAGAAACTGACCATTCCGCAATTCGCCGCCGACATCGCCGTGTTACTCGATCACCTGAAACTCGAGCGGGCGGTTATAGGAGGGATATCCATGGGCGCGGCTGCCAGCTTGCACCTCGCCCTCACACAGCCTGAGCGCTTTCTCGGCTTAGTGCTCTCACGACCGGCATGGTTGGATGAACCGCGAGGTTCTAGTTTCGAGATCTTTGGAGTCGTCGCGCAACTCATCCGGCGCTACGGGGCTTGGGAGGGAGCCATTCGTTTCCAAGCCTCCGAAATCTTCCAGACGATAAACGCAGCCTCACCAGACAATGCCTTGTCACTGCTCGCCCAGTTCGCGCATCCACGCGCTGAAGAAACCGTCGCCAAATTGGAGTGGATTCCCAAACACCATCCAAGCCACCCGCGCGAAGGTTGGCGCAACCTTCGCATGCCAACCTTGGTCTTAGGCAACCGGCTGGATGCCATCCATCCGTTTGAATTCGCTGAGGAACACGCCCGCACCATCCCCGGTGCGTTGCTACGCGAACTCACACCCAAATCGGTCGATAAAGAGCAACATACCGCGGACACCCAACGCTTTCTCGACGACTTTCTCACCCAGTTTCGGACAACCTGAACACCGACGCCACTTGGCGAACCTTTACGCAACCGTCACCTTGTCCGCTGGCTTTCCGCCAAGCCCCCCGCTATGACCATCACATCCGCGGGTGATCCGCGGATGGATATGGGTGCTCCACCGTCTCTGATCTGGTTTCGACGACTGCTTGCGGTGGCGTCGTTGGCCGCCATAGCCGCTATACTCGCCTTGGCCGGGCGGTTTTCTTGGCGCACCACCGAATCCCGACTCTCACGCGAGTCCCAAGTCCGTAAGCTCATCCCTGCAGTCACCAATAGCGGAGGGTTCGTCTCGTCGCAGCAATGCCTCGCCTGCCATCCAGGTGAACACGCCAGCTGGCATCGATCGTATCACCGGACCATGACCCAGGCGGCCCTGCCCGAGACGGTCTTGGGCAGGTTCGACGGATCGACCATCGCTTCGAAGGGCCTGAACTACCGCGTGTTCCAAGAGGACGGCCATTTCATGGCCGAAATGCCTGATCCAGACGTCATGATGTATGTGGTCCAGGGCGGAAAAAAACTGGCTGACAAGGACATCCCACGCGTCCGACGACCGGTCGTCATGGCCACCGGCTCGCACCATTACCAGACGTACTGGGTGACAAGTCCCCGCTATGAAGGACTGATGCAAACGCTCCCGCTGGTTTACCTACCCAAGGAAGCGCAATGGATTCCAAGAGAGGAAGCCTTTATGAACGGACCCTCCCATGGGCAACGATTCATCACTCAATGGAATCATCACTGCATCCGCTGCCATAGCACCGAGGGTAATCCAGGGTTGGACGCAAAAACCGGCATGTTGAAATCCACCGTGGGTGAATTCGGAATCGCGTGTGAATCCTGCCACGGTCCGGGTGAGTCCCATGTTCGCAAACACAGCAATCCGATCAGCCGTTACCTCCAACATTTCAGCGCCAAACCAGACCCGACCATCGTTAATCCGGCCCGCTTGGATCACGACCGCGGAAGCCAAGTGTGCGGCCAGTGTCACGGCGTGTATGTCATGCGCGATGAGTTTGCCATGGCCTCCGCCAACCAGGGACCCATGTATCATCCCGGCGAGGATATCCACCGAACCCGCTACTACATCCAACATCCTCAACGCGATCCCAAACCAGAGCGTCTCGCAGATCAGAAGCGTAATCCCGATTTTTTCCGCGAACGTTGGTGGGATGACGGCACCATCCTGGCCGGTGGCCGCGAGTATACGGCCCTCAAGGACTCCGCCTGTTTCACCAAAGGCAAAATGTCCTGTATGACGTGCCATTCCATGCACCAGAGCGATCCCAATGATCAATTGGCCACTGGCATGGACGGGCCGGCAGCGTGCATCACTTGTCACCAAGAACCCAAATACACCACACAAGTTTCAACCCACACGTTCCACGAACCGGGATCCACCGGCAGCAATTGCCTCAACTGCCACATGCCTCACACCACGTATGCCCTTTTCTCAGCCATACGCTCGCACCAGATTCAGTCTCCTCATGCAGACTCCAGCGCCCGTTTCGGCACACCCAATGCCTGCAACCTCTGCCACCTCGATCGCACCCTCGCCTGGACCCAGGATAATTTGGTCAACCGATATGGTCATCGTCCCGTAACTCTGTCGCGCGAGCAGCAAGACACCTCGGCGGCTCTCTTGTGGTTGATCCAAGGCAACGCCGCGCAACGAGTCATTGCCGCCTGGCACGTCGGCTGGGAACCCGCTCAAAAGACTTCAGGCGCCGATTGGCTCGCTCCGTTCCAATCCCAATTGCTCGCCGATCCGTACGGCGTGGTCCGATACGTCGCCGTGCGCAGCCTTCGAACCCTCCCGGCATATACAAATTTTCAATACAGCTTCCTGGCGCCCACCACGGAGTTGAGTCATCGCGTGGAGTTGGCTCTCGCACAATGGTCCTGGGTCACGAACCAAGCCGAACGGCGCTCCGAAAAGCTTTTGGATGCACAGGGCAAGGTCGACACGGCTCGACTTCAGCGGCTGCTGAGTACTCGCGACAATCGCGCGGTGACCATTAAGGAATAGCCAGCCGGTCTCTCACCGCCTCGCTGCGGTTTCAATCCGATACAACGCGGTATCGGTCCGCAGAAAAAGCGATCGATCCAACGCCACCGGTGAGGCCATGATCTTTCCAGGAAGTTGATTCTCAGCCAGCACTTTGAATTGCTTCCCCGGATCAATCACTATGGTCTTCCCTTCGCGATTCGACAAATAGATACGGCCATCGGCATGCAATGGTGAGGAGCTGTAGTTGCCACCCAACCGTTCCCGGTAATGCTCCTGCCCTGTCAACGCATCCAAGCAGGTCAACATCCCGCCCGAATCCGACACGAAATAAAGCTCCTCGCCCACCAACAATGGCGAGGACATGGTGGGCGCCCCTTTGGCGTATTTCCAGGCGTGTTCCGGCGCTTTCCCGCCGCCATAACGCACGGCATGGATCTCAGGCTTCATAAACCCAGTGCTCAAGAACATCATGCCGTGACCCAACACCGCCCGCGACGATTGGGAGAACCCCAAATTGCCGTATTTTAATTTCCATAACTCGCGACCATCCGCCGGATCGTACCCATACAACCAATCCGACCCTTGCGAAAACACTTGTTCCTTACCGTCTACCAGGACGATGGCCGGCGTCGCATAGGATTTCCTAAGCTGCGGATTCTCCGGCATTGTTCCCGAGCGCGGCGTCTGCCAAGCCACTTTCCCGGTCCGCTTGTCCAACGCCACAATTGACTGAGTGTCGCTGCCGTCCAGATGCACAATCAGGAAGTCGCGCCAAAGGATCGGCGAACTGCCTGGGCCATTTTCATGCATGATTCGCAACGTCGAGTTGGTCCAAAGCACCGCCCCGTTCTTCGTGTTGACACAGGCCGTCCCAAAGGCGCCGAAATGACAATACAGCCGCCCGGATTCAATGACCGGCGTTGGCGACGCGTAACTGTTCAGTTCATGCGCCCATTGAGGCTCCTTTTCCGAAAGTAACGGAATGTAATGAAGCTGTTTTCCCGTCCGGCGATCGAGGCAGATGGCAAATAAATCCACCTTCTCCAGCAACACCAGCGGCTGGTCTCCGGTGTTGCCCTTCAGCCGACGCGCCGCGTCTTCCGGCTTGGCTTTCGTCTCCAACGCCGTCGTCATCCAGATCTGATTCCCATCAACCACCGGCGAAGACCATCCCCGGCCAGGCAGCGGCGTCTTCCAAGACACATTCTCCGAGTCACTCCATTGAATGGGCAGATTCCGCGCACTCGCATGTCCTTGTCCACCCGGACCACGCCACTCGGGCCATTCAGCCGCCTCCGCACTCAGTGCGCCAAACACCGAGGTCACCAACACCGCAATCACTAGGGTTTTCGACATCGGAAAAAATCGTCTTGAATTTCAGCGAGGCTTCCGTCAGCAGGGTCGTTTCAAGCCAGAATTTTTTTCACCGGATCACCGCCGATATCCGTCAGCCGGTAATCCCTCCCTTGGAAACGGTAGGTAAACTGGGTGTGCTCAATCCCAAGCAAGTGCAGAATGGTTGCCTGAAAGTCGTTCGCATGAACCGCATCCTCCGCCACGTCATACCCAAGTTCATCTGTCGATCCAACCGTCACTCCGCCGTGAACCCCACCTCCGGCCATCCAAAGTGAAAAGGCCTTCATATGGTGATCACGCCCGTAATTGCCGTTGGACGCATCCCCCTGGTTCATCGGGGTCCGCCCAAACTCCCCACCCCAAATCACCAGTGTATCCTCCAACAACCCGCGCTGCTTCAGGTCCCGGATCAATGCCGCCGTCGGCTGATCGACCACCTTCGACGTCTTCGCGATGTCCGCAGGCAGGTTGTTGTGGTGATCCCATCCCCGATGATAGAGCTGGATGAAACGAACCCCGCGCTCCGCCAGTCGGCGCGCTAACAAGCAATTGTTCGCATATGAGGACTTGCCTGGCTCTGCGCCGTAAGATTCCAACGTGGATTTGGATTCTCTCGAAATATCCATCAGCTCAGGCACACTGGTTTGCATCCGGTAGGCCATCTCATACGATGCGATCCGCGTCGCAATCTCCGGGTCCCCGATCGCCTCCTGCCGCAGCCCATTGATGTCTTTCATTCCGTCGAGCAACCGCCGCCGAATCTGCGGCGTGATACCTTCCGGATTGTTGACGAACAGGATCGGCTCGCCGCTGGACCGAAACTCAACTCCCTGATGGCTCGACGGCAAAAACCCACTGCCCCAGTAGCGTGTGAGCAGCGGTTGGTCCTGGCCGAATCCGGATGCCAACACGACAAAGGCCGGCAATTGATCGTTCTCACTCCCCAATCCATACGAGATCCACGAACCCATCGCCGGGCGCCCGGCTTGTTGATGGCCGGTCTGCATCAAAGTCACCCCCGGATCATGGTTGATCGCTTCGGTGTGCATCGATCGTATGACCGCAATCTCATCGGCAATGGATCCTATGTTCGGAAGCAATTCGGAGATCTCAATACCACCGCGTCCATGCCGGTGGAACTTGAACTTGGTCCCAACACAGTTCAGCGGTTGTCCCATCAATTGGGCAATGCGTTGCCCCTTCGTGAGACTTTCCGGCATCGGTTTGCCGTTCATCTCGATCAACTTCGGTTTGTGGTCGTAGAGATCCAGTTGCGAGGGCGCCCCAGATTGGAAGAGATAGATGACTCGCTTGGCTTTGGCAGCGCGATGCAACGGGTGTAGGACCCCTTGGGCAGTGGCTGTAATATTCAGCGGTGTCGATGCCATCGTCCCGCCGGGACGCAGCATCGCAGCTAACGCCGCCGTGCCAATTCCACGGGCTGTCCGCCCAAAAAAGTGACGTCGTGTCAGCGCTTCGTTTAATGAGAGTTCCTGTAGGTTCATGGCTGGGCTCATTCGCGGGTTACCGTTTCATCCAAATTCAAAATCAAATTCGCCACCCCGGTCCAGGCAGCCAGTTCCACCAAATCCGAACTCGACGTCCGGCGACTCTCACCCAACCGGGTCAAGGAGTCCGCCGCTTTGGGGTTTTCCGAATAGGTCGACAAGACGTCACTCAACACGTCGGAAAGGATTTTCATTTCCCGAGTTGTCGCGGGCCTTGCCAACGCCGCCAGCATCGCAAACTCAATCCGCGATGCCACGTCCCGCTTAGGGGATTCCTTCAGAATCCGTTGCGCGAGTACCCGGGCCGCCTCGACATAGGTCACGTCGTTCAATGTCACAAATGCCTGCAATGGTGTGCAGGTATTTGGCCGCATCACCGTGCAAATCGCCCGGTCCGGCGCGTCAAAGGTCTGCAAGGTTGGATTCGGCACTGTGCGCTTCCAAAGGGTGTAAAGGCTCCGCCGATACAACTCATCGCCCTTGCCCACGTCGTACTTGTTGCCGGCGAACATTTTTTCTTCCCACAACCCCGCAGGTTGGTAGGGGCGCACGCTGGGTCCACCCACCTTGCGGACCAGCAGCCCGCTGATCGCCAACGCATTGTCGCGAACCATTTCCGCCGACATCCGGAATCGCGGACCACGCGCTAAGAATCGATTCTGCGGATCCCGCCCGTAATGTTCTGCACTCACTTTCGAGGTCTGGCGGTATGCCGCACTCAGAACAATCTGCCTCACCAACGCTTTGGTGTTCCATCCGTTGTCGATAAATTCGCGCGCCAGCCAGTCCAGGAGTTCCGGATGCGACGGCAACTCGCCATTGGTTCCAAATTCATTCGCCGTCTTCACGATCGGGTGCGGAAAGAAAAGACCCCAGAACCGGTTGACCGCCACACGCGCCGTCAGCGGATGCGCTGGGTCGATCAACCACTGCGCCAGGTCCAATCGATTGGTCGTTCCAGACGTGCGCGCCGGCGGTAAACAACTCTTGGGTACGTCCGCCGAGACCCGCTCCCCTTTGCTGCGGTAGTCTCCTCGCACACGGATATGACTGGGCCGACCTTCCGCCATGTCTTCCATGACCCGAATCGTCGGAATGCTTCGGTCAATGTCTCCTTCAGTTTTTCGCGCCGCCGCCAAGTCTGCCGTCAACTTGCGTATTTCCGGGATTGAGGTCTCTCGATAGAATCGCCTGAGTTCCATCGCCTGTTCGGGCTTCCGTTCGGCCGGCGCCAATCGGGCAATGTCCCGGAGTTTGCGCCGCTTCTCATCGCCGGCTTCTTTGTCCGTGGAAAAATAGAACCCCGCCGCTCCGCCGTAGTTCACCACTTTGAAAACCAACTGATTGAGCCCCGAAACAAGATCGATTTTCACTTCGTCTTGATTCGGCGCGACCCCGCGGGAGGTGTCTTTGGCATGCACTTCCTTGCCATTAAGCCAGACGCGCAAGGCGTCATCACTCCCCAGGTAAAGCGTAATGGACCTGGCAGATTCGGATTGTACCGTCCGATACAGATAGGTGGCACCCACATCGCCACTCAGGGATTGGATCACACCATCCTTCCATCCAGGAGGGTTGACCCAGGATAATTTGCCATCCGCAAATTTCTTCTCCAGGTCCACCGATTTTTCGGGTCCGTATTCCTTCGCATAAGCCGTCTTGCCATCTGCCTCCACAAATGGCCCAACACGCTGCCATTCACCCAACTGATAGCCTTCCGTCCGGGCGAGCCCCTCAACCAAACCCTTTTCCCACAAGGCCTGGTCCCGCTCCCAAGCCTCGCTTTTCGCGGAGAATTTTTCGTCGAGCACACTGGCCAACACGCGTACTTCCAATCGCGCATTGGACAATAACTCGTCTTTCCCATCGGTCGGCACTTTCACAAATGGCGGCGCCGGATCGCTGTCGAGTCCGCGCTCTGGTATGCGATTGAAGTAGTCGTACAACTGGTAGTACTCGCGCTGCGTGAACGGATCGTACTTGTGACTATGGCATTCGGCACATTGAACCGAGGATCCCAAAAAGACCGTCCCAAAGGTATTCACCCGATCCGTCACATACTTGTTCATGTACTCGTCCGGATCCGCACCCCCTTCTGTGCTGGACATTCCATTGCGATTGAAGGCTGTCGCGATCCGCTGCTCCAGACTCGAGTTCGGCAGAAGGTCCCCTGCCAATTGCTCGACAATGAACTCGTCGAAGCGCTGATTCCGATTGAACGAACCAATCACCCAGTCCCGGTATTGCCACATCGATCGGGGCGCGTCCGCATGATACCCATCGCTGTCCGCAAACCGCGCCAAATCCAACCAAGGCACCGCCATGCGCTCACCATACGCCTGCGACGCCAATAGCCGATCCACCAAACGCTCGTAACCCGCATCACTCGAATCCGCCAAAAACGAATCCACTTCATCAATCGTCGGCGGCAGCCCCGTCAGGTCTAAGGTCACCCGCCGCACCAACGTGCTCGAATCCGCTGGCGCTGAGGGTTGCAGACCTTCCTTTTCCATTCGCGCCACCAGGAATCGATCGATTTCGGTTCGCGGCCATGACACGTTCTGCACTTCGGGCACCTGGGGTTTTTCTGGGGTGATATAGGCCCAATGAGGTTTCCATTCCGCCCCTTCCTGGACCCACCGAGTCAGCAAAACCACCTGCTCGGAGGTCAATCGCTTGCCCGTCTTTGCCGGGGGCATCCGGTCCTCCGCGTCCGCCGTCGCGATCAATTCCAGCAACCGGGAGGCCTGCGGTTTTCCAGGTACCACCGCAGAATGACCCGATTCCAGCTTCGCCGTTGCTCCCGCCAGTTGATCCAGGCGCAAACCCGCCTTGCGCTTCGCCGCGTCCGGACCATGGCATTGGTAGCAATTGTCCGCAAAAAGGGGTCGGATATCCCGATTGAAATCGATCTTGCCCGTTGTTCCCGGCGCTGCCCCCAGGGCCACTGTGTTTGTGACCCACACGGACAGCAACCACGCCGTGAAAGCGAAACAACCGGTTCGAGCAATTAGGAGCCTTCGGCAAAAATTCATGCGGCATCTCAGCGTGAGTGTTCAACTCAATCCGCCCCCGATTGACACCAGGATTCAGCCAGGACGGGTATTACCTTGCAACACTCCAGAATTTGAGCCCCTTCTGTCAATCGTCCGATTCGGGTGTGCATCGTACCACCTGCCTTACGCCATCATTGCCTCCTCGAGGGCTCACTGCTAGTCTAGCCGCCATGTCCGAAATCGCGAATTACGTGATCCATGGCGCGTCCCAGGTGACGCCGGCCATTTGTGAAAAAGTGCTGCGCAGTATGCCTCTCTGGAAGATGGAGTTCACCCAGATCCAAGCGCCCCACTACCCCCACTTGGTCAATCAATTGGAATTCTTGGCCGCCGTCGTCGAAGACGTGGCTGAAGGGGCCTACAAAGATCTCCCCTACAACGCCCTCGCCGCCGCCATCTTCGCTCTCACCTACGCCCACAAGAAAACGGACATCATCCCCGATTCACTCGGTCGACTTGGTCATGCTGACGATTCCAGCGTTGCCCGCGCCGTCCTCATCATGCACGAACGCGCTTTCAAACGATACGCGGATGTCCATGACGTTGACTGGAACAAGATCACCGATAAACCCTGACACGGCTTCCTTTCCTTCTGCGAACCCATTTGGAAGGGAACTCTGCCTTCATGGAAACGCCGGTCGCTCCCACTTCGGCCGGCGTTGCGGTGGTGGTCGTCCTCGGATTTGACGGCTCCGATCTCCTCACCGTATTGGCACCCTCACGTGAAGCCACCACCACAGGTCTCTGGCGTTTTCCAGAGGGGAGCATAGACGGTCACACCCACGCTACCGAAGCCGCCTATGCGGCGTTGGAACAACTCGGAGCCCCAAAACCACCTCACCTGGAACCTCTAAGCTCCACGGAATCGCCGGGCAGCAACCCCGCTGATCACGTGGTCAGCCTAGGACATCTCGGCTTGATGACCCTGCTGCCACAGATCGGTCCAAGAAGCTACGTCCAACCCAATGCAGCAGGGGCATATACCAGCGGCCAAAATCCCCGGTGGCGCTGGCAGCCCGTCGATTCCGTTCCGCTACTGGCCAAGAATCACGCCCGTGTGCTGGAATACGTCAGGACGTGGATTCGAACCCAGTTGCCATATTCCAAGCGCTGTTTGGAACTGCTGCCGAACCGATTCACATGGGGACAGCTCCAGCGGGCGCATGAAACGGTGCTGGGGTGCGAATTGGAAAAACGCAATTTCCGAAAGCGCTTTCAACACACCGACTTGATCCGACCCCGCAACGAAGTCTACATCGCCGGCGCTCATCGTCCCGCACAGCTCTTCGAGCCCGCTCCCGCATCACCGAGTTGACTGTCCCTGGATGAACGTTCTTGCCTTGGAGACAAACTCGTCCGGGTTAGCCGCGAAACTCTGGCTGTCGGTCTCAATGGCCAGTTTCCCCGAATAGTTCATCTCACGCAACGCCGCCACCAATGCCTTGTAGTTGGTATGCCCTTCTCCGATATGGGTATCCACCGAAACGCTGCCACCCTGAGTATGTTCCACTCGTTTGTCCTTGAGGTGGATATCAAAAACCCGCCCTTCATATTCGCGAAAGATCTTGGCCGCATCGAACCCAGCATCGGTGATCCAACCGGCATCCATACACACCCCAAGACGCGCATCGCGATGCTTGAGGATGTTCTTCACAATGGCGGGATTGCCGTAAAGCGACCGGATGCCGTGATTGTGCACCGCCACCTTGATGTCATATTCCTTGGCCAATTCCTCGAGGTTATCCCAAATCTTGAAATCGGATGGCTCCACGACCAACAATTTGAAGTCCATGAGTTTCGCAAACTCAAACAACTTGCGATTCTCCTGCTTGTCCAGAGAGGTTCCAGCGACGCCAAACGTGTAAGCGTGCAAACCGTTCGCCTCCAGCTTGGCCTTCTTCGCCAGGATCTGTTCCTTCGTCTCCTTGGAGTAATCCACGTGGTTTGGAATCAACTGCAATTCCTTGATGCCGTGCTTCTTGGCAAATTCAATCACCTGATCGAATTTCATGTTCCGCAGGGTCCACGTTTGGAGGGCGAGTTGGTCGATCAACTCTGCATGGACCGACAAGGTGACAAGCAACGCCGCAGCTAACACCGCAAATCGACGAATGAGTTTCATTGGATTCATGTGGGTGACAACCCGATTCAACGCCAGATATCCTCCGGCAGGCAACCGTTGTTTGTCGGTTTGTTGATGGCTCCTGGCATCACCCTCCTTTTTGGACCGCGGCGGTCCTCCAGCGCGTTCAGCGGGTCTCCAGCAGCCAAAGTCCGACCCACTCCTCCAATCCTCAAGAAACTCCTCTACCCCCTCGCCCTTTCACTCGCTACGCTGGTCTCAAGACGTGAATTTGCCCCCTCGTGTGAATGTCCTCGGCGTTGGCATCAGCGCCCTGAATCTCGACGCCGCTGTCTCGACGCTCAAGCAGGCCTTGGAGAACGGTCAACGCGGCTACGTGTGCGTTACCGGCGTTCATGGCGTCATGGAATCTCAATCGGATTCCCAACTGCGCGCCATCCACAATCGCTCGCTGCTCACCACACCCGACGGCATGCCCATGGTCTGGCTGGGGCGTGTCGCCGGGCACAAAACCATGAGCCGCGTCTACGGACCCGAATTGATGGAGCACGTCTTTGAATGGACGCGCCACAGCGGTCACACCCACTTCTTCTATGGAGGCAATACCGGGGTTGCCGACGAGTTGAAACAGCGGCTGCAATCCCGTTATCCCGGTATCCGAGTCGTCGGCACTTACACGCCACCGTTTCGACCGCTGACTCCGGAGGAAGAATCCCAACTGATCGCCCAGGTCGCCGCCGTTCAGCCGGATTTTTTTTGGGTCGGACTCAGTACCCCAAAACAGGAACGCTTCGTATCGACTTACAACCAACGGCTGGACGCCAAAATCCTGATTGGAGTTGGGGCGGCTTTCGATTTCCACGCCGGCCGGGTTCAGCAAGCCCCACGTTGGATCCAGCGCAGCGGCTTCGAATGGCTCTACCGCACCCTTCGAGAGCCCCGCCGACTCTGGAAACGGTACTTCCGCAACAACCCTCTCTTCGTGTGGAAAGTCCTCGGCCAATTGTCCGGTCTCAGACGCTATTCCCTGGACCCGTAGTCCAGTCCGGATCCAGCGACCCGTTGAATTCCACGACATCTCATGGAACTATCTGGCTAATCTTCGGTCCAATGAAGAGGTCGAAGCGCTCGGGTCTACGGTGATCTCTCCAACTTCTCGCGTGCATTGGTGGTTTGGCTCCGCTAAATGGACTCCGTTCCCGCGCGCGAGTGCCGTGGGAAACGCGCTTTGTCCGTTTATTAGCGTTCATTTGTTCACCGCAACGCCAAATTTACTTATCAATTTATGAGTCAGAAGATCGGAATTGTCGGAGTCGGACGCATGGGTGCCAACATGGCTCGCCGCCTCAAGGAAGTCGGATACACCGTCAGCGCCGTCTATGATGTGCGCACAGCAGCCGCCAAGGATCTGGCCAAGGAATTGGGTTGCGAGGCCGCCACCAAGCTGGCCCGCATCACTGAATTGTCCGACGTGGTCATCACGGTCGTCACGGATGACAAAGCCATGGAGGGCATTTTCGCCAAAAAAGGCGACAGCCTCCTCACTGGTGCGACCGGTCGTCTTTTCATCAACTGCGCCACCATCAGCCCCGCCGTGCACGTCGACGTCGAGAAGCGCGCCGAAGCCGCCGGCGCCCGCAGCCTCGAGGCTTGTATGGCTTCCAGCATCAATCAGGCCCTCCAAGGGACGCTGTACCTGATGATCGGTGGACGCCCGGAGGTCTTCAATCGCGCCAAAGAGCTGCTGTCCAAACTCAGCAAGGATGGCGAACTCCTCAAGTACATCGGTACGGCAGGTAAAGCCGCCCAACTCAAGGCCCTGGTCAACATGGTCATGAATATCAACACCGCGGGCCTCGCGGAAGGACTCGGCCTCGCCGATGCCCTCGGCCTCGACCTTAAAATTGTCATGGACGTCTTCAGCCAGACCGGCGCCAACAGCCGGGTGTTGGTCACTGACGGCGAAGATATGGTGAACCGGGATCATTCCTGCTTCTTCAGCGCCTCCCACGCCGCCAAGGATTCCGGCATCGCCCTTCGCTTGTCCCAGCAGGCAAAACTCAACCTGCCACTCGCCAAAGCCACCTACGGTCAATACTCCAAGATGACCAAATTGGGCCTCGGTGAACTGGATAAATCGGGGATTGCCGAACTGACATTCAAAGGCCGTGGCGCCAAGAAAAAAGCCGCTAAAGCCAAGAAACCCAAGAAGAAGTAACTTTTTAGTCGCTGAGAATTCCCCGTCATGGCCCCGGTCAAGGGCTCCTCAGGCAAGGGCCAAAACCCTGCCGGTTGACAATCGGTGCGACCCTCAGCAACCTCTGCCCAACACAAAACCTTAATTCGTTCAGAAAATGCTCCGACTTTGTCTGGTCCTAGCCCTCCTCGCGGGAGGCGCGTCGCTCTACTTCGGCCAAATGGTCATCAAGCCGAAGCTTGAGGAGCTCAACTCGACGCTCACCTCGACCCAAGAACAACTGACAACGGCTCAGACTGAAAAGTCCAAGGCCGATAAGGAGGCCAAAGAGGCCAAAACGGCCGCCGACAAGGCCATCAGAGAGTTGTCTGAAACCAAGACCGCCCTCGATACCTACACGACCCAAGCCACCGAACAACGCGCCCGCGCTGATGACCTCGCCGCCAAACTCGAGGAAAACACCAAAAACCTGAATGTCGCCCGCCAGGAACTGGGCCGCTGGAATGTTCTCGGCATCCAGCCCAATCAGATCGAGGATCTCAAGATCGCCCGCAAAAAGGCAGAATTGGAACGTGATTCGGAGAAGACCGCCAATACGGCGCTGAACAAGCTCTTTGTCCAAGCACAAAAGGAATTGGACACCTACAAGAATCCCAATAGCGAAGTGGTTTTGCCCGCCGGCCTCAAAGGAAATGTTCAGTCCGTCGGTCCCGCCAATGATTTCGTCTTCCTCAATATCGGTTCGAGCAAAGGCGTTCTGAAAGGCGGCAAGTTGATGGTTCGCCGCGGCGACAAACTCATCAGCAAGGTCCGCATCATCAGCGTCGCTGACAATCATAGCATTGCCAACGTCCTTCCCGAGTGGACCCAGGGTGGCCTGGGCGTCCAGGCCGGAGACGACGTCCTTTACTAAGTCGGCAATCCCATCGAAGGTGTGCTCATGAGAAAAGTGATTTTCAATTGTCTGGCTCTCCTCGGTCTGGCCTTCGTTCTCACGTCCCTCATCGGCTGCAAAGCGACCGAGGAGGACTTGTCCCGGAGCAACGAACGCCCCTGGAATACACCAAAGAATTGGGAATCCGGCCTCCCGTCCTCCATCTACGAGGGTCGTTAAGCCAACGCCCCCTTCAATGGACACTCCCCAAAAGGGCCGGATTTCTTCCGGCCCTTTTTCCTTTGTTGAGGCGCGATGAGCCTCCACCGCAAACCCCCGAGACGATCACAGGTTGAGTTTGCTCATAGTTAGGGTCTTGGGAACAATGCGCGAATGGTTTTTCGAGGAAGTCTCCCGATGAACTCGAACCGCCTAAAAGGCGGAACTCCGAACGTCTGTTCAACCGCGATTTTCTCAAGGTCACCGACGAAAATTCTTCCTGCCATCCCCTACTCGACTGTTAGTCTACGCCTCAACACCCGTTATGAAGACACCTCGACTCGCTTGGTTCCATTCGGCCCTGATCGCCTTGGCCCTGGACATCCCCACCCCCGTCCATGCCGACGCGACACGTTCGGGACTCGACAATGCCCGTCAACAACTCCAGCAAGCCAAGGTTCCGCAAGGATTAGAAGCCACCCTCTTCGCACTGGAGCCTCAGGTCGTGAACCCCGCCGACATGGACATTGATCACCGCGGTCGGGTGTGGGTGACAGAAGGCGCCAATTACCGGTCTTCCTTTCAGAAATGGGGAATGCTTCGCCCCGGGGGAGACCGGATCCAGATTCTCCAGGATACCAACGCTGACGGAGTCGCCGACAGTGCGAAGACCTTTTATCAGGATCCATCCATCAATACCGCCCTTGGTATCGCGGTTTTAGGAAACCGCGTCATCGTCTCCGCATCGCCCTATATTTTCGTGCTGACCGACACCAATGGTGATGACGAGGCTGACACGCGCGAACTGATATTTATCACAGACCCCAAGCAGGCAGATCATGACCATGCCGCCCATGCGTTTGTGTTCGGCCCGGATGGCCGTTTGTATTTTAATTTCGGCAATGCTGGAGGCTTTCTGAGAACGCCTACCGATGCACTGCGGAAGTTGCCACTCCATGGTAAAATCCCTGTCGAAGACCTCATGAAATGCCCGATCGCCAAGGACATTGAGGGGGTCGAGATCACCGCTGGGGGCCGGCCATTCCGCCAAGGCATGGCCTTCCGATGCGATCTCGACGGCTCGAGATTGGAGGTATTGGGACACAACTTTCGCAACAATTATGAAGTGGCCCCAGATTCCTTCGGCACGAGCTGGCAACCCGACAACGACGACGATGGCAATAAGGGTGTCCGGGTGAATTACGTGATGGAAGGCGGCAATTACGGTTATGTTGACGAGATGACCGGCGCCAGTTGGGGCCAAAAACGCACCGGATGGGAATCTGAAATCCCTCAACGGCATTGGCATCTCAACGATCCGGGTGTGGTGCCCAATCTCTTGCTGACAGGGGCTGGGTCTCCCACCGGGATTTGCGTTTATGAAGGCGATCTGTTGCCTCCAATTTTTCGCGGCCAGCCCATCCACTGCGATGCCGGCCCCAAGGTGGTGCGGGCGTATCCAGTTTCCGTGGACGGTGCGGGGTATCGAGCGGAGATCGCCGATCTCATGACCAGTGATGATAACTGGTTCCGGCCGAGTGACGTATGCGTCGCTCCAGACGGTTCCGTTTATATCGCCGACTGGAACGATTCGGGAGTGGGTGGTCACTACATGGCCGACCAGGCCTTGGCGACCATGACCGGCCGCATCTATCGCGTGGCCCCCAAAGGGCACAAGAGTACGACGCCCGCGATCGATCTGAATTCCGCGAAGGGCGCTGTCGCGGCCCTCCGTTCACCCAATGTCGTAACCCGCGGGCTGGCCTGGCAGAAGCTGAATGCCTTGCAGGGATCCGCAGAGAGTGAGTTGCTCAAACTTTGGAACGACGCCAATCCACGCTATCGTGCCCGAGCGCTTCAGCTTCTAGCCCGGATCAAAAGTTCCGAAGCGCGTTATGTCGCTCTCGCTCTAAAAGACTCAAACCCGGACTTGCGGGTCACAGGACTTCGGATTGCTAAAGAGCGTGGACTGGATCTGATCCCATTGGTCCAGGGATTGGTTTCGGACCCTTCTCCACAAGTGAGACGTGAATGCGCGTTAGTCCTTCGCCATCACAGATCCGCGGAGATGCCCAAACTCTGGGCTCAACTCGCCAGCAAACATGACGGGAAGGATCGATGGTATGTGGAAGCCTTGGGTATCGGTGCGGACAAGAATTGGGATGCCTGTCTGGGTGCTTACTTGGAACTAAAGAATGGGTTATGGAATACCACCTCCTCAAGGGATATCATCTGGCGTTCGCGCGCCAAGCGCACTCCGGAGTTGTTGGTGAAAATCATCCAGGACAAATCCACCACCGAAGCCGAGCGGCCAAGGTTCATTCGATCGCTTGATTTTCTGACCGGTCCAGAAAAAGACGCCGCGTTGCTACAGCTGCTAACTGCCGACGTGAAATAGAGACTCCTTTGGAGTGTCGGCAGTCCGCTGCCGCTCTGTTTTGCTTTCCACCGCGTTCGCTGTGCCAACAAATATCACTTCGCATTGAAAAGCGGTGGAGGGTCACCGCGCTCCAAAGCCACGTGCCGTTACTTGGCTGGTGAATAATCGGTGGCCTTGAGGAACACCGACTTCACGCCGCCAGGAATGGTCAATGAGCCACCGGCGGCTTTTTCACTGGCTTCACGCGCGGCCTTCCAGGCGGGATCCTGCCCAAAGCTACCGAAAGAGGCTTTGGCAGCTTCGGGTGACTTGTGGGTCAGGAAATAAAGGAGCGTCGAATCGGCAGCATCCTGACCAGCCATCTTGTGAAAGTACCCCTGGTTGCCGATTCCATGTTTGGCAAACAAGGCGATGGTATGATCGCGAAAGCGGGCGTCGATATTGGCCACCCGACCAGGAGGGGTCGTGTAAGTACGAAGTTCCCACACGCCACCGTGTGAGACATCTCCTTTGCGAACCGGCGGGGAATAAGGAGTGGTTTCCAGGAAGAAGTTTTCCGGCCCTTTCGCCAGAATAGGACCTGGAGCTTCCGACGCCTTGTAGGCTGCCTGCCAATCCGGATCCGCCATAAATGCTTTCCAGGAAGCTTCCCGCGCTTCGCGACTCGGATAGCGCAACAAAAAGTGCAACCGTTGATCCTTCGCATCCACCGGCATCCAGTAGCCGACACTTTCGATATGGTGCTTCTTGAAGAGACGCAGCGTGTGGTTGCGGAATCGATCATGCAACGCCTCGGCTTTGCCGGGGTTGATTGTGTAGATTCTCAATTCGTAACAGGCTGACGCGTTTGAAGAGCCTCCACTATAGCCAGATGCTGCACTGGAGTGGGAGTTGACCAAAACGTCCTGACGCGATGAGAGAGAACATCCGGTGATTGCCAAAGCGGCGAGTCCGCTGAGGCGGGCGAAAAGTTGACGGCGTGTCATAAATGTAAATCGGATTTGTTCATGCCGCCGCAAACAGGCCGACTTGGTCAACAAAAAATCACGGCTTGGGCCGCTTCCGACCGTCTTGGGCGCGACCAACGAACTCCAACAAACTGGGCGCGACCTTGGCGCGTGCCATGAACTCCGCAAGCTCGGTCAGTGAGTCGTAGCTCCCATAACACGCCAAACCCACCCGTTGATAATCGGTGCGATTGGTCCAATAACCATACTTATCGATCTTACCGCGCGTGATGGGATAGGCCTTTTGGATAAAGTCGGCGATCCGCGTCTTTTCGACATCGTTGTCGGCGAGTTGATCAAATGGACCATCGAAATAGTCATTCCTCTGGGCGCTAGCTTTTCGAATGGCTACCAGGACTCGGCGCTGGCTCCGAGCCCGATCCACCCAGTAAGCAAATCCAGTGCGCCGACCGATCAGTAGATCGTCACTCACCGGATCGAACGTGTCCGGCACCGGTTCTTCTTCGTTCAACACCCAAAAGAAATGTTTCCGCCCGCTATGGAACAGCAAAAAGAACTGGCAGCCGGATTCATCGAACGTCCGCATCACGAACGTCTCATCCGGACCCAATGCAAACCTTGTCGGCGGCTCCTGCCGCAACGCGTGAAGGCGGAAACGTACCGATTTTCCCCGGTAGGTGAGCCTCCAGTCCAACGGGGCTGTTTCCTGGAGGACCACCCCGTCCTTCTTGCCTGGCAACCACGATCGGACCAAGCGATTCGTGGTTGCCAGCGGGAACTCGAGAAATTCTGCATAAGCAAACGAGACAATCCCCTGTTCCCTCATGCCGTTGGCCAACCGTAGATTCCCCCAGAAAGCGCGGCCGGAAACCTGAATTTGGAAGTAGTAGTAATTTTCGGAGGGATAAACCGTCACCTCATCAGGAAGTTTCGCAACGACGTAGGCGAACATTGCCTGTGGATCTGTTGGATCGGGCTGTTGACTGAGCCAGCCCTCGACGAGTCGTTCGTGCAGTATCAGCAGCGGCTCACCCTGCGCCCCGTTCGACACGAAGTGACTCATGAGAAGGAACAGGCAGCCCAGGACCCCCATCCACTTCGGTATCCCGTTGGTTTGATTCCGCCGTGGGACACGGGGTGGGATCACCGCATCAGAATTCATAAGCCATGTTGGTGCGACCACATTGTGGACACCGGGATCGGTCGACACCCGGGTCGTCGGTGTACACAAACCCGCATTTTTCGCATCGAAACACACAGTCACTCGTGCGACCAGTTTCAAAGCCGCGGCGGCGGATTTCGTTGTGAAGGGCCAGGGCACCAATCCCACTGAGAATGGTGATCACGTAGAGGAAGATGAGTGTTTCGACGGGCACAATCAGCGGTTAGACGGTTCATCGGTGCCGGGCATTCCCCATTGAAAAACAACGCGGCCCCAAACGAGGTTGGTGGGATAACTGGCGACGGTCGGCAGCATGCCAGGCTTCGCTTCAAAACGGAGTTTGCGGGAAACATCGAGAGCCAGAGCATCGGCAACCTTGTTTCCAGAACTATCCATTAATTCCCCAGACAGTACCGCACCCAGGCCATTCACTTTGATTTGAACGATGGTAGGTTGTAACGGTTGCGGGCTGGTCCAATCCAAACGTGGCGGTTCAGTCACGAGCCTGCGGGAACTCAGGTCCCCCAGAATCCGAGCAGAAGTGCCATACGGACGAAGCCGCACGGGAGAGGAACCTGGCAGTTCTGGCAACGCTTCCACTTTTGGTACGGGAACAACTCGCACCTCCTGGAGGAGCGCACCCAGCAATTCCGGCTTGGTCGCCACCCCAAGACGCTGGCGCGCTGGCGCCGCATCGTCCAATGGATACGGTATGGATCCTCCCGACCTCGACCGCAATTCTTGGAGATTTAAGGCTTTGGGAATCGCTGCCGGATGGAACGGATGCGCCTCTAATGAACCATCGCCCGGTCCGAGAATGGCAGCGAAAATCGTCTGAGTCCGATGGGGAGGTGGCAATTCCGGTGCCACTGGCGCTTGCGCCAGAAAATAAATCGTCGCGCATTGTCCAACAAACAACAGCACGATGACGCTGATCCAGCGCTGGCGGGACCAAGCCAAGGGGGCCTGAGTGGGGTCGTGCGCAGGGAAACCGGCATTCATGGGACTGGAGGCACCGGGGCCGATGCATGAAATACACGGAGGATCCCGGCATCACGGGCAATGCGGCCAAGCGTCGTCATTCGCCCGTAGGTAACCGAAGCGTCGGCATGGATCCAGAGGGTTCGAGGGCTACCTGGTTGCGCTACCAACGCGGTCAACCGTTTTGCCAAGTCTAAATCGGTGATCAGTTGATTCTCAAAGAAGAGCCTTTCGGCGGCATCGATGCCGAGGATATACGAGGGTTCATACGAGGCTTGGGCGACACCGTTGGTATCCGAGGGCAATGTCAATTCAGTGCCCACAGGCAGCACCAGCCATCGATGCAACAAGGCGAAAAAGGCCAGCGGAAACAGGACGCACAACAAGGGCGCCGGGTCTAGATGTCCCCGGAAGAGTTTAGTGGTTCGGGGAAGTTTCATCGACTGCTGGGACCAGTGGAAGGCTCGTTAAATACCAACCGAGCCGCTTCACCGGATGCTTTCTCCATGTCGAGAACGATGGCATTCACGCGGCTCACCAAATAATTGTAAGCGGCATAACAGACAATCGCGATGGCAATACCCCCGCTGGCCGCATAAAGCGACTGCCACACTCCGCGAAATACTTCGGCAGGCGCGGCCGCACCTTGGCTGGCCTGAAGCTTACGGAACACGTCGACGAATCCCAATAATGTCCCCAATAACCCAACCAACGGACCAATTTGTGCAAATGTCGCCAAGACACTCAGATTAGCTTCCAACCGTGGTACTTCCGTCAGCCCAACCTCTTCCAACGCCTCCTGAAGCCGTTCACGGCCGTGTTCCCGGTTGAGGATCGCCGCCTTCACCAACCGGGACACTGGCCCCGGCGTGGCTTCGCAAATGGCCACAGCTTCGAAGGAATTGTTGCTCTTAAGCACATTCCTCACGCCGTTCAGGAACTCGATCGAATTGATCTGTTCGCGGTGATAATGAAGCAGTCGCTCGACGATGACCGCGATAGACCCAGCGCTCAGTAGCAATAAAGGTACGAGCATGATCCCGAATTTCCCAAAGAAACCCGGTTCCGCAGTGGTTTGAGTGGCGGTCTGCGCGAACAGCGCCAGTGTTAGCATGGGCCGTTTATAGGCGTAGATTCCCCCAGGGCAAAGGAGAACCGTGCAGCCGGTGTCGCAAGGGCGCCTCGCCGAGTTGTCGGAGATGGGGAGATCGGCTGTGCCCGCAATTGCCCGAAAGCGGTCGAGGACTTCCGCGCTACAAAGACACCACCCTTCGAGTCGCACGACGCTGTTCATTGGAGATGCGGCAGCCCTTTGCCACTTTTCCGCCCATCATCCAATGCGGCGCCGGTAACTCGGAGATGCGCCCCCGAGGGGGGGCGGAAACCAAAAATCCTTGATGCGTCGGCTCTATGAATTGTGGCATCGTCGTGTTACGAACGCACGCGAGCACGACTGCCCGAATCTGAATCTCGTGACGTCGTCGTTGACTTTGCCCGGTCTGAATCCATGAACGCTCCTCTGTACAAAAATCCGCGAGACCCGCAAGCACACCTGAACCCTCTGCGACGCCTCGATCGTGCTCCCGGGACATGGCTGTCAGGCGGGATCGCAGCACTCATCTTCTGGGCGGGGTCCCTGGGAAACTTCGGCGTGCTGCAAGCTCAAACCCCCGCTGAACTCGCCTTTTTCGAAGAGAAGGTCAGACCCCTTCTGATCGAGCATTGTTACGAATGCCACAGCGCCCAGTCGCAAAAACTCAAAGGTCAATTTCTGGTCGATTCACGCGACGGCATCCGCCGTGGCGGAGAATCCCGCCAGGCCTCGGTAGTGCCCGGCGACGTCTCTGCCAGCCGCCTGATCACCGCGGTGCGCTGGACAGATCCAGACCTCCAAATGCCCCCAAAAAAACGGCTCAGCACCGCGCAGGTGGCGACACTGGAAGCCTGGGTGAAAATGGGCGCACCCGATCCGCGTGAAGCTGACCCCACGACGGCCAAAAGGCGTCCTATGACTCCTGAAGAAGCTAAGGAATACTGGGCCTTCAAGCCTCTACAGACGCCGGCCATCCCCTCATTGAAACCCGCGGCAGAGCCGACATCCTCGGAGCCAAGAACTGCCCTGGACCGGTTTGTCCTATCGCGATTGCAGTCAGAAGGCCTGAGTTTATCGCCACAGGCCGAACGCCGGGTCCTGTTGCGGCGCGCGGCGTTTGCTCTGACCGGTTTACCACCGAGTCCCAGCGACATCGATCTTCTCGAACGGGACTCGTCGCCGGAGTCTCTTTCACGTGCCATCGATCGTCTCCTGGCCAGCCCGCAGTACGGTGAACGTTGGGGACGCCACTGGCTGGATGTCGCCCGGTTCGCAGAGAGCAGCGGCTTCGAGCACGACTATGACCGACCGACCGCCTGGCACTACCGGGACTTTGTGATTCGAGCCCTGAATGACGACATGCCCTACAACCAATTTGTGCAATGGCAACTGGCCGGCGATGAATTGGAACCGAACAATCCCATAGCCCTGATGGCGACCGGGTTTCTGGGAGCCGGCGTTTTCCCAACCCAAATCACCGCCAATGAGGTCGAACGCGTGCGCTATGATGCCCTGGACGACATGGTCACCACCACCGGGGTTGCCTTCCTCGGGTTGAGCGTAGGCTGCGCGCGATGTCACGACCACAAATTCGACCCTATCGCCTCAAGGGATTATTACCGGCTGCTATCGACGTTCACCACGACGGTGCGCAGCGAAGTCGATCTGGACCTAAACCCCGAAGCGAACGCACACCAGCTGCGTCGCTGGGAAGGCGAACATGCCGAGCGGAATGCTGCGTTGAAGGATTATGAAACCACTTCGCTAGAATCGGCTTTTCAGGAGTGGGTCTCACACCCAGCCAATCGTCCCGAACTCCCTCCATGGTTGATCCTCGAATTCACCGAAGCCAAATCTATCGGCGGTGCCACACTCACGCCTCAAACCGATGGCTCCTTGCTCGCCTCGGGAAAGAATCCGGACTTCGACACCTACCACTTGACTGCGCGTGTTCCCGCCGGGGAATGGAGCGCCTTGCGCGTGGAGGCGCTATCACACGCCTCGTTCACCAAAGGAGGTCCAGGCCGCGCCGACAACGGTAACTTTGCCCTGAGCGACCTTCATGTAGTAGTCCGACCCGTCGGCAACAACCAGCCCACCAATGTCGTCCGCCTAACCCAACCCAAAGCCACTTTCGAACAGAAGGGGCTTCCAGTGGCATCGGTCATTGACACCGAAAAGAAGACCGGTTGGGCCATTGATCCACGATTCGGGAAAGACCATGCGGCATCGTTTGAGTTCGCAGAACCCACGAGGTCCGATGTGGAAATGGACTGGGTCATCACGCTCAAGTTTGAGGTCAACAACCGTCACGCCATCGGACGCCCTCGGCTCTCGCTGAGCGGCCGCGCTTACGAAGGTCTGGCATCGAGTCCCTTCAAGGCGCCCGCGCTGGAGTTGGTTGGTAAACCCATGCGCCGCGCGCTGGACGCCGCACAAGCCTGGACCACGCCTGTCTCACAGCGAACTCCCGCGCAGATGGAAGCTCTGCGTCAATGGCATCGGTGGCTGGATTCAGGTTGGCGCGCCCGCAGTGAGGCGGTGAGCGCTTCCCTTGCCGCCAAACCAAGACCCGAACTTACCAAGGTATTAGTCGCGACAGAAGGACTGCCCGCGGTGCGAATGCACACGCAAGGCGCGGACTTTTTTGAGAAGACGTTTTTTCTGAGACGCGGCGACGTGAACCAGAAGCAGGACGCCGTGCCTGCGGGATTCCTCCCCGTGCTCATGCGGCAGCCAGAAACCCGTTGGGTGGAACCTCCCCCCACCGGTTGGCGAACTTCCTATCGCCGTCGTTCCTTGGCTCGTTGGCTCACCGATCTGCACGACGGGGCCGGGGCATTGCTGGCACGCGTCATGGTGAATCGTGTCTGGGCGCTGCATTTCGGTCGTGGTATTGTCACCACCCCCAATGATTTTGGGATTCAAGGCGAACTGCCAACCCACCCGGAAGTGCTCGAATGGCTGGCCCAAGAATTTGTGCGCAGCAACTGGTCGATGAAAGCCCTGCATCGGCTCATCCTGAACTCTGCCGTTTGGCAGCAGACGTCCTCCCAGACAGCACGCGAGGCCGCGATGGTGCCTCGGATGGCCCAAGCCGCCCAAGTGGACCCATCGAACGTACTGCTCTGGCACTACCCGCGAAAACGTCTCGAAGCCGAGGTCATCCGAGACCATGTGCTGGCTGCCAGCGGTCAGTTGGATCGACGCATGGGCGGCGCGGGAACGTTGGACGAAAACCATCTTCGCCGGAGTGTCTATTTCATGGTCAAACGCAGCCAATTGAGCCGGAGCTTGCAATTGTTTGATGCGCCCGACGCCGTGCTGAGCGCCGCCAACCGTCCGGCGACCATCACAGCACCCCAGGCTTTGATGTTCCTAAACAGCCCTTTCGTCCGGCAACGCGCTGTCGATTTCGCCCGACGCCTCCTACCCGAATACGCGGTGTCCGCGGAACGCGCCGTCCGACAGGGCTATGAATTATCGGTAGGGCGCCCACCCACAGCCACGGAACTGACCGACGCCACGACCTTCCTCGAGCAACAAGCAGCAGCCTATCGGGATGACGTGGCGTTGAACGCCCTCAAGGTCAGGGAGTATGCCTTGATCGATCTGTGTCAGGTTCTATTCGGCCTCAACGAATTCGTGTACATAGAGTAGCTGTAGGGATTGATTTTTTGTGCAGAGATCACAGGTTGTCTCCATGGATTTGATGAACCTGGACCATGTTCCGGCCTTTGTAACCAAAGATGGATCCGAGATACGCGAGTTGCTGGCCTATCGCAATTCTTGTATTCGCCATCAAAGCCTGGCCGAAGCGCGCCTGCTCCCTGGGCAAGCCACCGAGGAGCATTATCACATCAAAACCGAGGAAATCTACTACATCACCCACGGCTCTGGACGCCTGCGGATCGACCAAGAACTGCGCGATGTCCACACCGGCGATGCCATCGCCATACCACCGGGCAAGCGGCACAAACTCTGGAATACCGGAACTGGGGTGCTTCGGCTGTTGTGCTGCTGCGCACCCTGCTACGAGCACGGCGACACCATCATCACAGAGACTGGCGCCTGATCCAGCCCGGGGCTATTGCTTGGACCTGGAATGATGAATTGAGCAGATATATCGAATGAAACCCAAATCAGTCCGGCTTTTTGTCAAACCTGGCTGTCCCTGGTGCACCGAGGCTGTAGAATGGCTCGACGCCAAAGGGATCCCCTATGAACTGCTCGATGTGATTCGCAATTCCAAAGCACGGGCGGAGATGTTCGAACTGACCGGACAGACCAAGGCGCCTAGCGTTGAGGTGGATGGTGAGGTCCTGGCAGATTTTGGGGCTGATGAATTGGAAGTCTGGTGGGAGGGCTCCGGCTTCGACGCCTAGGCCCGGCTCGTCGTTGGAGTTGCCCGGCAACCTTCTGAAGACCGACCATGGCACGCGCGTTCGCGATAGGTTCCGCGGCTCCATTCCTCGTCAGCCTTCGTGTCGCAGGAGTCCTGCTGGGAATCGAACTTATCGATTTATTGCTGCCACTCGGACTGGACCGCTTCGGCATTCGCCCTCGAGAATGGATCGGACTAGAAGGCGTGATCTTCGCACCGCTGCTTCACCAAGGATTCGGTCACGTCGTGTCCAACATCGGCCCATTGCTCGCCCTGATGCCTCTGCTGCTCGGGGATCGACGCCAGAGACCGTGGATGGTTTTGGGTTTCATTTGGATCATGGGAGGGCTTGGCACCTGGTTACTGGGGCGTGGTGGCGCCATCCATATTGGCGCTAGCGGCGTGGTTTACGGCATCGCCGCTTATCTCGTCTTCGCAGGCATCTTCGGTTCCAGTTGGAAGGCAACCCTGATCGCCATCGTTGTCGTCCTCGTCTATGGCGGCATGGTTCATGGGCTGCTCCCGCAGACCGGGCCCGTCTCCTGGGAAGGACATCTGGTTGGCGCTGCCTCAGGCGTCATCGCGGCTTGGAGAAATCGGTCGCGAATAAAGTCCAAACCACTCATTTCTTAAACCTAAAAAGTAGAGGCGCCAGCGGAGAGCGTTGGAGATTATCAACAGCGTGGGCGTCTTAATTGAGCCACTCAACGTGATGCGGGCTGACGCGTTCGCCTCGGTGAGTGAGAATTGTCGGGGACAATCACGATTCAGAGCGCTCGCTCCAATTGGCGGCAAAGCGTCTTGAGAATTTGAATGCGGGCGAACTTCTTGTCATTGCCGGCCACCAGCGTCCACGGCGCATACTCCGTGCTGGTGTGGGCCACCATGTCGTGAACCGCCATCATGTGGGTCTCCCAGTTTTCACGGTTGCGCCAGTCTTCTGCGGTGATTTTGTACTGCTTGAAGGCAACCGATTCCCTTTCGCGGAAACGACGCAACTGTTCTTCCTTGCTGATGTGTATCCAAAACTTGGTCAACACCGTGCCGTGTTCGCTGAGATGTTCCTCGAACATGTTCAATTCACGGTAAGCGCGGGACCATTCCTCGGGGTGTGCAAAGCCTTCAACTCGCTCCACTAGCACACGCCCATACCAGGACCGGTCAAAGATCGTCACCAGCCCATTGGCGGGCAGATGACGCCAGAAGCGCCAGAGATAATGGTGCGCGTGTTCCTCATCCGTCGGTGCAGCAATGGGGACGACTCTAAAGAGCCTTGGATCCATCGCGGCTGTGACGCGGCGGATCGCGCTGCCTTTGCCTGCCGCATCCCAGCCCTCGAAGACAATCACATTGGCCATCCGCTTCTGGTACGCTGCCCATACGAGCGCGTTCAATCGCGCTTGGTATTTGGAGAGCTTCTTCTCGTAAGACTTGCAAGAAAGAGACTGGGACAAGTCCACCTGATCCAGAATTGTGGCTTGTTTGACATACGGGAAACCCGACTTCGGCGTCGAACGGGGGCGAGTTGGCTTGTTCCGATCGGCGCGGGCGAGTCGCTTTTCCATCGCTTCGAGAATGATCCGCGCGGCGGTCAGGTCTCGGTAGCGGCTATCGGTGGCTTCGACTAGGTGCCACGGAGCGTGCTCGGTATCGGTCTGACGCAGCGCTCTTTCGGAAACATCGACGAACTTTTTATAAAGCTTTTGGTGCGCCCAATCGACAGGCAACACTCGCCAATGAGTCCGTGGGTCGTTGTCGAGATTCTTTAACCGGCGAGCCAGCATCTTGGCCGAGAGATGAAACCAGAGTTTGACGATGACCGCTCCGTCGTCGACCAGCATTTCCTCAAAGAAACTGATGCGTAACATCGCAGCATCTAGCGCATCATTTTTGATATTCCCATGCACACGCTGTATCACCGGTTGCGTGTACCATGAACCGAGGAGCAACCCGATACGCCCACGCGCTGGCAACGCCTGCCAAAAATGCCAATAGAATGGATGTGAACGCTCCTCTTCGGTCTCATGCCAGAAGGCATGGGTGTCGAGACCACGCGGGTCGAACCACTCGTTGAGCCGGTGCACCACGTCCCCTTTTCCGGCGCCATCGACGCCAGAAATAATCACAATAACGGGCACGCGGACCGCTTTGAGCGCGAACTCTGCCTGAACCATTCGCGCACGTAATTTCGGCAGCGTTCGGTCGTATTCTTTTTTCGGGATCGTTCGACCCAGTTCTGCATTTTCAAACATAGGGGGCGATTCCCAGTCAAAGGGCGTCCTATTCCAGAGAGGACAAGCCAACTTCAGCCAAGGACCCAGCCTCTACGCCCTGCGCTACTCGGTCGCAACACCAAAATTGGCAACATCCAACTGGAATCCGACTACAAGAGGAGCGCCTCTCCGAGTTACCGACGTTGGAGATGGGTCGTCCCGGGAATTCCCCAAAAGCGGCGGAGGACCGCCGCGCTCAAAAAGAAAAAGCCCTGCGGGAATGAACCCGCAGGGCTTGATTAAAGGAACCGACTAAACGGATTGAAGTTCGATTAGAACTTGTAGATCACGTTGAGCGCGAGGCTCAAGTCGTTTCTGTCGCCACCGGCGCCGATGGTGCCGCGGCTCGCATGATCCCAGCGGACTTCCGCACGGGTCACAACATTGGCCCACAGCGCGTAGTCCACGGTGAAGGTGTAGGCGAAGATTTCTTCGTTGTTTTCACCCACATTGACGCTGCCGAAGATGCCGCCGCTGCTGGTGGCATATTCGCCGCGACCGTTCAACTTGATCTGCTCGGTCAGCTGATAGCTGGCATAGAGTGACGTGACGCTGGCGAAACCACGGCTCAAGCCGCCGTTGTTGGGAACACCCGGATTGTTGCCAGCCATAGCAGCACCAGGATTGTCGCCCTTGTGGCTGAGGTAGTCATAAGCAGCACCCACGGTGAACCCAGTGATCGGGGTCGACATCGTGCCACCAACATAAATATTTAACAGGTCGTTGTTCCCTCCATCCACGCCGCCGTCAACCACGCCAGCGTACAGCGAGCTGCCTTCGAGGAAACCAGTGCTCTCAGGAGCCTTCACGACGATACCCGCCATGTAGGTCTTGATGGACTGGGTGCGGACCTTGCTATTGATCGCAGGGCCGTTCCAGGTGTTCGCGACACCGGCGCTGGCGCCGAAGATCTCGCTGAACTGATAGGTGGCGAGGACGCCTTGGTGACCGAAGGGCTCAATGGTGTAACCCATGCCACGGCTGAAATTCGGGTTGGCGTAGGCGTCGGCCGTCTCGTAACCGATGATCGGGTCGAACTGACCGATCTTGAAGTCGATGCCGTTACCCACCGGGGCGCGCAACGCCACATAGGCTTGCTTGACAGCGATTTCGCTGGCTCCACCCCTCGAATCGCTCAAACGACCCGGCATGCCCGCCGCGTCAGGTCCAAACCACATGTCCGCTTTGTAACCAGCAGACCAAGTGCCTTCGTCGAGAGGCTTCTCGAGGGCAATCTTCACCACGTTCAGGTTGAAACCGTCCTGACGGTCGCGGCCTGTGTTGTTAAAACGGGTGGTGACGTCGTTCTTGGAACCAAAATTCCAGATCGCCGCCGTATCCACGTAACCATAAAGGCTTGTGGAGCTGAGCGCGGTACTCACCGGGTGCTCATCCGCTTGAACCATCGCCATGCCAGCCACGCTGGTGAAAGCCATCGCCAATGTTCGCTTATTCAACTTCATCGTTGTTCCTCCTGAGATGTACTACTGTTGTGCTTTGCTATTACGTTATGTTTGCGGGCCAAAGACAGTTTGGCCAGGCGCCTAAATGGCGCATACTGGAGACGACATTAGGCAGGCGCCAAATGGCCGTGCAACGGTTTTTTCAGGTGATTCGTCCTCTGAACCCTCAAAAACGTCGTTTTAAGTCGCCTTCATGCAACCCATTCCATTTACTCCACAGCCAGAGTTCGCCTGCCGCTTGACTTCCAAGGCCGGTTCCGGATTCTCAAAACCATGCCGATTTACGAGTTCGCATGCCCCAAGTGCCGGCGCATCTTCAGTTTCCTTTCGCGTCGGATACAGCCCGAACAATCCCCTTCCTGCCCCAAATGTGGGCGCAAAAACCTTACCAAGGAGGTCAGCCGCTTCGCCATGATCAGAGGCGTCTCCGAACCCAAAGCACCCTCCGAACCTGTCGAGGGAGATACGTCCGGGATGCCAGACATCGACGACCCCCGTATGGAACGTGCGATGTCCGAAATGGAGCAAGTCATGGATCACTTGGATGAGAACAACCCCAAGCATATGGCCATCATGATGCGCAAAATGAAGGACATGATGCCCCCAGGGACCCTTCCTAAGGAGATGGACATTGCCATTCGGCGATTGGAAGCCGGGGAAGACCCGGAAAAGATCGAGGAAGATATGGGAGATGTCTTCGGCGAAATGACAGGGGAAGACAGTTCCGCAGGTGGCGGAGGCGGTGGGCCCTATGCCAAGGACCCCGGCCTTTACGATTATTGATCTCCAGGGTTGGGTCATCGATGGTTAGTCTGTTCCGAAGGCCGCAATCGCCGCCCTGACCGCTCGTGCAGACCATTTATTTCGATTACAACGCCACCACAACACTGGATCTCGAGGTGCGTGAGGTGATGATGCCCTTTCTCGGTGACGTGTGGGGTAACCCCTCCAGCGTCCATCGGATTGGTCGCGCCGCCCGTAGCGCCCTGGACGATTGCCGATATCGGCTCGCAGAACTGTGGCGCTGCAAACCCAGCGAAATGGTATTCACCAGTGGTGGCACGGAATCCAATAATCTGGCAATATTTGGCACAGCGCGACTCCTCAAACCCCGCGGGCGACATCTGATTACCAGCGCCGTCGAACATCCAGCCGCCCTGCATGCCTTCGATCAACTCGAACGCCTCGAGGGGTTTGAGGTCACCCGCCTTGCCGTGGACGCCCATGGCCGCGTTGAATTGCAGGCATTAATGGACGCCACGCGCCCCGACACCACTCTCGTCTCCGTCATGGCCGCCAACAATGAGGTCGGCACCCTTCAACCCATCGCCGAAATCGGTGCTTGGTGCCGTGAGCGAGGGATTCGATTTCATACCGATGCGGTTCAAGCCTTTGGAAAACTGCCGTTCTCAGGCATGGATGCCTTCCACGCCGACCTGGTTTCCGTGTGTGCCCATAAATTCCATGGGCCCAAGGGAGCCGGCGCCCTGTTTATCCGCTCTCCGCTCCAACCCATTCCCATACTGGTAGGTGGGGGACACGAAAACGAACGCCGAGCCGGCACCGAGAACCTTTCAGCCATTGCCGGACTGGTAGAGGCATTTGCCCGTTTCGTCCCAAGTCCCGTATTTTCTGAACAACAGCTACGGCCAATGGTTCTGGAATTGAGTCGCGCCGTCCAATCTCTGCCCGGTGTCACTGTGCGAGGGGATCCAACTCTGGGGCTCTCCAACACCCTCGCATTCACCGTGGCCGGGTGCGACAGCATGGCACTTCTGGCTGGGTTGGATCTTGAAGGAATCTGCGCCTCCAGCGGTTCCGCCTGCTCTGCTGGCTCCCTGGAACCTAGTCATGTGCTGAGGGCCATGGGCGTCTCTGAAGCCGAATCCAATGCCTTGGTTCGATTTTCACTCGGCCGCAAATCCACAGCGGAAGAAGTTTCTCTCGTGATCGACGCATTGCCCAGTGTGCTTCGCCAAATCCGAGGTGGTTAGACGGGAGCTTACCGCCAACGCACCGTCATCCCTCCACACCCTCTCGCCCGCCGATGAATCTCAGTTCCCCCGCCCCAGAACCAGCGCCAAGCGCTCTCCCGCCGCTGGTCCCCGGCACGCTTTATCTGGTGGCCACGCCCATCGGCAATCTGGAGGACATCACATTGCGCGCCCTACGTGTCCTGCGTGACTGCACGGTCGTCGCCGCGGAGGACACCCGTAGGACTGGTCAACTCCTCACCCATTTTGGTCTCCACAAACCCTTGCTGAGCTTCTTCAAGTTCAATGAAGCACGGCGCTCCGTGGAACTCGTCGAACGATTGAGCCGTGGGGATATCGTCGCCCTGGTATCGGATGCTGGCTCGCCAGGAATCAGCGATCCCGGCCAGCGATTGGTCGCGGCGGTCGTCGCCGCCGGCCTCCGCGTTGAACCCATCCCCGGCCCCTGCGCCCTAATCGCCGGCCTCATAGCCAGCGGGTTGCTCACCGACGAATTCCACTTCGTCGGGTTCCTGCCGGTCAAGTCCGGTCAACGCGCTCGTCGCCTGTCTGAACTCGCCGCGATAGCCGGCACGCTGGTCCTCTACGAATCGCCCTACCGGATTGAGAAACTGGTCTCGGAACTGGCTGAACTCCTGCCCAACCGACGCGTCGTCCTGGCACGGGAACTCACCAAAAAATTCGAGGAATGGTTGCGAGGCACCCCGGCTGAAATCGCCGCCAACCTCCAGGCCCGACCCCGCAAAGGAGAATTCGTCGTCATGGTGGAGGGCCGAGAAACTACCTGAGCCGTCCCACTTCATTCCTTGTTCCTGGCCGGCCACTCACGGCTTGCACTTGTCGCCAGTTGTTCTTATTTCGGTCGCCGTTCAATTCCGTTTACTCATGTCCAAGACACGCGTCCTCCTGACCACCACGTCGTTTCAAGACACGCCGGGTTCGCATCACGACCTGCTTGCCGCGGCCGGGTTTGACGTCGTTCGCGAGCGGGGTCCACTTTCCGAAGGGCGGATGCTGGAACTCGCCGGCGACTTCGATGCCTACCTCTGTGGCGACGACGCGATGACCCGCGCCGTGATCTCGAAATCGCTGCCTCGATTAAAGGTCATCTCAAAATATGGGATCGGTTTGGACAAGATTGACGTCCGGGCTGCGACGGATCTCAAAGTACCGGTTTTGTTTACGCCTGGGGTAAACCATACCACGGTTGCCGAACACACATTCGCCCTCCTGCTCGCCGCTGTTCGCAATCTCGTGGTCGAAGCCAATCATACCGCAGCGGGGCGGTGGACCCGCATCACCGGCAATGAGCTGTGTGGCAAGACCCTCGCCATCGTCGGGTTCGGTCGCATCGGCAAAGAAGTTGCCGTCCGAGCCCATGCTTTTGGTCTCAAGCTGGTGGGCTATGGCAACTATTGGGACGAAGATTTTGCCCGGTGGTACGGTATCGAGCGAGTCGCCACCATCGACGACGCGCTAAGACTTGCCGACATCGTGTCGCTGCACACCAAACTCACCCCGGCCACTCGCCATCTCATCAACGCCAAGAATCTGCCGTTGCTGAAGCGAGGCGCCGTTATTGTGAATTGCGCCCGGGGCGAAATTTTGGAGCTGAGCGCCTTGGTTGATGCCCTAAAGAGCCATAAGTTGCTGGCCTATGCAGCGGATGTTTTGGATCAGGAACCGCCACCTGCAGACCATCCGTTGCTCGGCTTGCCCAATGTGATTATCACGCCCCATATCGGCTCGCGGACGCACGAAAGCGTCCAGAGGCAAGCGACCTGTGCCGTTGAAAATCTGACGCGTTATTTGACCGGCCAGAAACCCATAGCCCAGGCCAACGAATTTTAGGCGAGACGCCCCGCGCAAAAACTCCGAACTCAAACGCCAACGCTCGCAGCACCGCACCGAACCTTATGCCCGAAACCTATTACATCGTTCCGGAAGTCCAGCACAATACCTTGGTCGAAGCGGCCTACCGCCATCGTGGATTCCTGGCCGACGAAGCCGACGAAGGGGCTCGACTTTGTGCCGAAGCTTCCCGACATGGCATCCGCACTCATAATGGCATTAAGGCGCTCCATTTGGATCATTTGTTCGGTTCGGGTTCCAAAGGATGCGTCCCGGGTGCGCAAATCGAAGAACGCCCCAGCCGGTTTCCCGCGGCCAAAATCTGGAATGCCAACAAAAAACTGGGTCAATCGACAGCCTACCGCGCACTAGCTGAAGCCATGCGACTCGCCGATCAATTCGGTGTCGGCACGGTATCGGTCGACAACGCCTTCCATTATTTGTGGGGAGGGGGTTATGTGATGGAGGCGGCGAAACGTGGTTACATTGCCTACACCAATTGCACTGCCGCACTCGCCGAAGTGGTGCCTTTCGATGGTAAGTTTCCCACACTCGGCACCAATCCACATTCCTGGGGTTTCCCTACCACCGACAGCGTCGGGTTTCCGATTGTCATCGACTGGGCCACGTCCGTTGTCGCCATGGGCCGAGTACAGCAACTCAAGCGGGAAGGAAAATCCCTGCCACCCATGGCCGCCGTTGACAAGGATGGCAAGCCCACCACCGACCCCAATCAGGCAGTTTCGCTTCTGCCTTTTGGGGCGCACAAAGGTTATGGCCTTTCCCTGATCAACGAACTCGTGGCGGGATACGTCGGCGGATCACTGCCCACGCTCCGCAGCCGTTGGGAACAGCAACCCGAGGAGAAGCACACCTGCGTGTTCTTCTTCCAAGTGATTCATCCCGACGCCATCAGTGGCGGCGCCTTCGCCAAAGGGCGCAGCCAAGGATCCAATGTAAAGGCCGTCATCCAAGATGTGCTCGGTCACGGCAATGAGAACTGTCTGCTCCCAGGCCAGGTCGAAGCCGAATGGGCCAAACGAACGGCCCAAGCCGGCGGATTGCTTTTCACCCAGGCCGAACTTCAGGCGTTCAACGAACTGGCCACAGAATCGCGGCAACCGCTCTTGGACCTCCACTCGCTATCGACCATCGTTTTTTGATCCCTGATCCCCGATTGAGTTGTTTCCAAGTGCCCTTCAGAATCCATCAAACGAGTCGAGTCCGCCCAGTCACACGCATAGTCTCCCTAAGGTCATGAGCCTCCCCATCAAACCCGCCAATTCCGTCGCCTTCGACCAGGTATCCCTTGGCGAAGTCATGCTTCGCCTTGATCCCGGTGAAGGCCGCGTGCGAACCGCTCGTTCCTTCACTGCATGGGAAGGAGGCGGCGAATATAATACGTCGCGTGGCTTGAGAAAATGCTTCGGCTACAAGACCGCCGTCTGCACCGCCTTTGTCGACAATGAAGTCGGCCGTCTCATCGAGGATTTTATTATGCAAGGCGGCGTCGCGACGGACTTCATCCAGTGGCGCGAAGACGACGGTATCGGACGCACCGTGCGCAACGGACTGAATTTCACCGAACGTGGCTTCGGCATCCGCGGCGCTGTCGGCGTGCCCGATCGCGGCAATACCGCTGCCTCCCAACTCAAACCCGGCGATTTCGATTGGGACCAAATATTTGGCAAGGTCGGAGCCCGTTGGTTCCATACCGGGGGCATCTTCGCCGCGCTTTCTGCAACCACCGCCCAACTCACCATTGAAGCCGTCCAAGCCGCCAAACGGCATGGCACCATGGTCTCCTACGATCTCAATTATCGTCCATCGCTCTGGAAAACCATCGGCGGATTGAAAAAGGCCCAGGAGGTCAATCGTGAGATCGCCAAATACGTCGATGTCATGATCGGCAATGAGGAAGATTTCACCGCGTCGCTCGGTTTCGAAGTTCATGGCGCGGATCACTCGCTCGCCACCATCGAAACCGATGCCTTCAAGCAAATGATCGAGACTGCGGTAAAAGAATTCCCTAACTTCAAGGTCGCCGCCACCACATTGAGACGTGTCATCACAGCCACCAAAAATGATTGGAGCGCCATCCTTTGGCACGACGGCAATTTTTTCGAAAGTCGCAAGTATCCGGAGCTCGAAATCCTGGACCGAGTTGGTGGAGGCGACAGTTTTGCCTCAGGCCTTCAGTTTGGGTTCATGCAGTTCAACGACGCGCAAAAAGCCGTCGACTACGGCGCGGCACACGGCGCCCTGGCTTCGACCACCCCCGGCGACACCTCCATGGCCACCCGCAAGGAGGTCGAGAAACAGATCAGCGGCGGCGGCGCTCGAGTCGTACGCTGAGCCGATGGCGGCCGATTTTTTAGAGTGCCGACTGCCCGCTGTCGCTCCCTCCGGATAGCCACGTTGTGAGTCTCTTCGTGTGAGATGAGACCCGCCTGAAAGGGGATCTCACACGAAGACGGGAGGGGAATTCCCCCTAAAACCACCCCAACCGGTGTCGATTGACTCGATACAATCCGCCGAGAATTCGTGCGAAAGTGACGGCTGAAAACAAATGATTAAATCCGTCGATAAACGCCGCCACAATCTTCATAGGGATCCCGGAAACCATATCACCAACCTCACCCGTTAGGGCGTTGATGCCAATCAACAGACCAAAAACCACCAACGTCAGGAAATAGTGCCCAACAATGGCGCCGATCGATCGCAAGCCGATCAGGGGGTTGAGTGCTGCGAGTGTGTCGAACATCGAGACCAGCATGAAGGCCATGGGAAGATAGAGGGCACCTAGAACCAGCAATCCAACGCCAATGGCCGGGTGAACAAAGAACAGCGCCACCAATCCTGGACCCAATACGAGCGCAAACGTCCCAATCCACTTTAGCGCGGGATCGATAATGTCCGAATACCAATCGGTGAAGTCAGGCCACTTCGGCAGCACGGATTCTCCCTGGCCGGAACCATTGAGCACCGATTGCAGCATCGATGCCGTGTACCCCAAATAGAATACTGTCAGTGAGAACGCCCAAAAGCGGCCAATACTGGAAAGAAACCCCAGCACCGTCAAAAAGATGGAACCCGCTGCCAGGATCAAGCATCCATCGCCTCGAAAGGGGTAGGAAAACGAATCCAGGATCCAACTGAAATAAGACTCTTCTCCGAGATCATCGTCGGATCGTTTGGAAGCGGAGGTGGGTTTCCTCCCCTGGATGTTAGAAGTCACACCCGGAAACAGAGTGGAGAGGCTCCGCCACTCCGGCAATCCGTCGTACCAGACCAAGTCGTCGGGCGAAACCGAGCCGCTCTCCAGCATGCTGCGAACCGCCGAACCTGGGAACGGTCCAATCTGTTCACCGTTCTGAAGCAAAAAGAGTTGATCGGTCGGATGGTTCAAGACTTGTCGAGGTGTTGTCGCTCTCAGTGCCTACCTCAACCTTCCATGGCACTAAAGGAAATTCCATTCAGCAATTCTCACAGGGCTGCATCCAGCTAAACAATTCAGCTCGCGGAACTTCAATAATCGCTCAGACAGTCCTGTCTACTGTTTCACGGACGGCCAGTCGGCGCCACCCTCAACCGCCCGACGCGCGCGTTCAGTTTCCTACCAACGCCCCTCGGCCACTCGAGCCCGCACAGGTTTGGTAACCTGCAGCCAAATCGACTATCAACCTTCTGGAGATGATCGAGACTTGCAGATCTCCGAAGATCCCGAGATTCTGCCAGGGTGATTTCATCAAACCGTGCGAGTTCGATGCGGCTGGAATCTGTGGATGCCCTGCGCGGGTTGGTGATGGTGCTGATGGCATTGGACCACGTGCGTGACTATTTTCATCAATCCCAAGTCAACGCCACCGACCTTGCCGAGACCTCCGTTCCATTGTTTCTAACCCGATGGATGACTCATTTTTGCGCTCCCATCTTTGTCTTTCTGGCCGGCGTCGGAGCATTTTGCACGGCCAACGCCAAGGCAATGATCGCAACTTAAGTCGCTATCTGGCTGGGCGCGGGGTTTGGCTGATTCTCTTGGAATTCACATGGGTTAAGTGGAGTTGGGGTTTCAATTTCAATTACCAATTCGTCGCGGGGCAAGTCATATGGGCTCTCGGGGTGTCCATGGTCTGTCTCGCCGGCCTTATTCGGTTGTCTCGTCCGGCATTGCTCCTTGTTGGCAGCTCCTTGATCCTATTCCACAACGCGTTCGATTTCATTCAACTCGAAAAGAGTCACCCACTCTTTGCTATTTGGTCGGTGTTGCATGGCGGCGAACTCATTCCTCTAGGTTCCTGGAGCCGGTTTTTTCCGCTATATCCATTGATCCCTTGGATTGGCGTGATGGCCTTGGGATACGGTTTTGGAGCCGTCTTCTTGCTACCCGACGGCCCGCGCCAACGCGTCATTGCGCGCTGTGGAATGGCCTTTCGGCGGGCTTTCTGCTCCTACGCTGGACCAATTTGTACGGCGACCCGCAACCCTGGTCACGCGCGCTTCCCTGGGATCGAATCGTGCTATCCTTCGTCAATTGCAACAAATACCCACCATCCTTGCTGTACCTCTGCATGACGCTTGGTCCCGGGCTTTGGCTATTGTCCTGGCTGGACGGGACAAAACGGCCGTTGCCTGGGTTTTTCATCACATTTGGACAGGTACCGCTGTTGTATTATCTGCTGCACATCCCCTTGATTCATCTGCTCTCCGCAATTGCGGCTTCTCTGTTTGGCACAGCTGCCGAAAGCGCGTTTATTTGGAGTCAAGCGCCGTTTCGTGGCGCCCCAGAAACCTTTGGATATCCGCTGGGTATCACTTACGTGGCTTGGGTAGCGGTTGTCGGCATGCTCTACCCAGTTTGCCACTGGTACAAAGGCTACAAACGCCAACACCGGCATCTCTGGTGGACAAAATGGGTGTGAGCGTCCAGTTCACCGCCATCCCATTGCTCACTCACCCCGCTGGGCTAGCAGATAGGCCAATAAGGCGTTGAAATCGTCTGCACTGATTGCCTCTCCAAAGTTGTCAGGCATCAGTGACGACTCGGTCTGTCCACGCTCCTTGACATGGTTTTTGGGCACGGTGAATTCTTTGCCGGCGTCATCGGCCAAGACCAACTGCCCCCCTTCGTCGCGGCGAAAAAGACCGCTGACAGTATCCCCATCTTGGAGCGTCAACACCGTGGTTCGAAAATTCACATCCACATTGCGATTGGGATCGAGGATGTCTTCGCAAAGCCGTTCCAACCCGCGAATTCCAATGCCGGTGAGTTGCGGCCCGACCAAAGCGCCGTTCCCGCCGAGTTGATGGCAGACCACACAGTTCTTCTGGAAGACCGCCGCGCCATCGGAAGGTTTGGCCTCGGAACTGCCATAGGCCATTCGCTTGCGTCGCACCAATCGGTCCCGTTCGCGATCTGCCGCTGGAAGATCCTTGGTCAATTCTGAAAAACGCGCTGTCAGTGCCGCCGGTTTTCCCACAGAAAGCCGATCGCGGACAGCCCGTTCCACGAGTATCCTTGCTGGCACAGCCCCCGATCCAACCGCATCCAACAGAGCTGAGGCGCCGGAAACCGATGTGGCCAAAACTTCAGCCCACCCGTTTTGCACCCGATATGGTACTGACTTCATAGCGCCCAAGACCAACGCCCGAGCCGATTCTTGGTCGGCTCCCAAAAGCGCCAAGCCCACGGCATCGCGCAGACGCAACGGCTGCGTAGCATCCTGCAGGATTGGGGTCAGTTCGCCGACCGCACTTTGGCCATCTAAAACCGCGAATGCGCGGATCGCTGAAGCTCGGGCTTCCAAATCGAATTCCCGCCCCATCGCCACCTGCCGAATTTGAGAGGCCACGGGCAGTCGCAATCTCGAAACCAATTCCCCCGCGCTTTGTTGACGCTTCGCAATCTCGCCGGGTGCGCGCGACGGTAATGCGACGACCGGCGGATCGAACCGCCCGAAGGCCATCCAAGCCCAGGCATCATCCGGGTCACCGTCCACGAACTCGAGAACGGCTTGCTTGCCGGCATGTTCCTGAAGATTCCAAACGATCTTCTGTGCGGTATCATTTCGAGGCGGCGCCGCCTCGGCCAGGACCACACCGGTCATGGCGTCTCGCAATAGCACCCTATTGCGACCGTTCGGGGCGCGATTCGGTTCACCATCATGACCGCTGAGATAAAAGCTCAAGGATTTGGGCGCCGAGAAAGGTTTGGACCGCAACCGTCCAGTCAACGTTTCCCCCAAGGGATGGCTGGAGAGCAGGCGCACGCGTTGTCCATCGGCACAAAGGCGTTCTTGAAATGCCCAAGGATTGGCTGCGTCGGTGGCTGTTTCCAGGGGAGTGTTGTACCAGGCCGAATCGGGTGATGCGGACAAGGCTTGCACCGCTAAGTCCGTACCCCAGCGTCGCAAGGAATTATCCAACGTGATACTCCGTTGACTCGCCCCCTGCTCGACACTCTTGAACAAATCTAACTGAAAATCCAAATCGCCGCTGAATTGGCGTTTCGCAAAGGCGGCCGTAGCTTCGATCCCCGAGGGCGGGGCAAACTGGGCGGCGTGCTTCAACCCCGCCGACAGCAACCCACGGTTGCTCTCAAGCAACCCGAGATGTTTCAGGAGAAAACTGCCGGCAGCTTCCGAGCGCACTGCCAAAGCCACATCGGCCAGCGCCCGGATCTCGGCCTCGCCCCAGGCTCTGTCGGCGAGAATCGATTGAAAGATCGTCGGCTCGAGCAAGTGATCGCGTATCGCTTTCCGCAACGTGTACACCAAATGAGTGTCAGCCACTGGTGTCGCGGCCAACCGATCCAAGAGCGGTCGAACCTGGTCCACTCGCGGCCGGAATGCCAAGGCTTCCGACGCCACGCGCTGAACCTGTGGATCGGGATCCTTCAGCCCCGCTCGCGCCACTTGAGTGGCCACAGCAATCAGCGACTCGGATGGGCCCAGTTTTCGGGACGCCCGATAGAACACGTCCGTCGCCACCCGCTGCGCATGAATACGCACCAAGAGGGCTTCCGTTGCCACCGCACGCTCCAACTCTCCGACACTCAATTCACCCAATCGATGCACCATCCAGAGCGCGTGGGCATGTTGAGTCGCAGATTGAGGTCGCGCCAAGGCCGCACGGACCGGTTCCAACGCGTGTGCGCCGAACCGATCCTCAATTTCGCCCATCGCCAGAATCCGCCGGGGCAAGCTTTCCGACCCCAATTCACCAATCAGACCCGTCAAATCGTCCGGCAACTTCGGATCCCTCAACAACCCTTTGGAATCCTTCCCTCGGTAAACAACACGCCAGAGACGCCCTCGTTCGCGGTCGCGCCCAGGATGTGTCAACGGCACTTCATAATGGCCGATGATTCGATTGTAAAAGTCAGCGACATACAACGCGCCATCCGGTCCGAGGCAAGTATCGACCGGCCGAAACCAG
The DNA here is from genome assembly GCA_005793375.1 of Verrucomicrobiales bacterium. Lineage (GTDB taxonomy): Bacteria > Verrucomicrobiota > Verrucomicrobiia > Limisphaerales > UBA9464 > SXSK01. The sequence continues at coordinate 24,855 of SXSK01000192.1, read as the reverse complement.
GAATCCTCCGTGGTCAGAAAATCCGGTAGCTCGATAGCCTTTGGGGTCGAACCAACCCGTTCAAGGCGATCCCGATTCAACCGGCTGGTCATAACATTCCCGATGAAGAGGTTATCCCGATACTCGGCGGGCCAGCCCTCGTCCGAGCAATAGCTGAGTCCATCGATTGCCGTGGATCCATGCGCGTGCTCCATCAGCACCGGTGCATACCCCAATCCATCGTGCGGCTTGCCAAAGCTCGGGTACCACCCCCCCGAGATCAGCTGGTAGATTGGGGCACTGTGACAGTCTGAAGTATACAGATTCCCCTGCGGATCAAAGGCCGATCCAAAGGGGTTCACTTGACCGTGGGTGTGCTGTTCAATCCTCGAGCCGTCGAGTCGAATCCGGTAGGTATTACCAGAATTCAGATCCACATGACTACCATCACGAGCGGTGACGTGCGAATCGTTATTGTAGCCATGAGTGCAGTAAAGCCATCCATCGAACCCTCGCCGAAACGAGGCCTGATTGCCATGGGTATCGCGAGTGTAATCAAACGGGCCATACAAGCTCTCACGCTTGTCCGCCTTGCCATCGCCATCGGTATCTTCCAACAACCAAATATTGGGGATCGACCACACAACAGCCTTCCATCTCCGATCCGCCGTCCGGAACGGATAAACACCCATCGGGATATTCAGTCCATCGGCAAACTGGGTCACCTTGCGCGCACGGCCGTCCGGCCCAAAATCCTCGAAAATCATCAACCGATCACGCGCAGGCTGATTCGTGGGAGCCGCCCAGGGATATTCGATACTGGTGGTAACCCAAAGCCGTCCCGTTGCGTCGAACGCCAGATTCATCGGCTTGTGAATTGCAGGCTCGTTGGCCACCAACTGAATTTCAAACCCAGGTGGCAGTTTAAACTTCCGCTGCTGTTCCAGAGGGGCCAAAGGATCCGTGGATCGCACACCAGCCGCAAACGGATCTTCGGCAGCCAATGCCCCGGCAATCAAAGACATCCAGGAAATCGAAAGGCCCAACCCAAGGCGACTCCAACCCAAGCATCGGTGGCGAGCAACAAACATGGTGTTCACGGACGTCCAGTATAGGTAGAAATTTCCTGGACGAAAGGAGGAACCGCACAGCCCGCCCCAATCCATTTCGTCGGCGACCTCCAAACCACCCGCCCAACTGTCGTCAAAAACGCACTAGAAAATCGCAACCTGCCACTAGCGCACGTCGACCAGATCAACCAGTATCAGGGCTTATGAATTCGTTCCGTTTCGCGCTCGGAGCCGCCCTCATCGGCTCGGCCACCATCGCCCAGGCCAACACGTCATTCTTTACGGCCCCAAGTTTCCGCGGCGGTTCGTATTCGACCTACACGGGGTGGGAATCCTTTACCGTGGCCGTCGGTGCGCCAGGGAACAAAGGGGATCTCGCGGGCAGCTGGAACAACGCTTCCCTGATCCAAACCGACCCGCTCGCCGCTATCATCGGTTCTGGAAATCTTTACAACCAAAACGGCAAGAGCGTGTTCGAGGTGAAGTATGACAACATCTCGGGCCTGCCCATCCGCGACGTGGTCCTCCAGGTCCGCGCCGTCGGTACAGAATTGAACTACGATTCCTTCAAGCTGAGCTACGGCGCCACCTCACTCACCGGTGTCCGAACCGAACTCGAGCGCGTTGGCTTCGGACCACCCCCGGGAACTCCCGGCAGCGGGGTCTCCGTCTCGTCTCGGATTCAATGGTCCTTAACCGATGAACCGACGGGGCCTCTCTCCATTCAGTTCGAAGCGGCTGACGTCAGCGTCAGTTTTGATGCCGGCATGCTGGATGTTGGCCTGGTGCCTGAACCTTCCACTTGGGCGCTGTTTGGAGCCGGTGCCGCCGCCCTCATTCTAGCGGAGCGTCGCCGACGCCACTGAATTGGCCTGAGTCACGCCGATGGAACGTCCCATGTCTCAGACACCGTCCCATTCCAATTGGGTGTGGCCTCGATTGAAATTGTGCGGGGTTCGCTCAAGAACACCATTCCTAGTCGCCGCGCGTGGTTTTTGTCTGGTTTTATGGCTCTGGGCCTGCGGAGCCATAGGCCAGCTGAAGGCGATCGACCTTCAACTAAACCTACAGCGCCCCTCGATGGATCGCTGGATGTATCCATTCAATTTTGAGCCCGGCATCCGACCTGTTGCACCCACATTTGCGTCGTTTGACCCGCGCTTCGATACCCGAGACGCTCAGTTCTTGATCGGATGGGATACCGACGCTTTGGTACCCACCAATCAGCCGGTAGCACGCTACCTCTTCCGTAGCGTGCGCCTCACGCTGACCGTGGTCGGCAATAGCACCTTTATCTACGATCCCACTTTTGATAGTTACCTAACCCACGCCACCAATTCGCCTGGTTACTTCGTCGACACCGACCCGGGACGTCCCATCGAGGTGTTTGGTGTGGGGTTTCGGGGGGATTTTAGCCCGGCTACCTTTAAGGAAAACAGCTTCTTCGGCCAGTTGAACTCGATCAATTCCGGCAATATATCCATCGAAACCCGGAACGCCTATGCCGCCGCGTTCGACGACCGGGGCCATTGGATCGACATCGCCAATCACGTCGGACAACACAATGCTGGCTGGACCAATGCCCCCTTCGAGGTCCATCCGTGGGCAGTGGGGGTGACCGCCGGCGCAAACCCCGGGGAACTCGTCCCCGCCGACAGCCAGTTCACTTTCGATGTCGATCTCACCCACCCGCGTATCTTGGGCTATTTTCAGCAGGCACTAAGCGAGGGTCGGTTAAGACTGATGGTCAGTTCCCTCTCTCCTGCCACCCAAGTCACCCCCGGCGGCACCGGCGGTGGCGGCACCGGCTCTTACCCTCAATGGGCCACTAGCGACAATTTGCTTTACGATGCGCCCCGCTTGCAGTTGGAGGGCGTGTTGGTGTCGGAGGAAGACACCGACCGTGATGGACTTCCAGATGATTGGGAGCGGTTTTATTTTAGTGGGCTCACTTCGAATCCCAACGACGATTCCGATCAGGATCTGGCATCCAATCGGATCGAATTCCAGTGTGGAACGAACCCCACCCGCGCCGACCCTATCCCTATCGCCGTCCAAAATCTGCGGGTCTTGCAGATCGAACCCGAGGGGACGGTTCGACTCGGGTTCCAATCCAAGCCCGGCGCCAAATACCGCGTGGAGGTCAGTTTTGATTTGAAGCAGTGGCGCTCGGCGTCCGGGGAAGCCACTCCGGGAAACGACGGAGCCGATTCCGTCATTTGGAAAGAAACAGACCCCACCGTGCCTCCAACGTCGCGATTTCAAGCTTATTACCGGGTCGCCACGGAATAAAACGCCGAGGTATTCGGCGCCTTCGGCCCCCGTTCCAATACAAGCTTCCCCTCCCAAAAAGATCCCAGGCTTTGGGCTCGACTCACGAGCCCAACTTCCGAGACTCCCCCCCAGACGCAAATGAGCCTCACCAGTTTTTCCTTTCCAACTCGAACGTTGTTCGGACCTCGCGCCCTTCGCGAACTCCCCGCCCAACTGTCGCGCCTGGGCGTGCACCGCCCATTGGTCGTGACCGATGATGGATTTGCGAACACACCCGCGTTCGCCAGCATGCGGGAAGTTCTGGATGGCGCCATTCCTGGCGCTTGGGAACTTTTCTGCGGCGTTCATCCCAATCCCGTTGAAGACGATGTCCACAAACCCGCGGCACTCTTTTGCGAGCGGCATTGTGACGGCGTGATCGCCATCGGTGGAGGCAGTCCGCTCGATGCTGGAAAAGCTTCTCGATTGCTGGTCAAGCGCCCAGGATTCGACCTTACCAAGTTTTACGACGAACCCGATTGGTCCGGACTGGCACCATTTATTGCAATTCCCACCACCGCCGGCACCGGCAGTGAAGTCGGGCGCAGCTCGGTCATTACTTTGGACGCCACCCGCCGCAAGTCGGTGATCTTCCATCCGGAACTGCTGGCGAAACTGGTGATTCTGGACCCGGAACTAACGGTGGGATTACCGCCCAAACTCACGGCGGCAACTGGAGCCGACGCGCTCACCCATTGTATCGAAAGTTACACCTGTCCGGCGTTTCATCCCATGTGCGATGGCATCGCGCTAGAGGGGGTTCGACTCATTATCGACGCATTACCAAGAGCTTACCGAGACGGAAGTGACGTCGATGCGCGCGGGAAGATGCTCGTGGCGGCATCCATGGGGGCGGTGGCCTTCCAGAAGGATCTCGGTGTCGTCCATTCCCTGGCCCATCCGCTTTCCACCTTGTGCGGCATGCACCATGGACTCGCCAATGCGTTGTGTCTCGTGGCTGGCATGAAGTTTTGCGCATCTCGAAAACCCGGGCTCTACCGACGCGTCGGTGTCGCCTGCGGACTCGATGTCTTGGGTGTATCCGACACCGAAGCAGATCATCGCACGGTGGCATTCATCTCCGATTTTCTTGCCAAGCTGGGCCTGAACACCCGCTTGCGGGACCACGGGGTCCAACCCGCCCTGATCGACGCCCTCGTCGGCCAGGCAGTGGACGATCCTTGTCACAAAACCAATGCCGTGCCCGTCACGGCGGCTGACTTTAGAGACCTTTACAACGCCGTGATGTAAGCAATCCAACTAATGGATGCGCGCGGCACCACTTTCATGGCCGGGGGAACCAAACATTTTCCAGACATACAGCTTGACGCTGTTTGCCCCTCTGCCTAGGAAGCCTATCGAAATAATTAAAGACCCTTCCCATGGCTGAAAAAAGCATCGAGCAACGGATCAAGGACATCATCGTCGAGCAGCTCGGCGTTAATCCCGATCAGGTCACCCCCGAGGCAAAGTTTATCGAGGACCTGGGCGCGGACTCGCTGGATACAGTAGAGCTGGTGATGGCGCTCGAGGAGGAGTTTGGATCCGAGATCCCCGATGAAGAAGCGGAGAAGCTGACCAGCGTCGGCGACGTCATCCGCTACATCGAGGATCAACAGTCCAAATAGACCTCCCCCCGATCGAAGGCAGTTCGATCCCGTTCGGACTGCCTTTTCTTTTCCTCACGGACGATGTCTAACATTGTCCGAACGCTCCTTCGTAACCATCCGGTTCTTAGGGACACCGAAGGATCGTCGAAAGACTCATGAATCAAAACGTTCGTGTTGCAGTCCTCGGCACTGGATCCCTTGGAAAAGAACACGCCCGCATCTATGCCGATCTGGCACGCTCCGGGCTTGTCACCTTTACGGGCGTCTACGACGTTCACCCCGAGGCCGCGCGGCTCCATGCCGATAAATACGGCGTCACCGCATTCAACAGTGTCGCTGAGGCATCCGATAGTAGCGATGCACTGAGCATTGTCACCCCCACGGTCACCCATTGGGCCATCGCTCGTGAACTCCTAATCGCCGGCAAGCATCTCCTGGTGGAGAAACCCATGACCGACCGTGCCGCCCAGGCGGAAGAATTGGTTCGCCTGGCACGAACCCACAATGCTGTCCTTCAGGTCGGCCACGTCGAACGATTCAATCCCGTCTTCAGCTATTTGGAACAGGTGGCCACAGAACCGCGCTTCATTGAATGCCACCGCCTGTCCCCCTACCCCGCCCGCAGTACCGATATCGGTGTGGTCCTGGATCTCATGATTCATGATCTCGACGTCGTCCTAGCCTTCGTCCGGTCCCCTTTGGTCAGCGTCGACGCCGTCGGCATCCCCGTCCTCAGCTCCAGCGAAGACATTGCCAATGCCAGACTCCGCTTTGCCAACGGCTGCGTTGCCAATCTCACCGCGAGCCGTATCAGTCCAGAACGGATGCGCAAAATCCGAGTGTTCAGCGGTGGCGCCCAGACCAGTTACATCTCCCTCGATTATCGAGCTCAAGAGGGTTTCATCTACCGACTCGCCCGCGACGGCGAATCAGAGAGCTCCTTGTTCAAGAAACTCCTCGCCGCCAAAGATTCCACCATCGTGAGTGAATTCGCCGGGCGCAAAATTGTTCGTGAACCCGTGCCTATCGCGAAAGAAGAGCCATTGAAACTCGAACTCCAACACTTTGTGGAATGCGTCCAGGCCCGGCGCATCCCAAAAGTCACCGGGGAACAGGCCAAAGCCGCCCTGGATGTGGCCTTCGAGATCACCCGCCAGATCGCCGCCGCCGAAAACCCTACAGCGGCGCACTAAGCCAGCACTGGATAACCCCGCGTCACGACACCCCGGCAAATTGCCGGATCCGATCCAGATGATCCTCCAGGCGTTTCGGTGAGATGGGATGAGCCGTCCCCAATTCTTGCGCGAAGAGCGACACACGGTATTCCTCCAACATCCAGCGCAACTCCGCCACCAGTGACACCGCTTCAACCGGGAGTTGCGTCGAGGCTTGGTACCCCTTGAGTCGCGCCACGAACGGGGCGAGCAGACGAGCCCGCTCCGCATCTTTGGGCGGATTGTTTGAGGCTCGTTCCGCCCGCAGTTGAAGCGCTTTGAGATAGCGCGGCACATGATGCAACCGTTCAAAGGGAGTGGTGGCGAGGAACCGTGACGGGAGCAATGTTTCCAACTCGGCGGCCATGCTAGATACGGGCGCCTTCGCCAAGGCCGCCGCTGGCACCGTTGCCAGAGACAACTGGCTGAAATCGTTCAAGGTTTTGGTCCGCGCTCGTTCCGTAACAGATCGCAGTAGTGGAGCGGCGCCGACTCGGGCTTGGACCTGCTGGCGCAGTTCCAAAATGGCCCGCACGCGGTCCACCAATTGTTGCGACAATCCGGGCAATAAGGAACGAGCCCTCTGGACATAGGATTCAAACTCGGCAGCAGTGCGGATCGGTTGGGATGAAAGCGGGCACACGTAAGCCCAAAGATTTTCGAAGGCGGTCTCTTGCAACTCTGCACCAGGACCCAACAGCGCATAGAGTGCCTCCCATTTGGACAAGGCTCGGAGGTCTTTCTGCAGCCAAGCCAGATCCTTTTGTAGCGCCAGTTCCGCCAATCGACGAACACCAACCGCTCCCAGTTTTCGGGCGACATCCTGAGTCCGATGGAGCCGCAAATTGACAGCCCCATCCTCCACCTGCAATCCGAGCCACGCGTACAACGGAAGTCCGGGGCCTTCGAGCAAGGTAATGCGCTCCGGCACATCCCCGACACTCCATTGGGTCAACCCAAACCGCTCGTGCTTCTGCGCCGCTTGAGCCCATGCCGGTTCATCGTTCCGAAGCGGCAGCGGCGTCTTCGCCAATTGCTTCTCCAAGGTTTCCCGAAGCGAGTTCAAGTCACGCCCCGCCGCCAATATTTTGTCCTGGCGTCCGACAATCTCCACGCGAGTCTTTAGATGTGCCGGAATTGACTCCATTTTCCACAACTCTGGAGCCACTTCAACGCCGAACCGTTTTCGAATAAAGGCACTCAATTCATGGCGCAGCGAATTCCCCTCTGGCACAAAATCACGCGCAATTTCGGCGACCTTCGGTGCAAACGGCTGCAAGTCGCGGCGCGAGGATTTCGGGAGGGAACCGAGCAATTCCAGCGCTTGCTCGGCTCTGAAACCGGGTATCGCCCACTGTACGTGGGCGGGCGAAATCGACCGCGCCAACTCGGCTGGCACACGCAACGTCACTCCATCGTGATCCTCGCCCGGGGCGTAGGCATAGACCGCTTCGACCGGTTGACCTCCCAACACCACAGCATCGGGAAACGCTTCCGCATCGAACCGCGTGGACTGTTGGCCAACCAAATCGCTCTCCGACGCGCACAGTAGCGCCTGATCGGAAAGTTCATTGCAAAACCGGTTGAGTTCGTGGATGGAGGACACATCAGCGATTCGGCCGGAATAGAATCGAAACAATGCTTGATCGACATCAAAACCCCGATGGCGGACACGGGTCTGCCACGATTCAATACGCTCACTCACTTGCCGGTTGTGCGCCAGAAATGGAAAGCGGCGTTCGGCTTCGGCTTGAACATCCGCCGACTCTGACTCCGACTCCGAAGCTGGCTCGGCCACGACGCGTCCCCGCCCCCCATGCCGACCCCTGGGATTCTCCTCCTGATGATTCCGAAACTGCTTCGGTGCCGGGAGCAGCGCTCCTTCCACCAAAGCACTCCGAATGAAGATGGAAGTGGCCAGTGCGGGGTCAATTGTCCCAAAGGCAACCTTGCGACGTTGAACTTCAAATCCGTAAAAGGTGACAATTTCTTCCGCCAGGACTCGTCCAGACTCAGGGCTCCAATGTGGATTCTGATGGGTCACTTTGCAGAGATGCGGCGCCAGCAATCGAATCCAATGCGGATCGATACCCGCCACCGTTCGAGCGAACAATTGTGATGTCTCGACAATTTCGCCCGCCACGATCCAGTGCGGTTGACGCGGCACCAACGCGGCCACCTCGTCTGATGCCTGTCGGCCTTTGGATTCGGTTCGATCCCGATGTCTGTCGGGACGATCGCTCAAGGTCGAGCCTGGGAAGATCAACAATTCACGATTGCCAGCAGCCTTGTATTGATTGCGCTCAATCCGTGTAGCCACGTGACCCAGAAGTCCGCTCAGAATCGATCGATGCACCGCGTCATACTCGGCGGTACTCTCATTGAGCCGCACCGTTCCCAATTCCTCCAATGCCCCATAGAGCTGCGCATGTAAATCCTGCCACTCACGCATCCGGGTATAGGATAGGAACTGTTGCTTGCAGAACTTGCGGCGCTCGCCCTGCGTGCGGAGTTGTTCCCACTGTTCATGCACGGCATTCCAGATGTTCAACAATGTCAGGAAATCGGATTGCGAATGGAGATGACGCCGATGCATGGCATCCGCCGCCGCCCGTTGATCCAATGGACGCTCGCGTGGATCTTGAACACTGAGCCCAGACGCAATGATCAACAGTTCACGCGTGGCGTGCTCCTTTTGCGATTGAAGCAGCATGCGCCCCAACGTGGGATCAATCGGCAACCGCGCCAGATCACGGCCCATCGGCGTCAAATCTCGCTGAGCATCCAATGCCCCCAATTCCTGCAACAATTCGTACCCACCCGTAATCGCCGCTGGCGAGGGTGGATTCAGAAATGGGAACGTCTCAATGTCACCAAACCGGTAGGCTTTCATCCGCAGGATGACTTCGGCCAAGTTGGCGCGCTGAATCTCCGGCTGCGTAAACGGCGGGCGCCCCGCATAATCCTCTTCCGAGTACAGCCGGATGCAGACCCCTTCCTGCACGCGGCCCGCTCGGCCCTTTCGCTGATTGGCACTACTCTGCGAGATCGGTTCCACCGGCAACCGCTTTGTACGAGTCCGGGAATTGTACCGGCTCATTCGCGCCAAACCCGCATCCACCACAAACCGTATCCCCGGAATCGTCAGCGATGTCTCGGCGATGTTTGTCGCCACGACAACCTTGCGCCGTCCCGAGGAAGAAAACACGCGTTGCTGATCTCCAGAACTCAGCCGCCCGTACATCGGAATAACCTCGACCCCGGTTTCAAGGCTGCCCACCAGCGCGTCGCTGGCTTCGCGAATGTCGCGTTCGCCGGGTAAAAACACCAAGACATCTCCTTCGCTGGATTCGTCCAGCACGCGCTGGGTGGATCGAATGGCGGCATCGACAAAGGTCATCTCACCGGCTTCCTCTGACTGGGCATCAAAGGGTTCATAAATCACTTCCACCGGATAGGTGCGGCCAGAAATCTCAAGCACCGGCGCGTTTCCAAACGCCGCAGAAAAGGCGGCGGTATCGATGGTCGCGGACGTGATGATGAGCTTCAGGTCATTTCGTTTCGCCAGTATTCCCTTCAAAAGGCCGAGCAGGAAATCGATGTTGAGCGAGCGCTCATGTGCTTCGTCCACGATGATGGCGTTGTACTCAGACAGCAGCGGGTCCCCTTGCGTCTCCGCCAATAAGATGCCGTCAGTCATCAGCTTGATGAACGTCTCAGGACTCGAACGGTCATCGAAGCGGATCTTACAACCGACCTCGCGTCCCCAGGACACGCCCAACTCTTCGGCAATACGCCGGGAAATAGACAGCGCGGCAACCCGACGCGGTTGCGTGCAACCGATCTTCGCCTGGATCCCCAATCCCGCCTCCAAACACATCTTGGGAATCTGCGTGGTTTTTCCGGAACCTGTTTCCCCAGCGAGAACGACCACCTGGTTCTCCCGAATAGCACGCACAATGTCGTCTTTGCGCGCCGAAATGGGGAGCCCTGCCGGATACGTTGCCCGAGGACTGTTTAACCGTCGCCATTCGTGCAATGCGACCGACTGGCGCGCCTGTTCCAATAGCCGCGCCAGAATGGCTTCGTGCCTGTCGGCGTGCAGCCGATCCCGGAACAAACGGGCCGCGCGCGAGCCGATCCTGACCCAATCGGGAAGCAGACACCGCGGAAGCAGACTTGTGAGCTCGTCAAACCCTGGATCCATTCGTCAGCCAGTTGTAGTCGGAGAGACGTTCCGTGGGCGGATGTTCACCATGCCAAATTCCTTCGCCCGATCATCCATGAAAGCCGCGATGAGCCGGAGCAAATCTCGTCGAGACTCGTTGAGAAACCAGATCAGCGGAGGTAGAGTCAGCAAAATCAACCAGGACCACCACTGCGGTGTTGGCCACCCGCGAGTCAAGAATCCAATCAACACCAATTCCAATCCAGCAACGGACCAAAACAACGCGCGCCCAAACAGGCTCCATCGGGCCTCGAGCCGACAGCGCAGGAGTTGGCGGCCGCCCGGATGAAACTCGGCGGCTGTGGTCAACTGGAGCCGTGCCCAACGACTCCCCTGGATTTCTACATCGTAACGGCTCCAACCCGCGTCGGGTTTGTTGCGCCAACCGCGCTGATCCAAGCGCTCAATCACTCGCGCCAAAAAGGCCATTCGATCCAAGCCATTTTCCACCCAGTACAACCGGGTCCTAAGTTCCTGGATGGGCCCTTCCAGACTCAGCGAATCCAAACTTTCTCGCGCCTCCAGCGAGGGCTGTTGTCCAAAGAGATTCCGCTGATGTCTCGCCCATCCACGCACCACCGGTTGGAGAAGAAATAGCAAGGCCACAAGCGGACGCGACCACCAGCGGTGTTTACTCCGAGGCAATTCCGCTTGCGACGCCGCCACCACACACAGGCTCAGGCTGAACACCAGACTGGCGATGCCCAATGTGGCCACAAATGGAACAACCGCTCCCAACACCAACAACGGCAGCGTCACCAAGGTGTGAAATTCCAAACTAGTGGATGCCACCAACGTTAGACTGGCCGATGAGGCGTAGATGCTTTGAAAAAAGCCGCTCCCGAACAACCCATGGTAGATGATCGGTTGACGCGTCTCGATACTTATCTTGGCGGGCGAATAGATCCGGCCATGCCACATCGACCCTCCAAATCGATTGAAATTCTCCGGATGCCGCCGCTCCAATATGGCCTCCGCTTCCCCATAGCCAATTTGCTGCCGCAGATAGGCCTTCACGGTGTTCCGTCGGTAGTGCCAAACAAATCCCGAAGGACTGAACCCCAAAAGGTATCCACGCTGTTGCAGCCGCCAGCAGATGTCGACGTCATCGCCCGCTTTGCGGTATAAGGGGTCGAAACCACCGATTTCCACCAAGGCCCAGCGATAAAAGGCCATGTTGCACCCCGGGATGTGCTCCGCCAACCGATCGTTCAACATGACATGCGCCGGCCCCCCCGGGGAAACCATGACCGCGGCAGCCACCGCAGAATCATCCGGCGGCAGGAAATTATGCCCGCCAATACCCGTAAAACGGGAACTGAGCAAATCGCCGATCAAGTAATGCAGCCAGTCTTCGTCGGCTCGGCAATCCGAGTCGGTAAACGCCACGATCTCCCCGGTCGCTGCGGTGATCCCCGTATTGCGAGCCGAGCTCAATCCCTGATTCTGCGCGTGGCGGAAGTAGCGCACCGAAGGAAACAGCGCCGCGAGAGATTCCGTCGCGTCCGTCGAGCCGTCATCGACCAAAATCACTTCGTATTCCGGATAATTCAATCGCTCAAGAGATTGAAGACAGGCCTTGAGGGTTGGCGCTCCATTGTAACTCGCCACCACCACACTCACCCGCGGGAAATAGGACGGCGGAAAATACGGAGCGAGTGCGAAATGTTTCTGCACCACGTCGAAGGCTGGCTTTTTCTCGCGGCTCCGCGTGGTGAGTCCAAAAGCCCAGTCTTCAATCGCCCGGCCATCCTTCCACCAATCATCCGTGAAACTATAGACCACCACACCGGCGCACCCACACCGAAACGCCGTTTTGATCTTCCAGGAAAGAATCTCGCCTTGCCGCTGTTCCCCTTCCCGCAACGTATCGATCCCAAATTCTCCTATCAGGAGCGGTTTGACGTCCGCCAGCATCTGGAGCCGGGCCAGATAGTTTTCAAACGGTCGCTGAGCATGCAGGTAGACATTGAAACAGAGGAAATCGATGCCGCTGGATTCCAGGAATTCCGTGGGAGGGAAGTTGCCAAAAGTGCAGAGCAAGTCCGGATCATGGGTTTTCGCCAGACACACCAACTCATCAATAAACTCCCCGACCCGCGTTGACTCGCTCCAGCGCACAATATCCGCCGGAATCTCATTCACCACGCTTAAGGCGAATACCGCTGGATGATGTGCGCATGCCTGCGACGCCGCCGCCACCGCTCCCGTAGCCGCCGCCCGACAGGCGGCATCGTCCAAAAAGCAAACGTGCTGGTTCCACGCCACGTCCACGAACACCCGCAACTCATTCGCCAGCGCCAGATCCAAGAACCAACGCGGCGGAACAAAATAGACCCGAACCAGATTTGCCCCCAACTCTCTTATCATCAGCAAATCCGACGCCGTCCGCTCTGGTGACGCAAACCCGCTCCCGGTTGCATCCGGCTCAAACGGCCCATAGGTAACCCCTCGAGGATGGAACTTGGCCTCACCCAGGCGGAAAAATTTTCCGTCGACGGTGACGCGCAACCGAGAATTGGCAGAAGCCGTAAGCACGCAGGAATCCACCTGCGGATCCACGTCGCGCAGGCGGGGAGATTCAACCCGATCGGTCGGCGGAATTGAAGGGGCAACTGTGTCGGATATTCCAGGGACCAACTTCGGGTCCCAACCGCGATTTGTCGGCGACGGGCGAACTGAGGGAAGACTCATGCCATCATGTCGCTTGAAATTGACCCAGAAGAATCGAGCAAGTCAGGAGGCTCTTCGCGGAATGACCACGCCTTACCGCCAGCCGCGATGATACCCTCGATAGCCGCCGTGGCCGCCAAATCCGACGCTCACGCGCACGGCTGGACCATAACAAATGGGCGCCGGATGGTAGTACACTGAGGGCGCCACCACGACGGGACTGGTATAAACGGCGACCGGGGGTGCGGCGTAATAAACCACTGTCGGCGCCGGAGGCGGAGGAGGCGGCGGCGCTGGCACGTAAACAACAGTGGGGGGTGGAGGTGCATAGACGACTTGCGGCGGCGCCTGATAAACTACCGCCGTCGTGGGAGCCACTGGCGCGGGTCGAAATGCTTCGGCTAGAACCCCCGCAGCCACAACCCCAGTCAGCACCTTTCCAGCAACCGCCCATTCCCGATCCCCTGCACGTGACGGAACGACCGCCGAACTCAGCAGTGTCATCGCCGTCATCGCCAGGATTGGTGTAGTGTTCATACAATGTCTTTCAACTCGACTTATCGCAGCGTTGGACTCGATCCCCAATGGTTTATTCAGAACACACATCGGGACTTCAACCAAAATTGAGGCCGGTAAATTCTCGACGGAAAAATTCACAACTCATTTATTAATATTTATTTACAACCAAGTAACTCCCCACAACCGATCCGAATGGTCTCAAAGGATCAACCCATGCCCTTCTCGACAACTCTCGGTGCCCGAATCAGTTCTGACACGCAGCATCAGCAGTCCTCCGAAGCGCCACCAAATGGGTCGACGGGTGACTCCTACCCGGTTGTGATGAATTGGAATCCAGCTCAAGGATTCGTTGCCCCGGTGGGTCCCTACGGCTACAAAAGCAGAGCGACTTAATGAATGCGGATCCAAATAGTGAACCGTCCGGCAATTTTCGGCGCCCTCGGATACCGCGCTCATTCAAGGAATTGACCCCCAGTAATCATTTCGACCCGGGAAAATTCTTCCACGAAATGGTTTGGAAGACCCTCCGCACCCGGCGCACCGGTTCTATCAAGAAACCAGAGTTTCCGAACCTCAAGGACGAAGAACTTGCCCTCACTTGGATTGGTCACGCGTCGTTCCTCGTCCAATTCGCGGGGATGAATACCCTGATCGATCCGAACTTCGCCAACTGGTTGTTTCTGCTGAAACGCCTGAAGCGCCCGGGCATGCACATACGGGACCTGCCACCGATCGACTTGGTGTTGCTCACCCACGCCCATTTTGATCATTTTCATAAGCCGACCCTGCGCCAACTGCCATCCCCAAAAATTGCCGTGATGCCGTGGGGCTGTGGATCCCTTGCCAAACGGCTCGGTTTCGAAAGAATCGTCGAACTAAGATGGTGGGAAAGTTTCGGCACCGGTGACTGGAAGGTCACCTTTGTGCCTTCCAAACACTGGGGTGCACGCACCCTAGGGGACATGAAGCGGGGATGGGGTGGCTATGTCCTCGAATACCGCGGACGCCGCATTTATCACGCCGGCGACTCTGCGTACTTCGAAGGCTTCAGCGAAATCGGTCAGCGCGTGAAACCCGAAATCGCGCTTCTCCCCATCGGAGCGTATTACCCCGATTCGTTTCGTCGGGTCCACATGGGTCCTGACGAAGCCTTGCGCGCCTTCCGCGACCTTGGCTCCGAATGGTTCGTCCCCATGCACTACGGCTCGTTCAAACTCTCCTTTGAGGACCTCGACGAACCGCCACGCTGGCTGATCGAGTTGGCCGAAAAAGAGGCCCTGATCCCCCGTCTCCGCATGCTTGAGGAAGGGGTTCCAGAACGGTTTTAAATTCCCTCACACATCGCTCCGGTTCACTCTCGTCCCATTGAAACTCATCTCGTGGAACGTCAATGGTCTCCGCTCCATAATGCGGAAAAATTTTCTCGACTGGCTCGATCGCGAGCAACCCGACGTCTTGTGCCTGCAAGAAACCCGTTGCAGCCCGAATGATGTGGAGCAGCTTTGGCCTACACGCTATCGCACCCATTGGAATGAGGCCGCGAAAAAAGGATATTCCGGAACCGCCATCTTCACCGTGGTGCCACCTTTGAATGTCACCCGCGGTCTTGGAATTCCCGGACACGACCAGGAAGGGCGCGTGCTGACAGCAGAGTTCCATGACTTTTTCTTGCTGAATGTTTATACCCCCAATTCTCAACGCGAACTCACCCGCTTGGCGTACCGGCAGGAATGGGACCGAGATTTTCTCAAACATCTCAAGAAGTTAGAGAAACAGAAGCCGGTAATTTTTTGCGGCGACCTCAACGTAGCCCACACAGAACTCGACCTGGCCAACCCCAAGGCCAATACCAAGAATCATGGCTTTACCCCCGAAGAACGCGCGGGATTCTCCGCGGTCGTCAAAGCCGGATTCCTCGATAGTTTCCGCCAATTCGAATCTCGCGGCAGTCACTATACTTGGTGGAGCCCCATGGCCGGAGCCCGCGCGCGGAACGTCGGCTGGCGCATCGATTACTTTCTCCTCAGCGCCACCCTCCGCCCGCGCCTAAAGTCCGCCTTCATCCAAGCCCAGGTCATGGGCTCGGATCACTGTCCCGTTGGTATCGAACTCAAGGCCGGCTAACTGACTTTTCGCAGTTTAGTCACCCGGCCCGTCGAGACCCACTCGACAACAAAGATATTCCCATCCTTGTCAAAACAGGCGTCGTGGGGATGGATAAACCGCCCATTCTCCCACGTCTCACGCTTGGTTCGCATGATGAACCCGCCCTGTCCGCCCTTGTTCAACACCTTGTCGGTCCAAGCCTGGTCAAAACCCAGATGCGTGATCAGATGGTTGTTCTTGTCGAACAAGCTCACCCGGGCATGGAGGTCCGGACACATCATCACGTCACCACGAATGTCCAGGTGGGCTGGATAGCTCAAGCCTTCGATAGTACTCGAATACTGGCCTTCCAGCGTGAAGTACTCCAACCGGGCATTGGCACGATCACAAATGCAGAGCTGCGGCACCCGCCCTGGCCGGTCGTCGAGCCAGATCCCGTGGGGCGTCGCAAACTTGCCGTGCTGATCACGCCCACCCTTTCCTCCAAAGGTACTCACATATTTGCCCTTGCGATCATAGCGATGGATGTGGCCCGTGCCGTAACCATCCGCGATGTAAAAGCCGCCGTCGGTCGGATGAAACGCCACGTTGGTCGGAATGAACTGCTTCGGATCCTGGTAGATACCCGATTCCCACGGAGTGCTCAGTGCCCAAACAATTTCTCCTTTAAGGGTCGTTTTGGTGACCAAATTGGCCCAGGTATGCGTGAGGTATAGATATTCGGTCTTGTCTTCCAGGCGCACATCGATGCCATGGCCCACCGTGTGAATATTGAACGCGCTGTATTCATTGCCGAAACTCCGCACAAACTTGCCCTTTGGATCGAACACCACAATACAGTCTTGATGGCGCAAGCCCGATGGACCCGTGTTGTTCTTCACATAAATCAAGCCTTCGGCGTCCACCGCCACGCCGTGCGTTTCTCCCCATTTGAGGTGAGACGGCAGTTCGCCCCAGTTGTGGAGGCATTCATAGGTGTGCTCGCCTTTGCCGATGATAGCGTTCTTGGAGCCAGTCTTATCCTGAGCCCCCAGGATTTGAGGAAATGCCAGGGCGGCAGTGCCCGCAGCCGACGTCCGAAGAAAAGTGCGACGATTCATGGAAGTTAATTTGTTGGTGTTGCCGCCTATTTACCGCCATCACGCCTTCCTGTCGAGGGCGCAACCCCAGGAATGATGCGCCCTTTGGCGCGTCGGCAGCCCGCTGCCGCTTTATCCGCCTGAAGTACCGCTACCCAGCCAAACGCTGGAAGCCTCCCCCGTGCTCCGACCTCGTCGATTCGCTTGGGGTCCGCGACGGCCGATATTGTTGGTGGCTGCCCGCACGTGGTCTCCGGAAAGGAGCCAGAGAAACACTACCAAGCCCAGCACTGATCCTTCGTCGGCTCGTGACATCGGTCACTTCAACGACTTTAGGTAAAGCACCAGGGAATCCACTTGAACATCGCTCAGCAATCCTTCGTAACTCGGCATGGAGGTGTCACTGGTATCGTAGCCCTTCACCACTTTTGCCGCGGGTTCCCAGATCGATTCTCGCAGATAAATCTCATCCGCCACGACGCGATCGCCTCGAGCCAATATCACGTCGCTTCCAAACAGCCCCTTCCATGTCGGCCCTACCTTGCCCAGCAAGGTTCCGTCAACCGAATGACACGCCGCACACCCCATCACTTCGGCTAAACGACGCCCCTCGTCCGCACTCGCCACCGTTGCAACCGACCCCGGGCGGTCCACAAGTGTCACCACGTCTTGGAGTTTTTCGAAGCCTTCAGCCTCGGCGTCAAAACGGATCAACTCACGCGGGGTGAAGTACACATTCTGTTCGAAGGGCCGCCCCCCAAGAGTTCTGAGAGACCAGCCGACACGCATCTGCATCACCGGTGTCATTCCAGCAAATCGAAGCAGCAACCCCTTGCCATCACGCGACACATCGGCTCCCACACATCGCATCATTTCCTGCCCCTTGGATCCATCCAGTTTGAAATGCGGCGATCCGTAGGCCGGCGTCCGACGGAGGTTCCATCGTTCGGCTGCGAAGTTTCCCAAGTCCTGCACCGCCGCCAGATCCAGTGCCACGTCAAATCGAATCAGCACTCCGAGATCTGTCGGGACCACCTCTCGCGGCAACGTCGACGGTTCCCCAGTATGCCTCAACCGCGCCAATCCACTCGGTTCTTTCGCGACACTCCCCCAGATCTGCAATCCCGTCACATAGAGTTGTCCATCCCGCGGATTGATCACTCCATGCAAGGGCGCGAATGCCAAGTCTCGGGTGATGCTTACCACGGCTGCCTGCGGCAACGTTGTTCGGGAGTTCCACAAGACCGCGAACAACTCCGGACGATAATACCCAATGTTCACCATGGACTCAGCTAAAGGACCCATGCGGGCGTCGTTGAGCCAAACCTGTCCCGCGCCCGACGGGTTCACCGGATACGGTATCCACACCGCGGGCTCTTCGATCGGGGCAGGATACTGTTCCTTAGGCAGCAGTTCGCTCAAAAACCCATGGAATTGTCCGTCCCGTATTATGTGGATCGGGGTCGCCGGCACATAGTTACCCTGTTGATCGCTCGATGTGACGCGTCCAGTGCGCGGATGCACTGCGGCAAAAGGTGACCGCAACCCGTAACCGAGCACGGTTACCTCGCGACCGTCCGGCGAAATTCGCAGCACCGATCCATTGTGGCGTCCTAACACCGTTCCCTGAATGCCTCCCTTCGCAATCACAAACGATCCATCGGGAGCTCGACGCAAACTCTGCGCGTATTCGCGCGTCTCCGCCCCTTGAGTAAAACCATTGCAAAACAATTCGTGACGATCCGCTTCGCCATTCCCATCGGCGTCCACCAATCGCCAGATCCCGTTTCGATCAAACACAAACAACTCGCCATCCCGCTCACACACACTCATCGGCTCGTGTAATCCTGAGGTGAATCGCGTCCATTGAACCGCCGCTAAATCACCCCCCAGTCCGGCGATCATCCAAACGTCCCCATCGAACGTAACAGCCGCTGCACGACCATCCGGTAGAAAGGCCAGATCCGCCAACCGCACTTGTCGTTTCCAAGGGTTGTCCGTGGGCAACAGGACGTTGTCCACCACATAGGCCTCGCGGCTCTTGGAAAGCTCACCGCGGGTCACCACGCTCTCCGGCCATCGCCGATCCACTCGAGGCAACCGATTATTTCCGCCCAATCCCCACGCCGCCACAACACCGTCCAAGGAGGTCGTCACCGCGAACTCCACGGGAGTATTCTTGGGCGCTAGCCGGACGCAGCGGATCTTATCGGGATTCTCAAACCATTCCACCCCGGGCGCTTTGTTGCCGGGTTGACTGACGGTCAATTCCGTCCGAACCCACGTCTCCAACTCTCCGGCTGTTTGCCCAACCACCAGGGTCAACTCCTCGGGCACACGCTCCATCCAAAATCGCCGTTGAAATGCGACGCGGCCGTCCACTCTTCGAGCCTCGAGCCATTCGCGGACCCGGGCTCCAGCAACATCATAGTCCAACACCACGCCGTCGGGCGACGGGACCACCGAGCGCAAACGTCCCCAATACGGGGGCAAGGGTCCCCGCCCCGTTTGACGCTCATCTGGGTCGGACTCGCGCGGATCCAGGTGCTGCGGAAGTACTCCCAATTGCCAGCCTGGATACAACCCATTAGCCAGCCAGGGCGTGCCCAGGATGGTAGGTAAGAGCGCTTCCCCGACTCCCACCTTGGCCCCCGCTGTCCGATAAGAAATCTGGGACATGGAAACCGGAGTCACACCCAAGCCCTCGCCCTCCCAAACAACCGACACTCTCAAGAGTTCCGTGTCGTATCCCACCCACAACTGTTGCCCCAGGTTCAATACCAACCCTCGAGGTGTTAGATTGTCGGTTGGCCAGCCAGCACCTAGTTTCCGCGCCTCCAAAACCGTACCGAGAAACGGAAAGGTCGATTCCACAAAGGGACCCGATGTCTGAACCGAAGAGTTGGTGGCAACCCCTAAGGTCTGACCTGTCATTGACAGTAGAAATGAGGCGAACGCTGAGGCGACCAGGAGAGACACCATTCCTCGATGGATCTTGGGACGGTGTTCGAAATTAAATCGCATCAGACACGTGGTTCAACGAACCGTGCCGCAGGCAGAAATGGAGTTCAATCGTTCAATCGTGCTACGGCTCTTGCCAACCGTCGCTGAACGTGGCTGGATAGCACAGTGCTCCCATCCTACGTTGGTTTTTTATCGGGCTTGAATCACCCGCTTCGTTGGGTTACCGCGCTCACTATTGCTGCTGGACTCAGACTGGCTGCCGCAGATTGGCTGCAATTTCGCGGACCCAACGGTTTGGGTGTGGCCGCTTTGGATGCCCAACCACCCCTTCAGTTCAACCCCACCAACAACCTGAACTGGAGTCTTCCCATGGCCGCCGGAAATTCCTCCCCGGTCGTACGCGGCGATCGGTTGTTCATCACCGCGCATATTGGCGCGAATCAATTGGCCACCATCGCCATCAATCGACGTCAGGGCCGCGAACTCTGGCGACGGGTCGTCCAACCCGAGAAGGTGGAAGAGGTTCATCGCACGCTCGGCAGCCCAGCCTCTGCAACACCCTGCATCGACGCCGACCGTTTATACGTGCATTTCGGTTCCTTCGGACTCTTGGCATACGATCTCAATGGGCGCGAACTGTGGCGCCTGCCCATGAACCTCACCCAGACCGAATATGGGGCCAGTTCCTCACCGATCGTCGTAGGCAATCTCGTGATCCAATTGCTGGACCAGGATGGCGGATCGCACCTGCTAGCCGTGGACAAGCATACAGGCATGCAGGTCTGGCGCGTCGAACGACCCGAAATGCGGCGGGGCTTCGGGACCCCGGTGGTTTGGGAAAACCAAGGACGCACTGACCTTGTCGTTCCCGGAACCTATTGGATGAAAGGGCTCGATCCCTTGTCTGGCGTCGAGCGGTGGCGAGTCGGCGGATTGGCGCGCATCACCTGCACTTCTCCAGCCATCGGCGACGGCATGTTATTTGCCGCCAGTTGGACCACCGGCGGCGACCACAACGCGGAACACATCACGATGCCCTCATTTGAGGCCTTCGCCCAAGAGCACGACAATAATCGTGATGGCAAATTCACTTTCAATGAATTGCCCGATGGTGCCGTCAAACAACGGTTCAAGCATCTGGATGGCAATCGCGACAACGCTGTGGATCGCGAAGAATGGGAGTCCATGGCCTCAATTTTCGAGCGAGTGGAGAATCAAGCCTTCTCTGTAAAACCAGATGCCGCAGGCCGTGTCGCGGATTCCGGAATCCTCTGGCGCTTTAAGAAGGGCCTGCCTTACGTCGCTTCGCCGGTCTATTATCAAAGCCGCTTCTATATGGTTAAAAACGGAGGACTGTTGACCTGCCTCGATACTGCCACCGGAAAGGCCGTGTACCAAGAAGAACGACTCGGCGCCCTCGGTGATTATTATTCCAGTCTTGTCGCGGCAAATGGGAGAATCTATGTGACCTCACAACGGGGCGTCATGTGTGTCGTCCGCGCTGGCGACACCTTTGAAGTCCTCGCGCGCAATGATCTGCGCGAACCTGTCCAAGCCACGCCGGCGGCAATCGGTGATACCCTCTACGTCCGTACGGCCGGACATCTCCACGCCTTCCAGGAAACCGTAGTGAAGTGATGTCGCGCAGCCCTCCGATGGCAAAATCTCCCCGGCTTTCGGATACAGGTTGTCAAGAAGCTGACACCCAGATCGATGTCACCGAAAACGGTGATGAACTCCCAAAGAACCACCAGAACCTGACGCCCACTATTTCTTCTTTGAGGTCGCCCGATCAAACGCCTCCGCTAACGCTCCCAAGCCGCCATCCGCAGCAAACGCATCCGGAGGTCGCTGCCCCGGACGTGGACCCAGCAGCCGCGGACCAGGTGCCGTCGGAGTACCTTTCGTGTCTTTACCAGCCACCGCCATGGGGTTCGCCCGCATCGAGAGCGCGATCCGCTTTCGCGGCAAGTCGACTTCCGTGACGGTCACCTGAACCTTCTGCGCCACCTTCACCACCTCGGACGGATCCTTGATGAACCGGTCGGCAAGCTGACTGACGTGTACCAAGCCATCTTGGTGGACACCAATGTCTACGAACGCACCAAACGCAGTCACGTTGGTAACAATTCCGGGAAGCTTCATGCCGGGCTTCAAATCTTCGAGTTTGCGAATGCCTTCTTGGAAATGAAAAGCCTCGAACTGTTTTCTTGGGTCCCGACCCGGCTTGGCAAGCTCTTCCACGATGTCCCGCAACGTAGGCAACCCAACGGACGACGAAACATACCTGTCGAGACGAAGCCGATTGCGCACGGCCCCATTTTGCATCAAGTCCTTGACCCCACAGCCCAAGTCGCGCCCCATAGCGGCCACCAGCTCGTAACGTTCGGGATGCACCGCGCTCGAATCGAGCGGATTCTCCGCATCGCGGATTCGAAGGAAGCCGGCGCACTGTTCGAATGTCTTGGGGCCCAAACGCGGCACCTTCAAAAGATCGAACCGCGACCGAAATGCGCCGTTCTGATTGCGATAGTCGACAATGTTCCCGGCGATACCGGGCCCCAATCCGGACACATAGCTCAACAGCGCCTTGCTCGCCGTATTCAACTCCACACCAACGCGGTTCACACAAGAGATGACCGTGTCGTCCAAACCGCGTTTAAGGGCCGCCTGATCCACATCGTGCTGATACTGTCCAACGCCAATCGACTTGGGGTCGAGCTTGACCAATTCGGCGAGCGGATCCATGAGTCGACGACCAATGCTGACGGCACCGCGAACCGTGAGGTCCTCATTGGGAAACTCTTCCCGAGCCACCTCACTGGCAGAATAAATGGAAGCACCACTCTCGTTCACAAGGACCACGGGAATGGACACTGGAAGTTGGAGCTCCCGAACGAATTGTTCGGTCTCCCGACCGGCGGTGCCATTGCCGATGGCAATGGCCTCCACTTGAAATTGTTCGACCAACCGGCGCGCTGCGGCAGCTGTTTGGGCGAGTTGCCCTTCGCTTCCAGCTGTGGCAAACAACACATCGTGATGCAACAGTTTGCCTTGCCGATCCAGGACCACCGTCTTGCATCCCGTGCGAAATCCCGGATCCAGCGCCAGCACCGTCTTTTCTCCGAGAGGCGGCGCCAGCAAGAGTTCGCGTAGGTTGTCCGCAAATACCCGAATCGCTTCGGTGTCCGCGAGTTTCTTGGCCTCCATGCGAACCTCCGCTTCCATGGCAAATCCCAGAAGCCGCTTGTAGCCATCGTAGATCGCCAAACGAACCTGTTCACCGCCAGGAGTGCCACGTGACTTCAGGAACAGTGCCTCCAAAATGGCGATGGCATCGTCCTCGGGCGGTTGGATGCGAAACATCAAAATGCTCTCATCTTCGCCGCGGCGAATCGCCAGCAGGCGATGACTCGGAATCTTCAAAACCGGTTCCGACCAATCGAAGTAATCCTGATACTTGGCCCCCTCCACTTCCTTGCCAGTGATCACTTTGGAGTGGATCAACCCGGCATTCCAATACAGCTCTCGAACCCGGGTGCGCGCCGTCGGATCGTCACTAAACCGTTCCGCCAGAATATCGCGGGCACCCGCCAATGCCGCGTTGGCATCGGGCACTTCCTTCGCCGCGTTAACAAAGTCCACCGCGATCAATTGGGGATCGATCGTTCCCTGTTCATTAAACAAGCGCTCCGACAGCGGTTCCAATCCGGCTTCCTTCGCGATAATCGCCTTGGTGCGCCGTTTGGGACGATAGGGCGCGTAGAGATCTTCCAAAGCCGACAAAGTCTCCGCCCCCGCGATCGACACCTTTAATTCGTTCGTGAGCAGATTGCGCTCGATAAGCGATTTAACGATGGAATCACGCCGTTGCGCCAACTCCAGCAACTGCGCCAATCGATCGCGGATCGCCGTGATCGCCACCTCATCCAGGCTGCCGGTGACTTCTTTGCGATATCGGGCGATAAAGGGCACGCTGCCCCCTTCGGCCAAAAGGCGTGACGTGTTCGCCACCTGGCCGGGAGAAATCTTTAGTTCCGAGGAAATGCGGGCAATGTAGCGCTCTTGCATGAGTCGAAAGACGGGTTTTAGCGCACGGATTTTTCCGCGCAAGGGAATTGGGGTCGATGCGGGTTCTGTCCGTCGAAAGGTCAGGGAATCACCGTAAGCCAACCCGACAGATCACACATTATACGTACTAGAACTAACTCTCCCGCCGGTTCCGGTCCAGTTGGTATGGAAAAACTGACCGCGATCTTTGTCGATGCGCTCATAGGTGTGTGCGCCGAAGTAATCGCGCTGAGCCTGCAGGAGGTTGGCGGGCAATCGGGCATTGCGATAGCTGTCATAGAAGGCCAGCGCCGTGCCGAATGCCGGCACAGGCAATCCCTTCTTCACCGCCAGCGAAACCACATTGCGCCACCCCTTCTGCGCCTTCTTGATCTCGCCACGGAAATAGTCGTCCAGCAGTAAATTGTTGAGCTTCGGGTTCTTGTCAAAAGCCTCCTTGATCTTGCCCAGAAATCTCGACCGGATGATACAGCCGCCGCGCCACATGAGTGCAATGCCGCCGTAATTGAGGTCCCAACCGTTCTCCTTGGCCGCCGCGCGCATGAGCATATAGCCCTGGGCGTAGCTCACAATCTTGGAAGCGTACAACGCATTGCGGATATCTTCGATCAAGGCTTTTTTGGCCGATTCCTTCTTGGCCTGAGCCATCGCCGCGCGCGGACCTTTCAACTTTCGCGAGGCTTTTACGCGCTCATCCTTCATCGCACTGACACATCGACTGAACACCGCTTCAGCAATGAGGGTCACCGGTTGGGCGAGGTTGGCCGAATCTATCACTGTCCACTTCCCAGTGCCCTTCTGCCCGGCGGTATCCAGGATTTTGTCCACCAACGCCGAGCCGTCCTCATCTTTTTTGGCGAGAATGTTTCCCGTGATCTCAATTAGGAAACTGTCCAAATCCCCCGTGTTCCATTCCTTGAAGACGGCGCTCATCTCATCGGCGCTCATGCCCAAACCATCCCGCATCATCTGATAGGCTTCGCAGATCAACTGCATATCCCCATACTCAATGCCATTGTGGACCATCTT
>SXSK01000191.1 GCA_005793375.1 Verrucomicrobiales bacterium | reverse complement strand
GTCCTTGAGGGTGACAAGGTAGTCGGCGCCCTTTTCATAGAGGAGCTTTTGAAGCGTCTCATCCTGAGTATGCAAGGCATCCATTGCGACCAGACGGCCGTCCAAATCGATCGGCTCCACCAACTGGCGCAGGGCCGTGAGAACTTTAGGACCGTCAGCCGCATCAGTGCTTTCGTCGAGCGCAAACTTGCCAAAACCCACCCCGCTTCTCCCTGACTGAATGCCTCTGCCCGTAGTCCGTGGCATAGGACAACCCCATCAAGGAAGGGCGGCGCTCTTCGTGGAGCGTCAAGAGCGTATTATCAATACCTGCGACAATACCCCAAGCTGCAATGGGATCATAAAAAATCAATAAACAGCTATACCGCCTAATGTGAGAGATGCCTATGGGACAGCACCGGCGCAAAAGGAGCCCGCCTGCATGCGATCGACGACAAAAGTCTTAGAGCGGTTTCGATAAACACCCCTCAGTTTAAAAGGGATTTCGGTCGGTTTTACCTGATTTCAGACGGCTGTGGGATGGCTGTGAGTAAATTTGCTTCTTACCTACCACGATGATCCCTTCCGGGGCATGCACCGATCCCTCCTGCTGCTGGCCGTCCTTCTCCTGTCCGCCAGGTCGATGCGGGCGGTGGATCCGGATCCGCATATTTGGCTGGAGGGTATCGAGGATCCCAAAGCTTTGGATCAGGTCCGGGCGTGGAATGCCGCGACGGCCAGCCGTCTGGCCGCCACGCCGGGGTTCACCAACATGGTCTCCGAGATGCGTGCCATACTGGACGACAAAACGCGCATCGTGCCGCCGGAAAACCTCTTCGGGGACCGTGTGGTTGGAGTGTGGCACGATGCGGACCATCCGCTGGGTCTCTGGCGAATCTCCAATCTCGAGGCATTCATCGAGGGGCGAGCCGAATGGAGGGTGCTACTCGACCTCGACGCGCTTTCCCGCAAGGAGGGGAAACGATGGGTCTGGAAGGGAGCCCTGCCCCTGCCGCCCGACTACCGG
The DNA here is from genome assembly GCA_005793375.1 of Verrucomicrobiales bacterium. Classification (GTDB taxonomy): domain Bacteria; phylum Verrucomicrobiota; class Verrucomicrobiia; order Limisphaerales; family UBA9464; genus SXSK01. The sequence continues at coordinate 11,155 of SXSK01000191.1, read as the reverse complement.
CGATGTATGGTGGGATTGTCGGATGGAGGAACTGATGCACAGGTCTGGCGTGAGTTCGACCTTGAGAGGGGCGAGTTTGTCCCGAGCGGATTCAGCACTCCTCCAGCCAAAACAGGGTTGGCCTGGGTGGATAATGATACGCTGCTCATCGCCACCGCGCACGGCGGCGATGTCACGGATTCCGGCTATGCCCGCACCGCGCGACTTTGGATGCGAGGGACGCCGATTGGGTCAGCGCGATTGCTCCTGGAAGGGGTGAAGGGGGACATGTCCGTGGGTGTGGCGAGCACCTTCGATGGTGCCCAGATGAGTGCGCGCGTCATCCGCCGGCCGAGCTTCTGGAACGCGATCGTCCATCACGTCGATGCCAAGGGCGGCCTGACGCCTTCGCCGCTGCCAGAGATGGCGTCGATCGAAGGGATGCTGGGGCGCCAAGTCATCGCGAGGCTGCAAAAGCCCTGGGAACTTCGCGGGAGGAGATTTGAGGCGGGATCGCTCGTTGCCTATGAGATCGAAAATGGCGGAACCATCCAACCGGTGTTCACACCTTCCGGTCGACAGGCGGTCGAGGCGGTCAGCGTCGGGACGGATCGTGTATATGTCAGTCTGCTGGAGGATGTGGCGGGACGCCTGATCGCGCTAAAGCAGTCCAGGTCCGGATGGGAGTCAGATGTCATCCCAGTTCCCCCAAACAGTTCGGTGGAGGTGATGGTGTCCGGGGGGCGACGGGACACAGCCTTTTACCGGGTCGAGAGTTTGGCGATGCCGGAAAGGCTGATGGTCACCCGCTCGGGTGGGGCGCCGTCGAAGGTGGCAGCCCTGCGAGAGATCTTCGATCCCAATTCGATCGACGTCCGCCAGCGCTTTGCCACCGCGAAAGATGGGACTCGGATCCCGTATTTCGTGGTGCGTCCGGCGGGTGCGATCGGGCCGTTGCCTACAATCATGCATGCGTATGGCGGCTACCGCCTCGCGCAGAAGCCGACTTACCTCACAAAGAATCCCTACCAGATCGGGCCCAGCGGAGTATTTTGGATTCGGGATGGCGGGAGTTTTGTGATCGCAAACATCCGGGGCGGGGGAGAGTACGGGCCGCTGTGGCATGAGGTGGCGATGCGGGACGGGCGGCAGTTGAGCTTCGACGACCTCTATTCGGTAGGGGAGGATCTGCGACGGGCAGAGCTTGCGTCTAAGCTGGCGGTGTCGGGTCGATCGCAGGGCGGGTTGCTGGTGGGGGTGGCGATGACGCAGCGACCGGACCTGTTCGATGCCGTGATCATGGGAGTGCCGCTGACCGACATGAGGCGATTCAACCGGCTTCTCGCGGGGGCGTCGTGGATGGGAGAATACGGCAATCCAGACGTGGCGGAGGACTGGGCGTATCTGAGAAGGTATTCACCATACCACAATGTGCGGCCAGGGGTACGGCTTCCGCCGGCGATCATCTACACCTCGACCAAGGACGACCGAGTTCATCCCGGTCATGCGCGCAAGTTCGCAGCGCTGCTGGAAGGGGCGGGACAGCGGTTCGAGTATTTCGAGAACATAGTGGGGGGCCACGCCGGGACATCGGATGCCGGCGAACACGCTTATCGGGCAGCCCTGATGCTGAGCTTTGTGCGTCGTGAGTTGATGGGCAAGTGAGCCGTTGGGTCAGATCTCATTCCAGACGCGCTTTGACGAGTTCCATGTAGTGCCGTTGGCGGCGGGCATACTCCCGTTCGTTATAGATCTCGCCGAACAGCCAGCGCATGCCAGACTCCAGTTCGTCCACAGTCATAAGTTTGGGCCGGAAATTGACATCGAACAATGTGCAGCGATCCCAATATCGCGGTTTGAATAGCCTTCCCTCCTCCGACAACCGGCGATAAAGCGGCGTGCCAGGAAACGGCGTCAATACCGTGATCTGCGTTTCCAGAACACCCGATTCTCGGACGAAGTCTCTTACTTGTGGGAATACCTCCGGCATCTGGTTATCGAGCCCAAGGATAAAACACCCATTCACTGTCACGCCGCGTGCCTGGATCTTCTCAATCGCCTTCAGGTAATCCCCGCAGCGACGGCGTTTCCAATCATGCGGGTCCAGGTGCGCTAATCCATCCTCGGACGGACTCTCCAGTCCAATGAGTATCTGGCGACACCCGCTTTCGGCCAGTAACCCGAGCAACTCATCGTCGTCCGCAACCGAAATGTCGGTCTCCGTGAACCAACTCAGTCTCAACGGGATGATTGCCCGCAGGAATTCCTTGCCCCACTTCTTGTTGATAAAGGTGTTGTCATCGGCCAGTTCGAAAAAGGGGTGCTCCATCACCGCCATCGCCGACTTCAGTTCCGCCACCACCTTATCTACTGGCTTTTGTTGGAAGCTCGATGTGATCCGAATGCTGGCGGCACAGAATTCGCAATTCAGGGGACAGCCGCGTGACGTTTGTACCGTGAGGCGATTGTAAGGTCGCCCACGCAACAAGTCGAAGCGTGGAAACGCGTAGTTGGGAGGCTGGAAGACACCCGCGCGCAATCCCTCATAACGCGGTTTGAGTTGTCCGCGTCGAAAGTCCTCGATCAACCGTGGCCACGCGCCCTCAGCGCCATGCAAAACAACGCTGTCGGCGTGCTGCCCTGCCTCATCAGGCAACAGACTCACATGCAATCCGCCCAGCACCACTGGCACGCCTGCCGCCCGGTAGCGATCGGCCAACCGATAGGCTTCGTCGATCTGCGCCGTAAAGGAGGAGATTCCAACTAGATCAAACCGTTCCAGACTGTCCTCCGACTTGATTTCTTCCATCTCCCGATAGGCCACCTCGATATCGGGTGGAGTCAGTGCCGCCACCGTCAGCAGACCCAGACTAGGCAACGAGGCGATCACCTTCCCACGGTTTACGAATCCAGGTAACGTGACACCCAGTTCCGCCAATTCCCGTGTGCGCACCCGAACGCCACTCATCGCAATCAACCCGATTCTCATAGAGCACCGGCTTTCTTGTCAGACGCTAGCTGTATGGCATCCATCAGTTGTCTCAGGGTCCGCAACTAGGCGAGCCGTTCATCCTGAAAGCAGATACCCAGGCGCGTCTCCAGCACCGCCAACAACTGTAATTTGGCCAAGCTGTCCAACCCCAGTTCCCGCTCCAAGTCGGCGTCCAGTTCGACGCGCGTAACATCGCGTCGAAAACGTTCAGCCAGCAGGCCTCGCAATTCAGATTCTAGATTCGGGTGTTTCATGCTCAATAAGTCACAAGAATTTCGTTAATTGCTTGGGGAGTTGGCCCTATCCCAAGATTCTGAAAGACTTCGCCTCCTCACCTTGCCAGTTGGCGTTCGAGGCAAAGGGCCTGCGAGGCGCACAAAACGTTGCACCCGCAGCCGTGACGGCGCGTTTGCTCGCAGGCTCTCAAAAGTTTCCTGTAGGTCTTCGGTCCGAATGTCAGACGACGCCGGCACGACAAACAGGGTCGACAAATCGTTTCCGTGTGGGCCAGCCAAGGCGCCAATGCAAAACTCGGAGAACAGCGGGCTGGCATAATAGGGCTCGGCTTCCTCTGGATAGACAGTCTCCCCGGTGGCTCCTACGATTGCCTCTTTGAAGCGACCCGTGACGAACAAGAATCCTGCGGCGTCCATATGACCCCGGTCGCCCGTTTTGAGCCAACCCTCTTCAAAAGCGGCCGCCGTGGCCTCAGGATTCTTGTAATAGGCTCGCATCACGTTGGCACCTTGCACCTGGATCTCCTGGCTGGGTCCTGCGCGTACCTGGATGCCGGGCAGCGGCCGACCAACGGAGCCATTTCATCACGAATCCGCCTCGAGGTCTCGCTCGGAGTTTGTCCACGGTGTCGAGCATCGAGCGCTCCAGCCTCGATCAGTTCTTCCAGAACTTCGATATACAGCGCCTCCAGCAACGCAGGCACGGAAAGTGTGTGCGTGATCTGTTCTTCCCGCAGCGCCGCGACGAGGCGGTTTGGCAACAGGCTCCCCGGATACACGACCCTCGCCCCACAAGCGAGTGGTCCCAAGAGTCCCGCTGTCAACTCGAACATGTGCGCGGGCGGCAGCAGGGATAAAAAAGCATCTCCAGGCCGGGCCTGCCGCACCGCGATCAACCCATTCAAGTCAGCCAATATATTTGCGTGACTCAGTTCCACTGCCCGCGGATCTGCCGTGCTGCCTGACGTAAATGCCAGAATCGCCAACTCCACACTCGCGGTCTCGGAGGTGGCGTGCAGGAACCCAGTGAGCTCAGGCCTCGGCAGTTTAACACTCCCGGCCGATATATTTTCGACCGAACCCTCAGTCCTTTCCAATCGAACCAAATCCTCCGCAGCAAACGAAGGAATCCTGATCACCGATGCTGTGCCGCGGGTTTGCGCACTGAGGACAGCCGCCTTCGCATCGGCCATGGTCGAGATGGTCGCAATTGCGGCGGGAGGTGCCTCAACTGGAATCGGAACAACCACCAATCCCGCCTCAAGTATTGAAAAAAAGACTGCCGCCCACTCCGGTCTGGATTCCATATGCAGGAGCACCTTGTCGCCGTTCCGCAGCGCCCCCTGCCGCAGAAAATCGGCGCCCTTCAGCATGGCGCCATGGAGTTGAGAATAGGAGAACCCTCCATGGCGAGCCGCCTTGGCCCACTCAACGGCAGGTGCGCCAGGAAACAGGGAAGCCGATCGTCTAAGCAGGTCGGGGATCGTGTTCATGTTCCAGCCTCCCCAAATTTCCCTGAACGGTTAGTCGCTGGGTCGGTTGGAGGAATCCTTGTCGAGGCTCCGTAGGCGGCGAGTACCAATGCCATAAATACCGCACTGGCAGGGACTGACATCAAGTACTTCAATGGCGCATAGGCAGCGGCACCAAAGAGCGTAAGCGGCAAGAATATATTCCCAAAATTCATTGCCACAGAAGCCACTCGTTTGCCCCGCTGACCGAGTGCTGAAAGCGTCAGTTCCCTCGCCAGCAGCAAATTGAGAATGCCCAATCCAAAAAAAGCAATGTGACCCAGACGCGCCAACCGTCGGGATGTGGCTCCATATTCCCCCAGCCATCCCGGTACTGTCACCGGTCCGTCAAAGGACCACAGCCCCATGATCAATCCAGTGAAGGCTCCTAGCGCCGCACAAACCCATCCTATTTGTCGGTTCCGCGCGCCGACGCAGTTCTCCATCGCCGACTCCATGCCAGATGGAACTGCCGCCACCCCAACCAATCCCGCCTCAGAACTCGGTCGGAGCGGTTCCTGGCAATTTTTGGCATTCATACGTTACTTTCTAACACACACCCCAGGGGAGGTGTGCATCGAAAAATTGAACGTGTTATCAAAACTATTTTCGGTTCCCAGCGAGGGCGCGAGTCCATCGCAGGAAGGATGAGTCGTCCCATGTGGCGGTTTTCAAAATGAACTGGGGCCTCGTCGACCCAATGGGGAGCAGCGAATCGGATTTGGACTGGGCGGTTCGCAACCACGCACTGGAGCGTTGTTCTCGCGGCGGCCCAGACTCAGTCATCGGAAGCCGAGGAAGCGCTTGAGGCATTGTGCCGCCAATATTGGTATCCTCTCTACGCCTGGCTTCGCCGCAAGGGTCACAGTCCACACGAGGCGGAGGACATGACGCCGGAGTTTTTTTGACGACGCATCGTCACAAAACTCATATTCAAGGGTATCCATCCAGGTGAAGGAAGGTTTCGCACCTGGCTCCTTGTCAGTCTGCAAAATCTGCTCCTCAATGAGTACGATCGGTTGCACGCGCAGAAACGTGGAGGCGGCCGTCCGCATGTTCCATTGGAATGCCAGGACGCCGAAAATCGTTACTCGAAGGAGCTAACGCACGATTTGACGCCCGACAAGCTCTACGAACGCGCCTGGGCGGTGACGCTATTGGAACATGCTCTGACCGAACTTCAAGCCCAGTACGAACACTCAGGGAGAACTGAACTCTTTTTCGAGTTGAAAAGCTTTTTGCCAGGGGCGCTGAGCCACCGTCCCCATGTCGAGGCGGCTTCGCGTCTCGGCAAGAGCGAAGAGGCTGTTAAGATGGCCGTGAGCCGCCTGCGCCAGGACTATGGACGAGTTCTGAAGGAGGAAATTAAGCGTACTGTGTCAACTGCGGAAGAAGCACAAACAGAGTTGCGAAATCTTCTCGCCATCCTCGGCGAGTGACGTCTGATGATTCACGTGCCCATTCGCCAAGTTTGATTTTGCAACCCGTGTCGAACCGGAGTACCACCCGCCATGTTGGAATCCAACCTTAGCGAGCTTGATCGGGATGGTGGGGTTCATGTTCCTCCTGCTCGGAGTGGCCGCAGTGCTGTTTCGCCAAGATGTGCTCGGATTGACGGTTTTTGCCGCCGAAAAAACAGCCCGAAATGTTTCGGACGACTTGAAACGGCTTAAGTCAGTGGTCACCACGGTATCCAGGGATTCTCGGTTGCTGCCTTTCGTCGAAGCGGGCGAAACCAATGCACTTCGACAATTCCTTCAAGCACAGCACGAGCGCATCACCGCCGAATCACTTCGTTCGAACGGAGAGAGGTGGATGGATGGTGTGCCCTTTGAAAGCTGGAGTCTGTTCAACATGAACGGAATCCTGCTGGCGCGTTAGCCCGATTTGGAAGTTTCGCTCGACACCACGTATTTCGGGGATCGAAATCATTTTCTTGGAGCCGTGGAAAAATCCCGTGCATCCACGATTCCAGAAGCCCATGTCTCTCTTGTCTACTGGAGTCGGACGGACGACAGCGAGGACAAGTTCGGGATCAGCGTCGCGATCAAAGATGGCGACGGTAAACAGGGAAGCCTCCGGGCTGTGCTGATGGGGACGGTGACGACGTCCTCCACGCGAACCCTGGGCGATGCTCCCCGGAATGCCCACGTCGTCATGATTGGCAGCACCGATCGGCTGACAGATCCGCTTAAAAAGCGAAAATCGTACGTCGTGATGTCTCATCCCAGCTATCAGCGGGCCGATGAGGCGATCCGAATCGACGACCTCCCTTTTGATCCCGAGCAGCGGAGCCGCGGCTGGTATTTCGACCCAGTCCGGCAGAAGAAACCGTACTTTGCCGGGCCCTGGCTGGCTGGTGTAGCCCCCGTGCAGGGAAGTCATTTCTGGATCGTGGTTCAAAGGCGCGACCATGTCGGTTACGCACTGGTCACGGCGGGACTCATGGCAGCCGTGTTGGGATTGATCCTTCTCGTTTGGGGGTGGGTTCATGGAAGGCGAATCGCGGTAACGTAACCTCCTGGTCATTAATGCCGTCGTCTCAAAGGGTGGTCCACTGAGTGCCGTCGGTTAATTCTTCATCCGTCGCAATAGTCCTGGCATTTCCAGGCAAGTATTCTTGTTACCTCTCTGGGCGCATGCTTTTGCAGGGGAGTGAAAGGGGACGCTATGAACAGCTCGACATCCACTCGGACCCTTGAGATTCACGGGAGTCAGTTCAACGACACCGAGGCAACCGGTAAAATCGTAATGTCCGCAGCGTGTATTGGTCTTGGGATCTTCCTCCGGCCCATTAGGCTGAAAGTCGGTGCGACGGTCACCCTCCTGGCCGTGGGAGTTTTCTCATTGTATTCGCTTACAATAGGAAGCTCATCGGGTGGACCGAATGATGGTTCCCGTGACGCGTGGTATTTTACGATCGCCATCTTTTCCTTCATCATTGCTCCGTATTGTCCTTCTTGTTGTGAGCATGCATACCTCGACTTCGCTGAACGTAAGATCATCACCGTAATGAACTATGCATGGCATGAGACATCCAGGAACTGCCGTCCTTTGATCGAATTTAGCCACATCGTCGTCCGCCATTTGTGTCACCCAGGCGTCGAGGGGCCGGACACCTTTACTGGCAGTGTCGGATTGAAACCCCTCGATGGCGGCCCCATCGTTTGGGTCAAGGATTTCAACACCAACCAGGACGAAGTCCCGCAGGCTGCGGAAGAGTTTGCGAGGAGGCTCCAAAAGTTGACTGGATTACCGTTGTCCGGTCTCTAGATTAGAGATCCCAGATTGGGAGATCGCCTCCATCGTTGGCTTGGTGTTGATACTCGGTAGTGTGCCGGTATTTGTCTGGGGCTGCATGAATTACGCGGAAGGCTGGGCGGACGCCATCGCTTTCGGCGTCCCCAGACTTGCCTGAGCGGTTCCGTCGCAATGCCCCCTTGAACGAACCAGACGAGTCCACCTTCTACTCACCGGGCTCGAAGGGCTATACCGACTACCCATCACTGTCAGGCATACCTTGATCAAAACCCGTTTCCCAATGGAACCGTCCTCCTCGGTTGGTAGCGCAGTCAAGCCAATCGGGGCGCGTTTGACGCCGTGTCAGGGGTTAATCTTGGACGGATAGCGGCGTGCCAACCACTTCACGTCGGTTGGCGCAGCCTTGTCGTTGGGAGCGCTCCCGAACTTGTTGGGATCCATGCTCGCTGAATACTTCACCATGACGTTATCGATCCATTTTCGAGATTCCGCGTGACCATCGGCAAAATCAAACGTGCTGGAGTTCCCGTGAAAAACTGCAGTGGAATCGACGAGTTGAGCTCCCTTGAAATCAGTTGCCGGTGTTCCTTGACTCATGATCCAGGAACCGACGTTTTCGCCGCGCGGGTCGTTCTCTTCCACCCACACATACCGCTCACTGGGTGTGGTCAAGGAAGTCGTCTTAAAAATCTCCGCGACCTCACCGTTCATGGTTCCCACGCCTGACAAACTCACGTAGGTATATCCTTTGTTAGCCCGCAATTTGGTGCGCGTGTCGCCGGGACAATGGATAATGCCTGGGCTGGGAGCGTAATTGAACAGTGCTCCCTGCCGATAACCTTCTTCAATAGTCAATTGGATCCGACGCTCTGCACTGGTGCCGGCAGGAGACGTCGGGGGTTTTGGAGGGGAAGCGTAACGCCATGGAGTATCTCCCGTTCCGTTCTTGTTCTGCAGGAAGTTCACAAAGCGATCGGACTGGTCCGAGGAATACATGGTCCAGCCCAGGATCAACTGCTTCTGGTTGCTGAGACAGGCAATACCAGTGGCCTTCAGCTTGGCACGACCCAGCGCTGGCAAAAGCATTCCAGCCAAGATGGCAATGATGGCAATTACCACCAGGAGCTCGATCAAGGTAAAGCCCGATCGTACAGTCAAGCGAGGCACAGTAGTTTTCATGGATACAGTCACCACTGTGGAGGGTTCAACCCCGCTTGGCCATGCGAAAATGAACCCAATTCTCAAAGCGTCGCTTCAAAAATAAAAACCCCAGGGAGGAACCGGGGCTTGGTTTGGTGCAACCCGATACGGGATGCGAATGGTCACGGAAGGTCTGTAGATCCCATTAGCCATCGATCACATTCGCGCGCGGCGCCACGTCCTTCATTGAACGCCCATACCACCAGACTTTGGCCGCGGCGACAGTCGCCCGCGGCGAAGACTTTGGGGATCGTCGTATTGTACTTGCCATGATCCGCCTTGATGTTCGTGCGGGGATCCCGCTCGACGCCCAATTGATCGAGCAGGGGCTGCTCGGGCCCGAGGAATCCCATCGCCAACAACACCAATTGAGCAGGCACTACCCGGCTGGTGCCGGCAACGTCCTGAGGTACAAATTGTCCCTTTTCGTTTTTGCTCCAACGGATTTCCACCAACTCAACCCCGGCGACATTCCCCTGCTCGTCGCTGACGAATTTTTTGGCTGTGGTCAGATAGATACGGGGATCCTCTCCAAACTTGGCCGCGGCTTCTTCCTGACCGTAGTCGAGCTTGTATACCTTGGGCCACTCCGGCCACGGGTTATCCGCAACTCGCGCTTCCGGTGGTTTGGGCAGGATCTCCACCTGAACCAGACTCTTGCAGCCATGCCGCATCGAAGTGCCCACACAATCCGTCCCCGTATCGCCACCGCCGATCACAATGACATCCTTACCAGCAGCATCAATGAAGCCGCCATTGCGATGGCCATCGAGCACAGATTTGGTGTTCGCCGTGAGGAACTCCATGGCAAAATGGACCCCCTTGAGGTTCCGGCCTTCGATGGGCAGATCGCGCGGTTTGGTGGCGCCAGTGCAGACCACGACGGCATCGTACCCATCCATCAGTTCTTGGGCGGGAATATCGCGTCCCACTTCGGTGTTGCACACAAATCGAATACCTTCGGCTTCCATTAATTGGAGCCGACGCTCAACCACCCGCTTCTTATCCAGTTTCATGTTGGGGATGCCGTACATGAGCAATCCACCCGGGCGATCAGCGCGTTCGTAAACCGTGACGAGGTGTCCTACACGATTCAACTGCGCGGCTGCGCTAAGACCGGCCGGACCGGAGCCAATCACCGCCACCTTCTTGCCCGTGCGCTTCTCAGGGGCTTCAGGTGTGACCCATCCTTCGTCCCAGCCTTTGTCGATAATCGAAACTTCAATGTTCTTGATCGTCACCGGAGGGCTGGTGATGCCGAGGACACAGGAACCTTCGCAGGGTGCCGGACAGACTCGGCCGGTGAACTCCGGGAAATTGTTCGTCTTGTGCAATCGCTCCAGGGCTTCACGCCACAACCCACGGAATACCAGATCGTTCCATTCTGGGATGAGGTTGTTGATCGGACAACCACTCGCCATGCCGCTGACAAGCTGGCCTGTGTGACAGAATGGAATGCCACAATCCATGCAGCGGGCGGCCTGATCTTTCAGGCTCGCTTCACTCATGTGCTCGTGAAATTCGGTCCAATCCAATATGCGCTTGATCGCATCGCGGTCATGCGGCAGTTCGCGGGTGTAATCGAGGAATCCAGTGGGTTTGCCCATGGTTAGGTCCTTATAGTCGAAAGTTTGGAGGGTTGAGTTCAGCTGCCACCGACGCGCGAGGCGTCGCGGGCGTTGGCTTCGAATGCGGCATTGGTGGCCTCGTCGCCGCTGAGGCCAGCAGCCAACGCAGTCTTCAAGGACTGCAAGACACGCTTGTAATCCTTGGGCATCACCTTCACGAACTTCGGCCGCAGTGCATCCCATTGAGCGAGCACATTGCGCCCGCGTTCGCTGCCCGTATAGATCACATGGCGCTCGATCAACGCGTGCAATTCCGCAATGTCCTCTGGGTCTTCCAGCGCTTCAATGCCCACCATCTGGGTGTTGCAGCGCTTCGCGAAGTCTCCTGCATCGTCCAGCACGTAGGCG
>SXSK01000190.1 GCA_005793375.1 Verrucomicrobiales bacterium | reverse complement strand
GGGGTGGTAAACATCCTGTGGAGCCACCAACCTTGGAGTTCCAACAGGTGTTGACGCCGTTCTTTCATCATTTCCCGCTGGGCAGCTTGGCGTTCTTCGGGGGTTCCGTTGCGAAATTTTCGAAAGGTTTCGGCGCGCGTTTCAGGGTCTACTTTGGTCCATTCGGGGGGGGGGAAGGACTCCGCCTGGTCTTCCCAGCGGATCAATCGGTCCACCGCACCTTCAAGCCCCAGTTTCGCAAGCGCTTCAATTTGCGCGGGGGTGCCACCAAAGCCTGCACGATTCAAGAGGTGCGCGGCGGTGCTGCGGTTCCATTGGGATGAAGGCAGCGGTTTCAGCATACGTTACAACTAGACGCGGGGAATCGACGCTTGGTTTCAAGGTTTGTTTTTGGGAGGCGGCAGAAAAACTGGGGAACCGCGGAGGACACGGAGGACGCGGAGAGAGAGACTTCTGAGGGGAGTTGGCTCCGGCGGTGTCCGCGAACCCTTGCTCTCCGATCGGATGATGCACCGCAGAGGTGGGAAGAGGCGCCGAGGGGAAAATGGGGATCGAAATCGTTGTCCTTCTCTGTTTCCTTCCCGTTCAGAGTTCGCCAATGACCATCCAAACTCACGCACCCTCTTCGAATCTGGTCCCCCTCCGCGTCTCCGCGCCTCCGCGAGACCCCTTTCCGATTCGGTTCACCTCTGTGTGTAGGGATGCAAAGGGGCTGGTCAGATGGCTCGCGCCGCCACACTCTTGCCGTGATGACCGTCGCTCAGTTGCTGGCCGATGAATCCTTTCGGCAGTCCCAATTTCCGGTATGCGCCAAGAAAATCTTTTTGGGGCATGCCGGCGTTTGTCCATTACCGCGTCGAGTGGTCGACGCCATGGCGGCCTACGGCGAACAATGCACTCTTGGGGATCAGGAAGATGCGTTGGCGCCGGGATTCGAATCGCGGACACGTGCGGTTGCGGCTGGTTTGATTGGGGCACAGCCTGAAGAAATCGCCTTGGTTGGCCCGACGTCGCTCGCACTGAGTTTCGTCGCAGGCGGGCTGCCCTGGCGTCGGGGCGACAATGTCCTGGTTTATCTCGATGATTATCCCGCCAATGTTTATCCGTGGATGGCCTTGGGAGAGCGGGGGGTTCAAGTGCGGTTTCTGAATGTCCGACAGCCGGGGTACATTCGGTTGGTGGATGTGCAAGGACAAGTGGACGAGAACACGCGATTGGTTGCGCTCTCAAGCTGCCATTTTTCGACGGGTTGGCGGTTGAATGTGCCGGCATTGGGGCGTTGGTTGCGCTCGCGTAATATCCTGTTCTGTCTCGACGCCATCCAAACCTTGGGCGCTTTTCCAGTGCGTGCAGTGGATGTCGATTTCCTCGCTGCCGACGCCCACAAATGGTTATTGGGGCCTTGTGGCGCCGGTATTTTATTCGTGAAGAAGGAGTTGCAGGAGCGGTTGCGTCCCATGGTGTACGGCTGGCACAACCTGCGCTGCCCAAATTTTCAGACCCAGACGGAGATGGTATTCAAGCCGGATGCGCGGCGGTACGAAGCGGGCACGAATGGTTTCCTGGGATTGCATGGATTGTGTGCCGCGATGGAGTTGATCCAGGAGCTCACTCCGGAAGCGATTGAATTCGAATTGCTGCGAAAGAGGTCTTGGATGGTGCCGGCTCTGGAGGCTAAAGGTTACGCGGTCTTGCACTCGACCGCGCCCCCGGAGAATGCCGGTGCGTTCTTCAGTTTTTTTCGTCCCGGATCGGATATGCCGGCGTTGCATCAACGATTGATGGAAGCGGGAGTGGTGACATCGCTTCGATCGTTGCCGGACACGACGAAAGTGATTCGGGTGGCGCCACACGTCTACAATACCGATGCGGAGTTGCATCGGTTGTTGGAATTGCTCTAACGGAGGAACTTGGCTCGGGGTGCGAGGGCGTTTTTCTGGCCGCTTTCTCGCTTGCGCCGGCGCTTCTGAACCAGATGCTCAGACCCATGACTCGCCATTGCTATCAATGTGGCTGGGTGTTTGGTCGCGACGACCAACCTGGCCGGAGCGAAACCTGTCCACAATGTCGCGTGGACTTGCGTGTGTGCTTGAACTGCACACACCACGACCGCCGCGCCGCGCATCAGTGCCGCGAACGACGGGCAGAACCTGTCTATGACAAGCAGTTGGCGACCTACTGCGAATACTTTGAACTCATTCGCAAAGAGTGGGCTGGCGCGCCCACCGAGGGAGGGGCGGCATCGCGGGAGCAATCAGCACGCGATGCGCTCAAGCGGTTGTTGGGGGATTGAACTGGAACTGAACCCTGCAGGCCCTGGCTCTATTCAGCCGAAATTCAGGAGCCACCGTTTAGAGGCGCCTTGGGCGAGGGTTAAGCGGCACCCCACCAGCGGGTGAATAGAGGCGCGTAAATGAGTGACGGCAGCAAGTTCACTAACGGAATCTTGCGCAAATCCAAAATAACGAGTGAGACGCTCGCGACCATGAGTCCGCTGGTGGCCTGCACGGCATCGATGAGGTTGCGGTCCAGCAGATGAGGCGCGACCCAATATTGGGTCGCGAGTGTGAGGGTACCTTGCAATATTAGGACGGCGACTGTTGAGAGTAGCATGGGCCAACCGAAGAGCGCTACAAATCCCACTCCCGCCAATCCATCCATGGCGCCTTTCAAGCCCAGCGTCTGCCACTCACCATTAAGTCCTTGTTGGATGGATCCCACCACGCCCAATGGACCCAAGCAGTAGAGCAGGGCGGTGGTCTTCACCCCGTCTTTCCAGGTCTTGGATTCGCCGGATTGAGCTCGCCGAAGCCGTTCGTTAGCGAGTTTTCCCAGGCGATTGACCGTGCGCTGGAATCGGAGCAGCGTTCCTGTGAGGTTGCCTAGGGATAACGACAACAGCGCGATCCCCAATTGTTTGATGACCTGAATTAAGGTGCCGCCGACGGCGTCCCAGGTCATCCGCAGGCCGGTGTAGACGACGAGCGCGCCCAAAACGATTTTGGCATTCCTCTGAGTTCGTTCCGAAAGCGATCGGGCTAGTGTCAAGCCGGCAATGCCACCCAGGCAAATGCCGGCCATGTTCAGCACAGTGCCGGTCACAGAAGTGTTCTCATCGGAACGTGTCGCCCCAAGTCAACCGTGACGATTCCCAGCGCGAACTGGTGCGGGGCAGGTCAGCGAGAGGCCGACTTCAGGCTGACATCGAGACAAACCGCTTCTTTGGTGCTGCGGGCGTAAACGCGTCCGCCTGAGATCACTGGGGTGGTCCAGCATTTACCGTCCAGGACATCGGCGCTGGCGACTTCCTGGTAACCAGAGGGTGTGGCTTTGAAAAGGACCAATCGGCCGTCATCCGCCAACGCCAGGATATGACCATCGGTATAAATGACATTGCCCGGTCCAAACCCAGGCTGTTCCCATTTGACCTCACCGGTAGCGATATCAACGCATTTGACGGGGCCTTTGCCGTATTCCTTGAATTGAAACATTCCGTACAAATGCCCTTCATGCAGGACTGGCGTGGACCAATGATTGGCGAGAGGTTTGTTGCTATCCTTGAAGTAGATTCGCGTGGCGTTCCAGTCGTTGCCGGACTTCGAGATGCGCGCCGCGCCGCCGCCGACACCGTAGCCGGAGGAGCAATAGACAATATCGCCGGAAACGACTGGAGATGCGGCAGTTGAAACCTTCCACGTATGCGCATAGCGCCAGAGCTCTTTTCCGGTGATGGCATCGACCGAGATCAAACCCGACTGGACGAAGAAAATGACCTGGCGTTTGCCATGAATGGTGGCGGGCACACAGGTGGCATGGGTCATTTTCTCATCGAACCCTTTCCACAACACCGCCCCGTCCTTCTTGTTGATAGCCAGCAACGATTGACCTGGGCCGCCTCCGGCGAGGAAAATGCCGTTTCCGTCAATTACAGGTGATTGGGCGTTTTGCCACCGGAGCTCAGCACCTGCGTGCTCTTTCATTACATCGCGCGACCAGACGACCGATCCGTCCGCCGCATTAAAGCATTGGAGCACCAATTTGCTGGAAAGGGAATAGACGCGGTTGCCATCCACAGCCGGGGTCGAACGGGGCCCGTCGCCGCCATTGTTCCCCTCGGCACCGTCGTTGGCGCCTCCATCATATCGAGCGACGGTGAGTGGGGTGGCCCAGAGTTCTTTGCCGGTTTCTGTATCCAATCCCACCAAGGATTCCATTTTGGCACCGTCCTTGTCCCTTGGAACGATGGTGAAACAGCGTCCGCCACCCACAGCGAACGAGCTGAAACCGCCCTCTGAAGGGATCTTCCAGACTTGTCGTGGCCCACCAACTGGCCAAGCTTTTGAAATAGACTCCGGGGAACGACCGTCGTGCGTCGGGCCGCGATATTCAGGCCAATCGGAGGCCTGGATCGAGAGGGCAGCGGTGAGTGTCACCGCGCAGCGGATAAAAGGTCTGATTGAATTCATGGCTCAAATCGTTCGTTCGGATAGTAGGTCAGAACGTTTCAAGGGACGCAAGTGAGCTTCTAAGGTTCCGGGAGCCACTCCGAGTTGCCGACAATTGGAGGTGGGGTTGTCCCTGGGAAATTCCCCAAAAGCGGTGGAGGGCCACCGCGCTCCCAAAGCGCTGTTTTTTGGAGTGCGGCAGCCCTCTCTCATCTTTGTCTCTAAAATGGCTCTCTAGACATTCTCACCATTTTGCTTGGGAATGTCGTGCTTGGCGGTGCGTGAGTTCAGGGGTCTCCGGTATCTTGTTTGGCACACTCGCCCGGAGCAGATCGAGGATG